>CAYUTR010000265.1:0-7296 GCA_964447465.1 uncultured Chryseobacterium sp.
AATCAGATGCTGCATAAAATTATAACCTGCAATCATTCAAAGGTTACGGATATTTCGTTTTGATTAGCCGTCCATTTTTCCACTTTTCAGTGCGTTGGAGTTCACCGTCAGGAGTATAATATCTCCATTTTCCGATTCGTTCACCGTATTCCCATTTTCCGGTATACCGAAGGCCAAATTTCTTCGAAGTAACAACGGCACCGGCTAACTGATGCGGTCCGTAATACGATGTTTCCCTACCATGTTTGAGATCATAAATGTATCCACACGTGCTGGCTTTATCTATGACGTTCGTAAATTCAGGATGGAAGTATTTCCATTTCTCAACATAAATCGTATCGATGTGAATGGAGTCGGTATTTGTGTAGAAAGAATCGACAGCGACCCAATCAACCCTATCCACGGAATCTGGATAAGTTACCGTTTGTGAACCGTCTTTCGCATCAATAGTGACACGAACGTATGATCCAGAGTCAACTTTAACGCGGTGAATGAACTGTTTCGGTGCACTCAGATTACTGGCGACTGTAACGTTGTGATCTTTTGCAAGCGCAACCACGAACTTATGTTCGCTGGAGAAAAATTCCCTTATTATGTACCTGTACATTCTATTGGTGTCATCCGTAGAATATACGTCATACTTCGTGTATACCACGGAATCATTCTGAGAGAATGCTTCACGCGAAATTAAAACCGTAAAAAGGAGAATTAGAATTCTGTTCATTGGATGTATAGCGCGAAAATTGAGAAAAGCAACAGTAAAAACAAATCCCGACACTTTCGCAGTCGGGATTTAAGTAATATTTCAATAATATTTCACTACAGCACCTTGAACGACTCAAAAATTGATTTGGTATCTGCACTGTTGGATTCCTTGGCGGATAGCGGACAATAGATTTCAATGAAGTAGAAGTGAGCTTTACCTTCAATGATTCGGAATTCACGATACCATTGAATATCGTCTACCGGCCCTTCTGTGAATGAAAACGTTCTCCAGTTTGAGCCATTTGATTTTCCTGAAAGTGTTTCGCTGCTATGTGTGTCCTTTGGACTGTTTTTATGAATGAAATTACGTTGGTCAACGGTGAAATAGTCCAATAAAGAACTTGTCTTTCTCTCGGGCCAGGCCTTGTAACCTTCATCCCAGTTTGATTTCAGATGCTCGTTAACCGACACATACAGTTCTTTTTCTGATGAAGAGAAATTAACAATATTGTAGTCAGATGTAGTGGTATCCTGCGTCATAAATCGCGGAAATTCTACGGAGAATTTTTCATTCTGAATGTGATACGGGGAGCTGTTAATCGCACCGGATAGCTCCTTGAAAGAGACCAACATGGCATCCATGTCGGCCTGGTAAACAGATTTTGTTTTTTCAAATGTCCAGATCATGATCATATAGAGATTCAGTTTCCCTTCGTAGAAGCCAACTGTAAATCCCATAGCGTCGTCAATTCCCTCTTGTGTTCCCGCCACATCGTACATTATTGCTTGCCCACAACCCGTTTGGACTAATCTGATTGGAGATTCTGAAGTGACTACGGACATATTACTGCGAATTGACTCCATCTGAGCCCGTGCGTAATTTTCGAGCGGCGATTTTGTTGTATCATAATCTTCAATCTCTCTAAACACATCGATAAATTCTTGTTTGGGTTCATCAATAACAATGATGTAAACTTCCTTAATGACGTTTTGGTATTGAAGAGACGCTTCAGAGTTGAGGTCAAAACCCTCCGTGAGGTACGTAGGTAACATGATTGAGTAGCGTCCTGCAACATTCACTTCACGTACTTTCGTTGCGTAATTCATGTGTCCATCAGCAACAGGGTGATAGCTACTAAATAGCAACACGATTGCTGTGGTTGTTGCGAATCCAATTTTTCCGATCATAGAATTTTGTTCTAAAAAAAATCGTCCTGACGATGCGTACATGTCAGGACGAAAGTATTTATTAAATGAACTTAGACTACAGCTCCTTGAAAGAGTTGATCATTTTGTCCATATCTGCCTGGTATTTGTCTTTGTCCTTTTCGAACGTCCAAGTCATTACCATGTAAAGTGTTTCTTTTCCTTCGATGAATGCTACAGTGAATCCCATTGCATCATCAATGCCTTCCTGCGTTCCAGCAACGTTAGCTGTGCGGGCTTCGCAACCTGCAAGAGTGCTCTTTTTCAAAACAGACTTAGAAGTAACCGTAGTCATGTTTGCTTCGATCGACTCCATTTGTGCTGCTGCGTAATTATCGCAAGCGCTTTTGCTTGAATCGTATTCATCAATTGACATGAAAACGTCGATGAACTCCTGCTTTGGCTCATCAATAACAATTACATAAACTTCTTTAACTACATCCTGGTACTGAAGCGATGCTTCGCTGTTCAGGTCGTATCCTTCCGTGAGATATTCAGGAAGTTCCATAGAGTAAAGGCCGTTGATCTTTACTTCGTTGAATTTAGTGCCGCTGCAACCGCTGATTGCGATTACGAGGAGTGCTACTGCAGGGAAAAGAAGTTTACGCATGGTGTAAAAAGGTTGTTTTTATGGGTTAAAAGAACGCTTTTGCATTCTGGGGTGAAAGTAGTACTCTGGCGGTTATCTGACAAATTTTAGGGTAAAAAAGGGTAGGCAAAAGGGGATGAGGAACGAGGAATGGGGAACGGGGTACGAGGGTGTGAAATGACGTAAATGGCAACAATTTGCTTTGATAAAGTTGAATTTGTCCTTTAAGAGTTGGATCTGGCAAGGAGTCGTCAATACATCCGCCATTCCCCATTCCCCGTCCCTCATCCCTCGTCCCCCATTCCCCGTCCCTTATTCCGTAATTTAGCCCGCTTGAAAACCGACGAATTTCTGAGAAATCTTTATAAGCAGCAGTCCTGTCTTGTACTGGATGTTGGTGCACGAGGTGGCTTTAATATGATGCGAGCCCTCCACGAATTTCAGAGCGTTCATTCCATTGAGCCGGAACCAATCGCGGCCGAACTTTTACGTTCTGCAAAGAATGGATTTCGTGAACACTTTGTACATGAGTTGGCGCTGTCCGACAAGGCAGGACAAACCACGTTGCACATCACAAGGCAGGCGAGTATGAGTTCTACCTTGGCTCCGGATAAGGAAGAATTCGCACGAGGATTCGGTGAAATGAAAAATGCCGGCGACTGGAGTGGTGGAATGGATGTAGAAAAAAACATCACAGTTGAAGCGACAACGTTGGCTTCATTCTGCGAAGTGAATCGTATTTCATTTATTGATTTTTTGAAACTCGATACGCAGGGAAACGAGCTGAATATTCTTCGGGGTGGTGAAGAACTTCTGAAATCAGGAAAAGTGGGAGTGTTGTGTGTGGAGGTTGCTTTCTTTCCGGTGTACAAAGGTCAGAGTTACTTTTCGGATGTCGATATTTTTCTTCGCGACTGCGGATTCCGTTTCGTGGAATGTCGCTCCTATCCGGATATCAGGAATCGCGAAGACGAGTTTGCTCCGGGAAGTAAAATATACGAGCGTCCGAAGATTGCGCCGGTGGGCGATGGCTGGTATGTGTTCAATTGGGATAACCGGTCGGATGAAAATCTTGTCCAGAGAAAAAGAAGTGCAGTAATTCTGGCCACGCAGGGATATTTCAGTGAGGCCAAATATTTACTGAACGGCATTGTGAATGCAGAAGAAATGACTGACTTGTTTCGCGATTTGTCGGTCGATACCAAGGAGTCCGGACTCAGACATTTTCTGCGGAGATGGACGCCGCCGGCAATTCAGCAATGGAGGGCGAAGAGACGGAAATGAAGACGTTGAAGTTAACGCCGAAGCAGATTTGTATCGCACTTTTTTTAGTGTGCGGATTTTTCAATGTGTTTACTTCATTCCGTACGCCGCTTTCTGATTTCGGCAATTACTATTACGGTGCAAAGCTGGTCAGCGAAGGGAAATCAGCCGTTGAACTTTACGACGTGATGGCATTCAATCGTTACGCTGAAGAGCAGGGTGGAACAGGATTGTTTCTGGATCATTGCACGGTGTCGCCACAAACAACGCTGTTCTATCAACCATTTGCGTTGATTGGAAATGCACAGCTTGCAAAGAGTCTGTTCAACTGGTTTGGAATTGTGTTCTTCATTTTCTCGTTCTACAGATTTCTGCGACGATATAACAACGAGATCGACTGGAAGCTTTGCATTGTGCTGATTGCCGCACTGATTCCGCTTTACTACAACATTCTCTTCGGCCAAACTTATCTCATAATTGCGGCCTTACTGTTTGAAGTGGTTCTCAACGCAGAGAAACTCAGATGGCTTAGCGGAATCTGTCTTGGAATTGCAATTGCATTGAAGATTAGTCCGGCGATATTAATCATCTGGTTGCTCAGCGAGAGAAAATTTAAGATTGTGGGATGGACAATCGGATTTTGGATTTTTATCACGTGGCTGAATGGAGCACTGTTCTTCTGGATGCCACATGCTACCATTCAATTATACACTGAAGCAATGCCTCGGATGATGAATGGTTTCGTGAGTGATCCCTATTCATCTTCCTTCCAGGGATTCGTTGTCTTTCTCCGGAAACTGATGCTGCCTGATGCAATTCTGAATCCGCATGCGTTGATTAGCGGGACGGAAAGATTGGTTCAGCTCATCAATACGATCTTCTTCATCGGAATGTCTATTGTTCTTGTGGGTGCATGGAAGAATGCAATTGACTGGAAGAAGAAGATTCTACTTCTTCTTTTGTTCGTGAATATCACTTCAGGATACACTTCGACCTATTCACTGTTGCTGATGGTTCCGTTTGTTACGTTCGGCGCAGAGAGAAGCGAGTTCGCGTATTCAGATTGGATTAGAGTCATGCTTTACGCAGTTGTCCTCATGTTTCCGCCGAGAATATTCGATGGTTTCTCTCCGTTCCTTGAAGAATACAAACTCTGGATTTTCATCACACTGTTTGTCATGGAATCCAAACCATCGTTCAGTTTCAAACGACTGGAGATACCGCAGATGGTAGTCGGAGCGATTTTCTTTGTGATGATCATCTTCAAATTCACAAGCCGTCCGGAAGTATTTCCATTGCGTTATTATCATCCCGAATTGGTCACGCAGGATTACGTACTCGATGCTATTCTCACCGACGGTTCTGTTACTTATGTTTCTTACGCGGATGGAGGTTTTCGGGAATATACTATTCCGGCAGATGAAGAATGGAGGTCATTCGGCAGAGGGAGTATTAATCTGCATGGAGTTGAGATGAAATCGATCGGTACAGACGGAGAATCGATGCTGATACTTTCGGATTACCATCGGGGACCGGGTTTATTTCATCTCTATACCATCTCAACACGGGAATACGAAATCATTATCGAACAATGAAGAAGCGAGTCGTCATATCCATTTTGGGTGCTTCGCTATTCATCGCGATGTTCTTCCCGTTCTGTGATGTGCCGGATTTTAAAGAGTTAGATGATCTAAAAATCACCCTCATCTGGAACAAGAGTTACGAGACACAAACTCGTCAGGATGTAATGCGCGGATTGATCTGGGATCTTTCGTGGTTGGGAGCGGAATTGCCGAAGGGTAGTTTTGATCACGCCGTAAAATTTGATCCTGCAGACAGCACACGATTCACGATCAATCTCGATAGCGTGGGCTTTAACGAAACAGCACGAAACGCACTCTTTGTTATTTGTGATAGCATCATGAAAAGCGAAGAGTACAAAAAGCACAATGGACTTGATGTCGGAAAATTTGTGACACTTACATTAGGATCTTCCTGGCATTACTATGAAATCACCGGCGTGCCGAAAACGCTGGATGAATTCAAAACCAAATACTCCATTGACGTTACAGCGAATGTATTTGGTGTTACAACATCTACAATTTCAGAAGGTCACCGAAGAATTCTGTTTTCCAAAGACACTTCGCTTTTTCAGTATGGTTTCGTAGCAGAAGAGGGAGTCGGATCACTCGACAGCGGAACATTCGCTCCTGAATTTTATGAGTGTTTCGATATCATGCCCAATGGACAACTACGTTTCGTTGTGTATGATGAGCACGGAGAACTGGCTTCAGGTACTCCATCGCACGTTGGTGATGCGGGCAAACCCGCAAAGTGTTTGTGGTGTCACGAAATTGTGATTCAGCCACTTTTCATTGACAATCGCGAAGTGAAAGGAATGCTGACAAACAGAGGTTTTCTGAACATCCGCGATTCCATGCAGGTGCGACTGGAACGGTATCGGTTAACGCTGAACACGGATATGAATTGGAATTATCGTCCCGATCACACACTGGGAGAATTACTCTACATCACTTTCATGGAACCAACAATGATGCACCTGATGAACGAGTGGAAAATGAGTGAAGCAGATGTGAAAGCGATTCTTGGAAGAAATCCTCCGCAGAAGTTTGAGGAGTTTGATTACATCGGAGATGTGTATGATAGAAACCGCGCGGATACAGAGCATTGGGATGCAGTGAGGACTTTGTATTATCCGATGTGGGTGAGAGAGACGGGGGAAGAGGTGGATTATTTCGGGAAAGACCGGAACTAATGAAAACCTAATACAATACCACCACCCAACGTAGGTCCGTATGAATCTATTTTCAATTCCGGTCGCCACATCATCGACAAATCCGGACCCACATCAAAGTAATACAAGTGCGCATCAACCGACGCATCAATGATCTGCAAAAGATACACCGCTGCAAATCCGATCACGCATAAATCGCGGTAACGTTGGTAGTAATTCTTCATCGTTACGATGCGATCGTCAGAGTAGAGTGAAAGCGGATCAATGGTAGTCGGATCACCGTCGTAACGTACGCGCAATGCGTCGCGGTAATACTTGAAGTAACTCTGATTCCATGCGAAGCCGTATACAACCCCGCCCATGATTGGATAGATGATCGCGAGTTTCCAGGCTTTCCTGTTGTAAATCTGGCCGAGTCCCGGAAGACAAGCGCTCATGATTGCTGCTTTCTTAGGGGAATGCAATTTCTCTGCTGCAGTGTCGACTTTGAAAGTATCTCCTGGATAAATGTATCCGTGAATGCCCGCTTCAAATTTCGCGTGAAGCGATGTCCCGATAAACAGGAGCACAAAGCACAGAACAGATAGCGGTTTTAGCATCAGCTTATCGGCACGTCATCCTTCGACTACGTTCAGTATGACAAGTACCTCGATCGAGACGATTGTCACGCTGAGCGTAGCCGAAGACTGACTAGATATCCAGCGCATCAAGAATCTTATCGAGCTCCTCTTGCGAAGAAAACGGAATAATCAACTTCCCTTGTCCGTCGTTATTGCTC
>CAYUTR010000266.1:0-7275 GCA_964447465.1 uncultured Chryseobacterium sp.
CCGTCTGCAAATCCTGTTGTAGGGTCAATGCCGGTTGAGTAAGGATTATCTGCACCAAGTGTAGAAGAGAAAGTAGCACGGTTATCAAGGAACTGCTGGAACACTGTTGAGAAGTGCGTGTCTTTGTCGTCTTTCGCGAACGCCGTTTTCCATGCGATGATAGAAACGCTGTACGCACCGGTTTCAGTTGGAGTCTGGCGCTCGAATTCCTGAGAAAGATCGTCCCAACGGAAGAACTCACTCTTGTTCAGTGAAGTTGTTTTATTCGCTGTCAATTCGATCTTCAGATCAGGGAATGGTTCAAGCGCCGCACGCATCGTTAAGTTCTGCGTGTTGCCTCGTGTGAACGGCGTATACAACGATGATTCCTGCACGAGCCATCCGTTCTGCACGGCCCATATCGGATATTCAACTTTGTTCGGTCCAAAATGCTTTTGCTGTCCAAACAGGAATCCTAATCCAGGTGCATTGAAATCCTGATCAAAGCCCATGATGTTCGTGCGCGGTTTGTATCCCGGCAATGCGAGTGTAGAATTGTTCGAGTAGTTCACTGAAACAGTTCTCACCGTCATCACTGCACGCGCGAGGTACTCCACAATAATGAACTGATCATCGTCCTTCTTCTTTGTTGTGTCTTTCGGTGCATTCGGTTTCGGTGCAGGCTTAGCTCCGATCTTCTTGTTGTTGATCTTCTTGAAGTAAGGAATCTTGTTGTACAATGTTACCATGTTCGCCTGACCGGTCCACTGCCACTGTGCATTGTTACCGATTACGTTACCTATCGTATCTGCAGCAAGTGGTCCACGTGTCCACGTATAACCCGTAGCATAACGAACGTTTCCTGTAATCCAATCGAAAATCGGAATCTTGTTAATCGGGAACGTGTACGAAATGTTCGTCTGGTGGTGATACGACATCGTTGTTCCGAAATTCCTGATGTTGTTGATCACGGTATCCTTCTCCTCTTTCGTGTCGATCTTTCCGTAAGGTTCCAATACCTGCGCCATGTTATCGGCCGCGAAATCTACTTTCAGATTCTTGGTAATGTCCCAGCGCATATCGTAATTACGATTCCACACAAAGTTTTTGTTGTAGTTGATCGGAGTGAAAATGTCGTTGTAACCTGTGATGTTACGCGCTTTCACTTCGCTGTATGTACGGTTCAGATCACTCGTTACTCCAAGAGAAGCCGGAAGCGGACTGAGCTGGAATTCCCTCGGAAGTGTCATCCATTTTCCTTTCGCCCATTTCTTTTTCTCGAATGGTTTCCAAGGCTTGACGCTTGGCTGGTACGACCATGTAATTCCACCGCGGTGATTTTTCGCTGAGGAATATTCAATGTTCACGTTGTGACGATACACTTCCGTGTACGCATAACTCATCGTGAAATTTGAGATGTCATAAATGTGCGACTTGCCGCCCTTCGCTTTTTCCTTGTGTACGTTCGTGAAGTTGAGCGATTTTCGCCGCGTATAATCCACGGTGGCGCCACGTATGGAGTCACGCGCATCAGGTGTAAGATCTTCATTCGAAAGAACCGGCGCAAGCAGAATGTCAGGATCAAGCGGGTTGAACTGCGGAGTGATGAATGTTTCACCGTAACCCCAGAACAATGGAAGACGGATTCCAGTTTTCTCCGGAAAGAAACGTCCAAGCTCAAGCTGTGTTGATACGTCGTAGTTCACCTGCTTCTCGCGAAGACGATCACTTACTTTTTTCTCGATGCTGCCGAATCCCGGTGTAGCCATGCTACCTGAAATATTCACAGTACCGAAGTCGGCAAGTTTTGCTGTTACGCGCGCTGTAGAAGCCCAACCACCATCTTCGTTGAAGTCGGTAAGACGAAGTTCGTTGAACCAAACTTCAGCGCACTTATTCAATCCGTCGTCTGATCCGGTATTCGCACTTGTCATTTTCGGGTTACGGATTCCAAGCATGATGATCTTCACCGACGCGAGGTTTGGATTTCCTTTTACGGTGATCCAATTGCCTGGATGTTCAGGATCTTCGATTCTGTATTCGGCAGTAAGTGTTGCAGTACCATTCGAGATTGCGATGTTACGCTGCTGCTTTGCATACTGCAGCATCTCAAATGAGAGTTCCATGTTGTTCTCTGCCGGCCACACTTTTTCGCGGTCCACTTCATCATTCGCTCCATAAATTCCGGGAGGTGTTACCGACAATGGAATTTCGTACTCGTAGTAATTGTCTGTGTAATCTGTACCGATACGCATGAATGCCGAAACATCTCCGTCGTACAATGGTTCGCTTGTTCCTGAACGCTGTTCTGCGTGAACGAACATGCGCAACTTCTTGTAAGAACGCACATCCATGCTGTTTACAGTTTTGAACGCAGCGCGTGAATCACCGTCTTCAAGATCACATACTTTCATTGAAAGCGATTGCTCATTGAGACGAACAAGTGTTGCGCTCTGCACGTTCTGTTCGCGATCAATTCCCGGAGGCAGAACATAATTGATCGGAGTACGGTTTCCGTTTTCCTCGATGTTAATTGCTGCTACCTGGAATTCAGTATTCGACTGATCGTTGCTGATGTATTCACCCGGGTACAGCAATGAGTAATCATACTTTCTCCAGTCAGAACGAACAAACTCAAGGCGTGCAAAGCGACAAACTACAGGCTTGTCAGCTCCACGTACACCCAAACGAATGAAACGGATAGAGTTAAAATTGTCAATGTTACCGATTTTCGCATCGTACTGTTTTACCGGAACGCGGAACTGGTACCAAACAATCTCACGTGTACGGCCATCTTTCGTTGTTACGTTAGTAACGTATACATCTGTGATGTAGTTATTCCCGACGTTATTACGGTTCACATTCGTAGGATCCATCTTCACGCGGTACTCGTAATAACTTTCTGTTTCGTTCAGTGTGTTATCGCGGTTGATGTCTTCCTGGTTAGGAAGCGTAGTCGACTGCGTTGGATAATCTTCTGAATATCCATCATCGTTCGGCTGACCTGTTACCGGAGAATTTCCGTCAGGGCCGTTGAAGCGCTTGTAACGTGAAAGAATTGGTGTTGCAGACGCATCGAAATCAGAACCACGATAGTAGTGATAGTTATCACCTGCAGGATCTCTGAGTGCATTCTGGTATGCACCGGATCCGGTTCCGTACAATGCAGTAAGTCCATCGAGGTATTCTTTGAAGAACGATTGCTCATCGCCATCCCCCAAACCATCAAGACCAACATCCTGCAATGGACGTGCGTTCTCGTCGTTATCGAATGCGTTCACGATTGACTGCACAACAGGAACACGGCCCCACTCTGTTGAATCGATGATAGAGAAATCTCCGTTCGAAGGAATTCCGTTCTCGAAAGAGTTACGTGAATCTTTCAGCACATCTTCCGAAACGTTTCCGAGATGAATGAAGAGCTCACCTGTTGTGTTCTGATCTGCGACGTCAACATCTTCGTTGTACGGATCCATCATCCAGAACTGGATGTATTCAATGTTCGCTGCCTGGAAATCGTTTGTCTCGATACGACGCTGAATACCGCCCCAACGTGAAGCAGGATTGTTCAGCGTTCCATCGAGTGCAATACCTGATGTGACCGTAGATGGAGCAACGTCGAAGTTGTATGGTCCACGCTCTGATGGATAGTACGCAATGTCCAGCATCGATACGTTCATCGGCTGACCACTTGGTGGCTGTTTATTCGGGAACACTTCTGTTTCCAATACTTCGCGCACACGGTGATTCGACTGATCTTCGAGGCTAACGTGATCAGGCTTCAGGTTGTTGTCTGGCCGCAGGAAAAGCGGATCGATAACATACCAGCAGAATTTTGCACGGTTGGCTCCACTAAATAAACTGTCGTCGCTTGCTTCCGGCCAACGTGTAGGTTGTCCTTGCGGAACAGATGCGAGCGACCAGCTTTGCGGCGAACGAATATCAATTGCAGATTGCGTTCCTTCGAAATCGTCGATGTAAGAATTTCCGTTTTTACCAATGGCTTTGTTGTGTCCCGGAACGAGATAAGCAAATTCACCTTGCACAGTAATCGAAGACGGAGCCTTCGTAGTGATCAATGGTAAGCGGTCAACAGCACGCGTCAGGAACGGCGCATCTGTTCTGTAATTCAGATCGAGTCCCCAGATCGTGTTGCTCATCGGTTCATCACCAATGTTGATCTTCTGTGTAATTGGACGCTCGGTAAGATTCATCACGGTTCCACCCACGTTGAAATCGCGGTTCACACGATAGTTCAGGTGTGTTCCCCACAATGTCTTCGACTGAATATTAAAGAGCGAGTTGCTCTCCAGTGAAATCTTGATTGGTACACCGGAATTCAGAATACTCTCGTTGATGATTCGCACGCGACCGAGCGTATAGTCAACCGTGTAGTCAACGTTTTCCGTCAATGGAGCACCACCTGCAGTTACACTTACCGATCCTTGCGGAACGTTTACTGCGTTGAGCGAGATGTCGGAATTCGAAGAAGACTTGTACGAACCTTTCAGTTTGAATCGGTTCTTACCGGCGAATGTGGTTGACGCAACCGTTTTCGTCGAATCATACAATTGCGGATAACCGTACTTCAGATACAGCTGTGCCTGGTTCGGATCGCCGGCGAATTTAGTTTCGAGGTATTTACCGAACGGTTCTGTGACAGGGAAGATGACTCGTCCGTTGTTTGCGTACACTGTAACTCTGTCAACGAAATCGAACTGTCCATCCGGAGTAGGTTGCAATTGCTGGTTGAGTTTATCCCAACCGAAAACCTGGATCAACGGCACTGAGCTGATTGGTCCTTCCGGAATGAACGGAATGTCTGTTCCTGTTGATGGGTTGTTGTACCAAACCTGCAACTGGAAATCCTGCGGGTTCACCTGGTACGCTCCAATGGAATAGATGTTCTTCATCATCAGGTTCCATGTGCGGTATTCTTCTGTACTGTTAACACGCGGAACGTTATT
Organism: uncultured Chryseobacterium sp.; assembly: GCA_964447465.1. Lineage (GTDB taxonomy): Bacteria > Bacteroidota > Bacteroidia > Palsa-965 > Palsa-965. The sequence continues at coordinate 4,947 of CAYUTR010000266.1, forward strand.
CGAGCTCTTGAGCAATTTCACAATGAGAGCTTCCTGTCCAGTTATACCGTCAGTAGAAAATTCTCCCACCTGATACACTTGTCCGTTCAACGTGTACTGGTACGCGCAGGCTACAACTTCATCATAATTCAACGCCTGATTCAGGGAAATAAATCCGAGCCGATCGTTGATGGTAAATTCTGTTGCGAGAAGTTTACGTGCGTTACCCAAGCGCTCATAATTGACAGATTGAGTAAAATTGTATCCGTTTGAAAGTGGAAGGAAAGTTGTCTGTATCGGATCAGTAATATCTCTTAATGACAATCCAGGATTCTCGCAGTAATCATCTACAAGCTGCTGATACAAATCGTTGCGCTGATTATCCGGAACCGCCGGAGTGCTTCCATCTACGCTAATGAATCCTGAACCTACATGCTCCAGTGAATCTTCTCCGATATCAGCGAACGCCACAATGTTCCGCGTGTTATCTACAACACCTGTACGGTTCGTTACCCAGACTTCGACACGCGTTACAGCAACTCCGGAGTTGATTACAGGTAGATTCGCCATCGCACCGTCGTAGCTATTGTAGAAGAACTGGGACAAGAAGAAGTGTCTGTTCGCTTCGTAATTATCACCGTTCACTTCGTAATTCGTTACCTGCGCACCACCAGTTACATTTACTTCCGATTTCTTACCGCGCTGCTGCGAAAGAATGTTCGTCATCGTAAGACGACCAAACTGGAATTCAGTTTTGATACCGAAGAGCGTTTGTGATCCTGTGATGAGCGAAGAGTTCAATCCAAACGTAACGTTACCCGCTTCAATCTTCTTGATGATTTCATCTTCGAATCCGGTGTACTCCAGCTTCATCTGGTTTTCGAATTCGAAAGTAGACTCCGTGTTGTAGTTCGTTGTGAGCTTTAATTTCTCACCGATCTTACCAACAACGTTGAGCTGAATTTTCTCATCGAATTCAAACGTTGAAATTCTACGCTGACGTTCCGGCAATGCAGGATTGTCTGTACGGTTTACGTTCACACCGAAAATCAATTCGGCAGAACCCTGCGGACGGATGTCGATTGTTCCACCACCGAAAATGCGGTCGAATTTTTCGCTGTTGATTTTGATCGGCGGAATCAGGCCTTTGTCGCCGTGACCTTGCGCCTGGCTCTCTGCATGTTCACGCTGCTTCCAGTAATCATCAACCGATTTCTGTACATCGTAGTAGAGATACTCTTCGAACGTCATGTACATCGGTGGACGGTAATCAACTCCACCAACAGTTTGAGTCAGTACATAAACATTCTGATCAGGATCATAAGTAACAGTCTTCTTCAGGTTCGGAGGATCCTGCATGGAAAGCGGACTGTTGTTATCGAAGTAGAATGGATCCTGGTAGCTCTGATCCTCGAAAGGATACGCGAGCGTGTCAACCGCCGGAGTATCTACACCGCCGACTAATCCGCGGGTACCGGTACTGGTTGCTACGCGTGCATCGCTGTTCATCACCATGGCGAGGAGAGAAACAGAGGCTGCAGCTGCAATTGTATATTTTAGGATTGCGTTCAAGTGCTTTTAGTTTTCAGAGGTTTTTCAATGCGAGTTTGATAAGGTGTTCAACGGAAACCACATTACCCTCTGACTTCAATGATTTATCAATTGCTTTTTCGGCCATGTTGCGTGCAAAGCCAAGTGCGACCAGGGCTGATAACGCTTCGTCACGAAGCTTATTGTCTGCAGCAGAAAAATGAAGAGGACTGATTGAAACATCCTTTCCGAATTTTCCTTTGAGATCAATGATTATCCGCTGGGCCGATTTCTCGCCTATGCCTTTGATAGATTTTAATGCTGCAACATTTCCTGAATGAATGGCTGATACAACTTCTGCAGGAGTCATTGATGACAATATCATCCTTGCAGTGCCGGACCCCACGCCGGAAACCGATATTAACTGGCGAAATATTTCGCGCTCTTCTTCATCTGCAAAACCGTACAACACCATTGCATCTTCCCTCACGGCAAGATGCGAAAGCAGGCGAAAGCTTCCCGAATCCGGGATCTTAGAGTACGTATTGAGGGAAATGTTGAGTAAATACCCTACACCGGCACAATCGATTACAGCGAACGTTGGGGTCTTCACGGTTACTTTTCCTTCAAAGTGATTAAACATACTCTACTGCTTTCTTGACTGTGCATCCATTACGGCAATCGTCACCATATTCACTATTTCGCGGACAGAACTTCCAAGCTGAAGAATGTGTACTGGTTTCTTCAATCCCAAAAGAATCGGGCCTATTGCTTCTGCGCCTCCTAACTCCTGCATCATTTTGTAAGCGATGTTTCCGGA
>CAYUTR010000267.1:0-7263 GCA_964447465.1 uncultured Chryseobacterium sp.
GGGAAATTTATTCGTGCGAATCACAACGGCATGGCTGGTAACGGATATTACGTTGGTTACCTGTACGACACCGATCACAAAATTTCTGTTGTGGGATTCGGTGGCTTTGTTGGATTCTTCAAACGAAAGTTCGGTGGACAGCTTGCAATCAAGGGATTGTATTATGTAAATAAACAAACGCAGGTGTTTGCTATTCGTCCTGAAGCAGGATTTGGTTTTCCGAAAGCACAGCTGAATTACGGTTACAATTTCTTCACAGAAAAGACTGAGATGCAGATGCCAACGCATTCGTTGACGCTGTATGTATATTTCGGGATACATTCGGCACGGACGAATCTCTACTAACAAAGTAATTTTACCACCAAGGCACCAAGACACCAAGAAAAGTGTATTCGGTGACGTCGTATGTTTATTCCGGGATACATTCAACAAGGACCAAACTTTAATGCCAAAATAAATTGACCGCCGATCCCGATAGCGATCGGGATTGGCGGTAAAACTTTAGAAAAGTGTTGGTTGTGTGATCAGCTCTAACAACAAACACCTTGGTGCCTTGGTGCCTTGGTGTACTTGGTGGTAAAATTTTCAATTGTTTGTTTTGCAGACAGTATCTTTGCGCCGGCCAATGCAATCACAACCACCACTTAATTCCCGGGTAATTCCTATTGCCATCGGTCGTGTCTGGAAAGACGAGTTCGGATTCTGCCGCATTCGCCTGGAAGCCGACACCGACAAGCAAATGGGTGTTCCCGAAGTAATTGAAATGGGAATTGCTGCCTACGAAATCTGCGGTGGAGAAAAACACAAACATCTCATCGATGCGCGTGGCGTGTACGGCGCTGTGCTACCTGGTGCGCGTGAAGAAATCCGCAGCAACGGAAAACTCAATGCCTGCCGCTCAGCAGCAGCAATGATCACAAACAGTATGGCGAATAAACTGATCATTTCATTTTTCATACAGTTCAATAAACCGCCGTATCCGTATCGTGTTTTTGAAAATCCGGAAGAAGCGGTAACTTGGTTGAACTCATTGTGAGTTAACAACTGTTTTTACTAAGCATGAATCGATTCGTTTTTCTGTCATTGTGCTGGCTCATTCTTAGCGTCTCATGGATTCCTCTGCAGGAAAATCATTCAGGTCGTTACGAAGGCGGATTTGGCGGGGCTATCTTATTACGTAGTGATTCAACCTTCCTTTATGAGTGGCGTTTCGACTTGATGTACAGTTGGAATCGGGGCACATGGCGATCTATGAATGACACCGTTTGGCTTGATGTTGTTCCGGTTTATGATACGCTTACACTGAATACTTATGGTGCAGCACCTCGGGATTCATTCTATTTATCTCGCGACTCGATTGCTGAACGTTTCAACCAGCCAGAACCAAATCTAGGACATACAAGTTCGCAAGGCACACACCCTTTTCCGGTTGATCTGATCTATGAGAATGATCATCTGTATCCGATGACACCAAACAAGACACCCGATAAAAAATCTACATATAAATTCGGGGGTCGGTCCTTCCCAACTTACTACACGCGGGTTGATTCATCCGGGAAATAAGCATTATTGATGAGCTACTGCAAATTCGTTTCCACCACCAACAAAGAAAACGTCCACCGTCACTACCACGACAAGGCGTACGGCTTTCCGATCCACGACGACAACGAATTGTTTTGTCGTCTCGTACTCGAAATCAATCAAGCAGGCTTAAGTTGGAACACGATTCTCGTGAAGGAACCCAACTTCCGAAAAGCCTATCACAACTTCGATATCGCTAAAGTGGCGAAGTACAAAGAGAAAGATCGCACACGTTTGCTCAACGACGCCGGAATCATACGGAACCGATTAAAAGTTGATGCTGCAATTCACAACGCAAACGTGATTCTCGGATTGCAGAAGTCGCACGGCTCATTCAAGAAATGGATTGATACACATCACCCGAAGAAGAAAGAAGAATGGGTGAAGTTGTTCAAAGTCACGTTCAAATTCACCGGCGGAGAGATTGTGAATGAGTTTTTAATGAGTACTGGATATTTGCCGGGTGCTCATACACCAGACTGTCCTGTTCACAAGAAGACGCTGAAAGCCGGTGCAAAGTTCAATAGATAAATTCACAAATTTTCGTTGTTCGATTAAATACCGTGGGCTGAAGCCCACGGCTATCATGTCTTGACTTTTGTTGGTATGCACGGGCTTGCATGAAAATATTATTTGGGTCCAAGCCCGTGCATGATTATTAGAGCAACAAGACATGATAGCCGTGGGGTTTACCCCACGGAGATAAGTCCAGAACAACGTCTGCAAACGGGAAACCGCTATCTTTGCCGCCAATGCAAGACCGCCACTCCAACCGCGAACAGTACTTCAAAGAACAGATCATCACGACTGAAAAGCACGTGATTCCTTTCGTGCGCGAAATACGCAAGGTGGATAAGACCATTTCTGTTCTCGAAATCGGCTGCGGAGAAGGCGGAAACCTGATGCCTTTTCTCGACATGGGATGCGATCGCGTTGTTGGTGTAGATCTTTCCGATACCAAAATCGAAAACGCAAAGAAGTATTTCGAGAATCATCCACGTAAAGACAAAATTGAATTCATCGCTGCAGATATTTACGATACGAATACGATCGGTAAATTCGATCTCATCATCACGCGTGATGTGGTCGAGCATATTCACAACCAGGATCGCTTCTTCGAAGTGCTGAAAAATTATCTCGCTCCAGGCGGACATTTCTTCGCGGCGTTTCCACCATGGTACATGCCGTTTGGCGGACACCAGCAGATCTGCAAAAGTAAATTCGCGTCAAAGGTTCCGTATTATCACATTCTTCCGGTGTTCATGTATCGCGGCATTCTGAAAATGTGCGGCGAAAGCAAAGGCACGATTGAAAATCTGCTTGAAGTAAAATCAACGGGCATCAGCATCGATCGTCTCGAACGCATTCTGAAAAAGACCGGCTATAACATCGATAAGAAAGTGCGCTACTTCATCAATCCGAATTACGAAGTGAAGTTCAAGATGAAACCGAAAGTAGTTTGGGGATTCATCGGTGCGATTCCGTTTTTCAGGAATTTCTTTATTACTGCGGGATGGTATTTAATTTCTCCGAAGAAGTAGGCAGTGTTGTCAGTTCGAGCGTAGTCGAGAACTCAACAACAGCAGTAGGCCTGAATTTGCCGACTTCTCGACTGCGCTCGAAGTGACAAATTCTCCCCCGTGTTTCGTAGATTTACGTGTGCCCTCAACTCCCTTCCTCACCGCCGGTTGGCGTAAAATAATTCTCGCGAACTACGTGATCGATGCGCATCATCTGTCGCACTTGATTCCGTACAAGACCGAATTGGATACGTACAACGACACCTGTTACGTGAGTCTCGTGGGGTTTCTCTTCGACGATGTAAAAATCAAAGGCATTTCAATTCCGTTTCATACCGAATTTCCGGAAGTGAATTTGCGTTTTTATGTAAAACACCAGACAAAAAATGGAGCATGGCGTCGTGGCGTTGTATTCATTAAGGAATTTGTGCCGAAGATGATGGTGTCATTTGTTGCGAATAATATTTACGGTGAACATTACGAAACACTCGACATGGACCACAGTTGGTTGGAGAAGAAAGACACTCTTGAAATTGAATATCGCTTAGTCAAAGAACTTCCATTTCACATGAAAGTTGTGGCCGACAAAACTTCAACTGAAATTCCGGTTGCCTGCGAAGCCGAGTTTATTACCGAACATTATTGGGGTTATACGAAGAAAGGAAATCACGAGACTTCGGAATATGAAGTATGGCATCCACGGTGGAAAACATATCCGATCAAAGAATACTCTTCTAATTTTGATTTCGGATTGCTGTACGGAAATGAATTTGCGTTTCTGAACGACCTGAAACCATTTTCAGTGATGCTGGCAGAAGGTTCGGAAGTACGAGTGATGCAGGGCGGCGCCATCGAATGATTGTCATCTCTCGGTACGGTTTAATATTCACCCTTGAATTGCTTCGCAATTATTCTGCCTACTCGACATGACAATCTTCCAACTCAATTCTTGTGAGTCCGAGTAGCCTTCACTATCTTGTTAGGATAAGATTTAGGCGTACCGAAGGTTGACAAGATGAAAAAGAAACTGTTACTGATCTCATTTCCCATTTTGTTCGCAGCATGTTCGGTGACATACGATCTGCCCGTGATGTACAAGAAGAACTATGTTCCGGGCACACACGACTTATTGCGGTTTGATGGCTATTACACGCAGGAACTCAACGATTTTAAGAAACCATTTTACCTCTATCGTGATGGAAGTGTCTGGTTCGCAGAAGTGATGATCATGAAAGCAACATCAGATGATGTTATTTCAAAAGGCGATCGTGCAATTCAATATTCATGGGGTAATTATAAGATCGATGGCGACACAATTTACATCGAACGATTTAACAAGCAAGAGAACACCAATAATTACCGACGCATTACGCTGAAAGGAATTGTTCAGACTGATGCAATCCATTGGATACTGCGTGAAGAGAATCGGATAAATCCGGTGGTGGTGAATTACGACACAAAATTTCAGGTAACTACTTCGAAACCGGATTCGACGGGAAATTGGACGAGGACACGAGAGCAGTATAATAAATGACAACCGCAGTCCGGAATACGTTCCGCGAGTTACATCATTTCTTCTTTTCTGCGGCCTGAGCATGCAAACGACAGATGAGACAATGGTATTTCGGTTTTTTTCTAACTGTACCGCTAACGTCGAGTACACTATTTAAAGTAAGCAGGAACTGGCGTTGAGAAGTATCGTTACCAGCATTTATCGTACGTTGACTTATTTTTTGCTCATCGCCCATATTCTTAATAGAAATTATCGCTTTGGTATGTTTTTTCAGGTCCGTTCTGATTTTTTTTAACCGCTGGCTGGTCAATTGCTCCGTTTCATTGCTGTCGCGCCAAAGAGTAAGCGCATCAAGATACTTGACGTGGTCTGCAATGTATTCATAACACGAGTCAACCGCATAAGGCATTACGGCATATTCCGTAGAATTATGCTTAAAATAAATGCTCGGAAAAGTCATTGACAAGACCGGATCTTTCTTTACAACACTGGCCTGACTTAACTGAGGATTAAGGTAAGTTGCGGAAAACAGAAGTGTCAATATTATCTTTATTGCCATCGCTGGTGGTGTTTCGTGACCAGTGGAGAACTACTCATCAATTATGCACAACGCTAAATCAAGCGGCATCTTTTCAGTGATATAGTCGTCACCATAATCGCCATTCATTAGCACCACTATTCCTACATTATGATCTGGGTATATGCAGAGTGTAGAGCAATAACCGATATCGTTCCCTGGGTGTAACATACATTCACCCAATCGGGTGTATGCACCTATCCAGCCTAAACCCATGAATGTACTTTGATCGAAATATGAATTAGCATGCCACATTGAACGAAGCGTTTCAGGCTTAATAATTTTCCCTGAAAAGCTTTGACTGTCATTATGAATTCGAAGTACTCCTATCATCCATCTGCACATGTCGGACGCACATGAATTCAAGGTGCTGCTAGGGCCGTGCTCGCGATTGTACGGATATAACTTGGACAGCTTCGCAGATCCAAACCTTATCGAATGAGGCGAACTTCTCCTTACTTCCGAAATTTTGTGATAATCAAAATTACTGTTGACCATACCGGCTTCAAATAATACATGGTCGAATTCATACTTATCAAAAGGTTGCTTTGAGACAGTTTCAATAACATACCCAAGTATATCAAAGGCGATGTTGCTATATGCTACGTCCGTGCCTGGTTCGAACAACAACTTGGAATCCTGAAGGCATTTTTTGGCATAATTACCTAGGGCCGTACTGTCATTTTTGGGACTGCTCCAATGATAGTTCTTTACATCCGGCAAGCCCGAGGAGTGGGTCAACATTTGTCGAATCGTTACTTTTCTTAAACGCTCATCCTTAAGTTCAGTTATTGGAATATAATCCAACAGTTTCGCATCGACATTAATTTTCCCTTGCTCCGCCAATTGCATTATGGCTGTTGCAACAAACAACTTTGACACTGACGCAGTGTGAAAATTGGTCAGAGAATCAACAGGATCATTCACTCCCAATTTTTTAGTACCATATCCCTGACAATAATATATTTCTCCGTTTTTTACAATACCGATGGACATGCCGACAACCCTCCGCGAGTCCATGTTGACTTTAACTATCGAATCAATGCTGAATTTATGCTTTGCATCAATTTGTGCATTCACTGTATAGCTCTGTAATGAAATTATGATGGAGATTATCCATCTCGATATTGAGAAAGAGTTAAGGTGGGACATACGGTTAAATATAATCCAAACTTGTTTGAAAATGAATAGAATTTATTGAAGGTAATTTCTATTGAGTAAAAGGCACGACCTGTCAAAAACATGTTCATCGAAGCGCTACTGGCAGAATGCGAAGAAACTAGATTCGAGGGGGAATTGGACGAGAACGCGTTAACAGTATAATAAGTAGGCAGTTGGGTAGTCAGACAGTAGGCAGTCAAACAACTATCCTACTAGATAATCTCCATTCGCATCTGGCTTCATCTTCTGCGGAGAATAATCCGGAAAAAGTTTTGAATCGAGATAGAAGGAAAGACCTACTACAATTCCAATAATCACGACATCAACTAAGATTAACCAATCTGCCTCTTTGGCCAACCCGTTAAGGATTCGGGATATTCCCATAATGGCAAGAATTCCACACGCCCGGTAAATCGCAGCTTCATATCTCAATATTTGGACGAAGAAATAAATGTTAACCGCTGGCAGGAGAATTAATAACACCAACGCTGCTCCACTTTGACTGCTAATTAGTAAGGCTGTCGCCGCTAACAGCTTCAGAACAATTGTCAATCCCAACACAACCAGTAAACTTATCTGAGCATCTCTATACTTTCGCTTTCGCTCTTCAGTAACGGTTGCCGTAATAATTGTTGCCACTGTCTTGCGATCATAATACTCAGGTGATAACAGGGCATAAATCTCTTGATCAGATTTCCCTTCCGAACGTAGCGACTTTACTTGCGCTACAACCTGCTTTTTATCAACTGATTTTTTCGACATCGACTGCCTACGGCCCAACTGCCAGACTTAACGACTGTAGTTCGGTGCTTCTCTCGTAATCACAACATCATGTGGATGCGATTCACGGATTCCTGAAGATGTAATGCGGATGAATTTCGATTTCTGCAGTGCTTCAATATTCTTCGCAC
>CAYUTR010000268.1:0-7246 GCA_964447465.1 uncultured Chryseobacterium sp.
AAAAGTGGAGCAAAAAATCGTCCGCTTAACATTTTCAAGCGATTTTTCTCGTCTGCGCGTGCACCGCGTCCCTAGGCGCGATAAGACTTCTACGAGCATGTGCGCTTGGGAGCAACAACACTCGTCTTCGATCAGCTATATTCGCCGCGCTGGGTCCGCTTAAAGTGCACGCTCCAACGGAAAAATCACTTGAAAATATTTTGCGGCCCCCAACGCAGAAGAGTCGGGTAAATTCACGACCGCTTGAGAGGAGGACCTTGAATAGAAAAACTTTAGCTTGCTTCTCGAATTTCTTTAGCCGCGCCTGTGGTGAGCTTGTCGAACCATGGGTTTATCCCGCGGCTAAAGAAACGCCGCGGTTGGCCCGCTAAAAATGCCCGTGTCCACGGAAAAATTGCGCGTGAAAAAATTTGGCGACCCCCTTCCGACTCAACATCTGGAACACTGTGGATCGCGTGAGTTGAGGGTGTTCAATCAAAAGCTTCAGCTTGATCCATGATTTGTTCAGCCGTGTGAGGTTATCCCGCGGCTGAAGAAACGCGTGATAAACGCTTAAATGCCACTCGTCTGCCGATGAATTCCACCCATCGACTGCCTACCGCCTACTGTCCAACTGCCTACTGTTTTACGTATCTTTGCAGCCTTAAATTCTATTGGCAAAATGATCACGGTATCCAATCTTACGCTTCAGTACGGCAAGCGTGTTTTATTTGATGAAGTTGAACTGAAGTTTACTCCGGGAAACTGCTATGGCATTATCGGAGCGAATGGTGCGGGGAAATCTACGTTCCTGAAAATTCTTTCGGGAGAGATTGATCCTACGAAAGGACAGGTTGCGATTACACCCGGACTGCGGATGTCGGTGCTTAGTCAGAACCACTTTGCATTTGATGCATTTCCTGTGTTGCAGACAGTAATCATGGGAAACCAAAAGCTATTCAAAGTGATGCAGGAGAAAGATGTGCTGTATGCGAAAGCGGATTTTTCTGATGCCGACGGAATGCGCGCGTCAGATCTCGAATCTGAATTCGCAGAGATGAATGGCTGGAACGCGGAGAGTGAAGCAGCTGACATGCTGAGCAAACTGGGCATCAAAGAAGAATTGCATCACCGTCTTGTAGGAGAGCTCAACGGAAAAGAAAAAGTCCGTGTGTTGCTTGCGCAGGCTTTATTTGGTAATCCGGATATTCTTCTGCTCGATGAGCCGACGAACGATCTCGACGTTGAAACTATCGCGTGGCTGGAGGATTTTCTCGCTGATTATCAGAATATCGTAATCGTTGTATCTCACGATCGTCACTTTCTGGATGCGGTGTGTACACACGTTTGCGACATCGACTTCAAAAAGATTTCTCTTTATACCGGAAACTATTCGTTCTGGTACCAGGCTTCTCAGCTTGCACAGAAACAGAGAGCCGATCAGAATCGTAAAGTAGAAGACAAGCGCAAAGACCTTATCGATTTCATCGCGCGATTCTCTGCGAATGCTTCTAAGTCGCGACAGGCAACCAGTCGAAAGAAATTGCTGGAGAAACTGAACGTTGATGAGCTTCCGCAATCGAACAGAAAATATCCTGCGGTGATTTTCAAAAGTGATCGCGAACCGGGCGACCAGATCCTGAACGTTGAAAATATTTCGTACTCGCTGGAAGGAAAAGTACTTTTCAAAAACATCAGCTTCCGTTTAAAGAAGGGCGATAAGATCGGAGTGCTTTCGAAAGACCATCTCGCGATTTCAAAATTCTTTGATGTGCTCGCTGGCGACGAAAAGTCAGCAAGCGGAACAATAGAATGGGGACAAACGATGCAAGTTGCCTATCTCCCGAATGACAATACCGAATTCTTCACAGGATCGGATAGTCTCGTTGACTGGTTGCGTCAGTATTCAAAAGACAAAGACGAAACATTTATCCGCGGTTTTCTCGGAAAGATGCTTTTCTCGGGCGAGGAGACATTGAAAAAAGTGAATGTACTTTCCGGTGGCGAGAAAGTACGTTGCATGCTTTCACGCATGATGCTGATGGGTGCGAACGCTTTGATTTTCGATGAACCTACCAACCACCTTGACCTCGAGTCGATCGAGTCGATCAACGATTCGATGAAAGAATGTAAAGGCGTTGTGCTCTTCACGTCTCATGACCACGAGCTGATGCAGACTGTTGCAAACCGGATAATTGAAATTACTCCGGGCGGCGTTATCGACAGGATGATGACCTACGATGAATACATTTCTGCGCCGGAGATAAAAGTGATACGTGAGAAGATGTACGGCAAGAAAGTGACTGCGTAAGACGTTAAAGGTTTGGTCACTGATTACTTGATTCAATCTTATAACCTTTAAGGTCTAACTGGAGGTGGTGCTGCTCATTCAAATTGACATTTATGGTCGACCAATATTGTCAAACCATAACGGTTTCCAGTTAAAGGATCGACAATCACGATTTCCGAACTACACGCAACGTATAAACATGCAAAAGACTAATACTTTTTCGCATGAAAGCCGGTTACCTTCCTTCGATTAAAATCTGCATCGTTGCAGTTTGCGCTTTAGCCATTACATCGTGCAAATCCGTTTATCATCCCAACGCAGTAAACACTCCGCTATTTAATAATGAGGGAGAAGTCCGCGTCAATATTGATCCCGCCAATGTTCAGCTTGCTTACGCAGTTACAGATAATGCCGGAGTAATGCTGAATGGTTTCCGCGTGAAAGAGAATTCAGACGACAACAGGATACAGGGGAAAGGTGGCCTTGTTGAACTTGGCCTGGGATGTTACAAACGTACACGTCCATTTGTGTTTGAAGCTTATCTCGGCGCAGGACTCGGAACTGTTCACTTTAATGAAACACGACAGGAAGATGGTGTCAACAAAACTTACAGCTTTGATGCGAACGCATCGCGCTACTTCATTCAGCCTTCAGTCGGTATCACAACCCGTTTCTTTGACCTGGCATTCACTCCAAGATGTGTAGCAGGACAATATTTCAACGTCAGAACGAATTATAGTGCAAAGGATCAGATCGATGGAAAGTTCTACAACGTAGGTCGTCCGCTGTGGATGTTTGTTGAACCTGCGATTACAGCTCGTGCAGGATACAAATGGGTGAAGTTACAAGTGCAGTATGGATGGTCTCACAAACTCAATCCGGAGCCGTTGAGTTACAAAGATTCGTTTTTCAATATCGGACTGTCGTTTAATCTCGGACGCGTCTACGAATAAGAAAAAACTACTTCTTCTTCTTCATAAACATCGTAACCTTCGTCTCGAGCAGACCGGTTGAAGAGTTCATCCAGAACATGGTCCATTCCTGCTCTTTTCTTCCGTCTTCAGCGATGGTCCATATCCCTTCCAGGATATCAGGAAAGTTGTGACCCGGATCTGGATCTTCTCCAAAATAAACTCTGTCGCCATCATAAAATACGCGGCCCGGATTCGCAATCACAGCGCCGCTGGTATCAAACATTGTTGCGACTACCATGTGATGACTGAACAACGCATTCAATGTGGGTGATTCGAAAAAAAGTAATTCACCAGGATTGTCTACCGTCGTCGTGCTGATCACAGAAGCACCTGCAGCATCATACGTATCATACTGCATAGATTCGATTGCCCATACTCCTGAGCCACGCGTCATTTTTTTGATTTCGACGTCGCCTTTGTCGCATGACACAAACACAATGGATAAAATTCCAATTAAAATACAGAGCAGATTTTTCATTATTCTTCTGTTGATAGCATGAATACCAGACCTCCGGTGAATCTCCATCCACGTAAGTCATTTGAAATACTGTTTTCGGATTCCGTAGCGCCGTTAATGAAGGACTCTACATCACGAGGCATATAATTACTTGTACCGATATCATTGTTGTCGGAGTATTGGAAATACTCAGGATGCTTTCGTGAATCAATTCCTCTGCTCACACGATCTGCGGTAAATGTTAAAGCAAACGGTCCCCAAATTTTGCATCCAACACCTACTCCGAATCCACCCATTAGCGTAAAGGAGTCAAACGTTCCATTGAGGCTATGAGTTGGTGTAAGGTTTCTGGATCCGTCAATATGAACAAATCCACTTTTCATGGTCACCCACTGAATCCCAATATTGATATTGACCTGTCCCCAGAATGGCATCTCATCGCCTCCACCAAAACGCATTCCCACATTGGTATTGGAATTTCGTATTTCGTACCACACATCCCGGCCATGTCCATCGGCATAACGCGCTTCCATTGGAGCGGATTCCAGATTATAAATGCAGAAATCCATATTCATCTTCAGACCTGAAACATCACCTACTCCAATGCCAAATTTCATGTACGTTCCCTTCGCGGGTTTCGTCTTCATATCAAAGGGGTGCTCAGGATTGTAAAAACTATTATACGATGCCTTAAACGCTTCCAATTCCTTGGATTTATAAGGAGAAATCGCATAGCCATACTCAAGATATGCTATTGCGCCCATCTGTGCATTCATACAGAGAGGCAATAGAATACCTGCTGCAAACAAAATCAAAAGTCTGTTCATGGCTTTCATTTATCGTCCTCCGAATTGAAAACTTAACATTAATCCTGCGCTGGAATATTTATCCATTTCATACTTCTCAAAATTCAGGTTCTCATTAAACAACCAATATTCCAATCCGTCCATTTGATTTTTAGAAAACATCCACTGAACGTAAAACCTTGCCGCAAACAGTCCTAAACGTAATTCTGCAAATGCCGTAAGACCTGCATACAATTTTGCATATTTGATTCCATAAAATCTAGAATCATCCAAAACCCATAGATCGGTGTATTCCTTGTCTCCAATAGAAGATGCTGCGCCTCGCCGACCTCTACCTTTAAAGCGACCGAGATCAAAACTCATTCCAAAAGCCCATTTTTCATCCTGCACTCCCATCCCGAAATTCAAAGTGTTAGACAGTACTTTTAATTGGCGCTCAAACGCAACACCTGCAGAATCAAATTCGGAATGCACCTTAATGCGCTTACGGGAATACAGAAGTTCGAAAAATACATCGGTCGGAGAACGTACACCAATAGCCAGACCCTGATTCCAATGAACTTCATTCATTTCCTTGGTCAGGCCGCTCTTATTAATTGCGTTATAGAGATATATCTCGCGATTAAGTTCCTGCGGATCTCCGTAACCGGCGCTCCACCCGATGATAAACTGAGCGCTTAGCGGAGCAGTAGCACTAAACAGTGCGAATAGAAAAACCAGATGTTTCATGAAATAAGGTTGTGCGTTTGTGCCAAAGATATAACGAAGAGTATGCCATCAAAATAGAAAATATCCACATCTACGTAGTAATGCGTAGGTTTTCCCACCCATTTCACACTTTATTGGTAGGGAAGTCTTAAATTTAGGAAGCGAAATCCAATCTTATGATAAAACAACTACTTCTGCTTTCAGCAACTCTACTTTTTTCTGTGTGCGCCATTGCTCAGGCACAACGTCACTGCAACCACGCTGCACAGGGAACGCGATCAGGCTCCGGAGTTGAAATACAAGCAGACAATCTGCGCAGCGACACAATTGACGTGCTGCACTATTACATTCATCTTGATATCACTGATTTCGTAGGAGAAACGATTGATGGTTACACAACTGTAACTATTGCAGCACGGATGAATAACGTAACAGAACTCTGTCTCGATCTGCTGGAACTGAATGTAGATTCCATTAAGATGGGTGCTACGATGCTGACGTTTACCTACGATGATACACTTCTGAAAATTACGCTTCCCGTGACGATGAACATCGGTGACACGAGTGACGTAACTGTCTGGTACAACGGCCCACCGCAAGGCGATCCTTCGGGCTGGGGCGGATTTTATTTTCAAAGTGGATACGCTTACAATCTCGGTGTTGGATTCGGTGCAAATCCTCACGTATACGGACGCGTATGGTTTCCGTGTTTCGATAATTTCATTGAGCGTTCTACATTCACGCAGTGCATTGGATCAGACAATGGTAAAATCGGTTATTGCAATGGTGTTTTGACGAACGACACGACAGACGGAAACGGCGTTCGCTGGAGAACATGGAATCTGACTGATCCGATTCCTACGTACCTCGCTTGTGTTGCAGTAAGCAATTACACGCATGTGAACTGGTCGTACAACGCAATGAATGGTCCCGTGCCGATCATGCTGGTTGCTGCAGCGGCCGATACAACCGGAATAAAAAATTCATTCATCAATTTCACGTCGGCTTTCAGCGCCTATGAATATCTATACTATCCGTACCAGTGGCAGAAAGCAGGTTACTTGTTTGTACCGTTCAGTTCGGGTGCAATGGAGCACGCGACTGCGATAACTTACCCGCGAGCCTTCGCAACAGGTTCGCTTACGTATGAGTCTATCATGGCGCATGAATTCTCGCACCATTGGTTTGGTGATCTTGCTACGTGCAGAACGCAGGAAGACATGTGGCTGAATGAAGGCTGGGCTTCCTATTCCGAATACATTTTCGCGGAATGGGTGTATGGTCGTACGCAATACGATAACGGCATAAAGGCAAACCACGATGTAGGTGTCCACTTTTTTCACCACCGCGAAGGTTGGTTGTCGCTCGACAGTATTCCGTTCACCAACACCTATGGCGATCACGTTTACCTGAAGGGTGCTGATGTTGCACATTCGCTGCGTGGCTACATGGGCGATTCACTTTTCTTCAGCTCGTTAAATTATCACTTCTCACAAAGTGAATTCAAAGATGTAAGCAGTGTTGATTTCCGCGATAACCTCGTTGCGTCGTCAGGTCTGGCATACGTGAATGATTTCTTCAACGACTGGGTGTTCAATCCGGGATGGACACATTTCGCCGTAGATTCTATGCAGTCTGTTCCGAATGGTCCGAATTACGACGTAACAGTTTATGTGCATCAGAAATTACTCGGAGCGCCGAACTATTACACAAACGTGCCGATGGAATTTGCGTTCTACGACAACAATCTTGTTTACACTTCGCAGCGTTTCTTCTGCTCGGGACAATACGATACGTTCAACATCACGTTGCCTTACAATCCGTGGATAGTTGTAATTGATCCGAAAAATCTCATCAGCGATGCAGAAACGGATCAGGAACAGTCCATCACCGCAACAGGAACTGTAAACTTTGCAGATGCACGTTGCATTCTAACCGTTCAGAATTGTCCCGACACGGCATGGACGCGAATCGAACACCATTGGGTTGCGCCCGATCCGATTCAGAACAACACGAACAACTACAACATTTC
>CAYUTR010000269.1:0-7198 GCA_964447465.1 uncultured Chryseobacterium sp.
AAAGCACAATCATGCACGACAATAAGCAAATCATGTATTTCTGCATAGCGAATCTAAAGGACGCAATTTACACAATTGCGATTTGAGAACGGCGTACACGTTTTGTGCGCCGTGGGATGAACCCATGCGGCTGAAAAAATTTGTGAATTAAGCTAAAGTTTTTTCCTTCAAGTGACACCCATGAGGCGGTCCACGGTTTACCCAACTCGTGTGCGTAAGGGCCGCAAAATAATTTCACGCAATTTTTCCGTTAAAGCGATCAGCATCGATTTACCCATAGCCGACCAAGCGCGGGATAACGCATGCAGACGCGATCCGAATAGAACGCGCATTTGAGGCAAGAAGTATCCGCGCCTAGGTCGGCGGGAGATCGCGGAGACGAGAAAAATTGAGTGAAAATATTAAGCGGCCGATTTTTGTTTACTTTTTCTAAAAAAGTAACGAAAGAAAAGTCTATGCACGTGGTGCACGCAGCCACGAGAAAAATACCTGTCCACCGTGGCGGAGCGTGAAAAAATTAAGCGACCGATTGGCGCCTGCCCTGAGCCCGTCGAAGGGGTTACTTTTTCTAAAAAAGTAACAAAGAAAAAAACCAGGTCAGCGTGGGATTGTGGGCACGGGAAAAGTATGGTTAGTAGTTAATGACCTGTTCAACGATATCTTTTGGAAGCTCCCGATATTCATACTGCTGCGTCCGCAACTGCGGTTTAAACCCCGCTTCTTCAATCGCCGCCATAATTCCTTTGTAAGTAAATCGATGCGGTGCTCCTGCTGCGGAAACTACATTCTCTTCAATCATTATCGACCCGAAATCATTTGCACCTGCATGTAAACACATCTGCGCTGTTTCTTTTCCAACGGTCAGCCACGATGCCTGAATGTTCTCCACGTTCGGCAACATGATTCTGCTCATTGCAATCATGCGGATATATTCATCACCGGTAACCGAGTTCTTGACACCTTTCACGCGACGCAATAATGTTCCGTCATCCTGAAACGGCCATGGAATGAATGCCAGAAATCCATTTGCGTTTTCCGGCTTTTCACTCTGCACTTGCCGCAACCAAACAAGATGTTCGAAGCGTTCGTAAATTGTTTCGATATGACCGAACATCATCGTTGCCGATGTTGTCAAGCCCAGTTTGTGTGCCGCGCGCATCACGTCAAGCCATTCCCGGCCGGAACATTTTCCTTTTGAGATCAACCGGCGAACACGATCGTTCAGAATTTCTGCACCGGCTCCCGGAAGTGAATCCAATCCAGCTTCCATCAACGCAGAAAGAACCTGTGTGTGCGTCATTCCTTCCAGCTTGCTGATGTGTGCAATTTCCGGTGGACCAAGTGAATGTAGTTTCAACTTTGGAAACATCTGTTTCAGATTGCGGAACAGATCGGTATAGAATTTCAATCCTAAGTCCGGATGATGTCCGCCCTGCAGCAACAATTGTTCTCCGCCATAACGGAAAGTTTCTTCAATTTTTTTACGGTATGTTTCGAGATCAGTGATGTACGCTTCGGAATGCCCGGGAATGCGATAGAAATTGCAGAATTTACAGTTGGCAATGCACACATTCGTTGTGTTTGCATTTCTGTCGATAATCCACGTCACTTTCCCGTCAGTCTTCTTCTGTTTTCTCAGCTCATTCGCCACCCACATCAGTTCAGCCGTCGGCGCATTTTCGAACAAATGAACGCCTTCTTCAGCAGTCAAAAACTCCCTGTTCAATCCTCGTTTTAGTAATTCTCCGGTATTCATAGCCTTTGTTTTAACTCTCATCGCTATGTGTTCTATGACGGATTCGCTTGCGAATCACGCTTAGTAAACAACGGGTATGTTTCTATGATCCTATGTGGTGAAATAGTGCCACAATACCTACATTTAGCACTGCAAAATTAGTAAACATGACGGTGATAAAACGTGCCAGCAAGATTTCAGACAGTAAATGTCTCGTAATCATTTGCTCCAATGCCGATGAACTGAAGAAATTCAGCCTTTCTGCAACAGATATTGACTATTTCAGAAATGCGGCGGCCAACGACCGTAAATCGGTTGGAATCACCACTCCGCAAGGTTGTTTGATTGTAATTTTCAAAGACAAGAAAACCGAACGGAATAAGCTCGCTGAAGTTCTGCGTAAAGCAGGTGCGGCATTGATTCCGTATCTCAACGATAACAAATGCCACTCTGCTGAGCTCGCTGATGCAACCGGCAACAACGAACATCTGCTGAACGTTGCGGAAGGGATTCTTCTTTCGAATTACCAGTTTCTCAAGTATAAAACTGCACCGGAAAAAGAGAAAAACACCCTTGACGAATTGATTCTCGTTGGAACCGGATTGAAAGAGCAGGAAGTAAATGCACTTCGCATTTCTACCGAAGCAACTTTCATCGCGCGTGATCTCGTGAATGAACCGGTGATGACTTTATCTGCCGAAGCACTTGCAGAGGAATTCAGAAAACTTGGAAAAGACGCGGGCTTCAAGGTTGATGTGCTGAACAAAGCGAAAATTACGGCACTGAAAATGGGTGGACTTCTCGCTGTGAACAAGGGAAGCGATCTTCCTCCTACGTTCACTATCATGGAACACAAACCGGCTCGTCCGCGCAACAAAAAACCAATTGTCCTCGTGGGCAAAGGTGTTGTGTATGATACCGGCGGTTACAACATCAAAGTCGGAACCGGAATGGAGACCATGAAGTGCGATATGGCCGGTGCTGCAATAGTTGGTGCAACCATGTGGGCAATTGCCAAAGCGAAGCTCAACGTGCACGTAATCGGAATTGTTCCTGCGACTGACAATCGCATCAATGGAAGCGGATACGTTGCAGGTGATGTACTCACTATGTACAGTGGCAAAACTGTTGAAGTGCTCAATACCGATGCTGAAGGAAGACTCATTCTCGCCGATGCGCTTGCTTACGCGGAGAAGTTCGAACCTTCATTGGTGATGGATTTCGCAACGCTCACCGGTGCTGCCATGGTTGCAATCGGTCCGCACGGAATTGTTTCCATGGGAACTGCTGGTGCTGAAGTAAAAAAATCATTGGCGAACAGCGGACTTCGTGTTCACGAACGCCTTGCAGAATTCCCTTTTTGGGATGAATACGGCGAAGAGATCATTTCAAGTGTAGCCGATATCAAAAATCTCGGTGGCGCATACGCTGGAGCAATTACTGCCGGGAAGTTCTTGGCACACTTTGTGAAAGCTCCCTGGGTGCACTTCGACATAGCAGGACCTGCATTTATTACGGCAAAAGATGCCTACCGTTCGAAAGGCGGAACTGGAGTTGGAGTACGATTGATGATCGATTTCCTTTCGCAGTACAAAGGATAGCAAATGCTGAGTTCCGGCAGGAAACATTTTTCAAGAATCATTGCTACGGCATTTATTTTTGCCGCGATGATTTCTCTCGGGATGATTGGTACTCCGGGAGGGAAGAAACGTTTTCTCATTCTCGCCGAATACGATCAGGCAGCAGGAACCAATCACATCGTGCATATTGTCCGCATTTCCATGACAGATGGAATTCCCGGTCCAACTGAAAAAGTAATGGACGTTACAATTCAGCAAAGCGGAGATAAATCACCTCGTATACGTTTCGATCTCGGAAGAAATCAGATTTATCGCAACCGTTACATCATCACTGCATACGGACAGGTTGTAGATATGATTGACAAGAAAGTTCTCGTCGACACGCACGATCAGTTTGTAAAAGCTTCCGGAGATAGTATTGTGTTTTATACCAATGATATTATTCGCGGACAATATTATTCCGTACTCGATCTTAAAACAGGAAGCTTCGCGCAGGTTACGAGGGCTTCTTACAAACCGCTGCCCGGAAGTGATGTTGAACCCGACTGTTCACAGCGCAATTTCAAAATCTGGTACTATCCACCATCAAGCTCGAAAGTGGAAGTGGTGAAGGACGCGGGTTACGGTGAGGATGTTTCACTGATTCCAAACGGCAAACCACGCCTGCCGATGGAGTGGATCGACAATGTGAATTTTATTTATCCGTATTACAATGCGGCGCATGATGTGGTGACGATTTACAAAGTGAATTACATCACGCATGAGCAGAAGAAAATCGGCATCATCGATCAACTCCCTGAAAACAGGCGTTACACAGAATTCCTGACCGATCCTGATGGAAATCTCGTGTACAACTGCGCGCGAGGGTATTTTCGCATCGATCTGAAAAAAAATGAGGTTGAAGAAATGATATTCTTCAGAATCGGTTACGGATTTGAAATTGCAATGGACGAAACACCCGCAAAAGGAAATGAAATAAAACACGACGGACAATCAATTGGTCACTACTTTTGTACACCGAAGCTCGCAGTTGCAACGGATGGTGCAGTAGCATTTCCTTATGAGATTGTAATGGGAGGTGAGAGTTTCCTGTCGGGAGCGGCCTACTGGAGCGCTGAAACAGGCAAATGGAAAACCACCGGCGACGATAACTTGTGTTCCGTGGTAGGATGGACAACAGAATAGATCGGAGTTAGGAGATCGGAGTCGGGAGCAAACGTACGTTACTCCCGACTCCGATCTCCCAACTCCCAACCAAACGAGTGTTGATTGAAACGCAATGTCTGAGAACAAAATAAGAATCGGAATTACCCAAGGCGACATGAACGGAATCGGTCCCGAGACCATCATCCGTGCTTTGTCAGATCCTTTGATCACTGAATTAATAACACCGGTTATTTATTCTTCCGTGAAAGTGTTGCAGGCGCATCGCAAGGCAATGGGTATTGAAGATTTTGGTGTACACGTAGTGAAACCAAGCGAAGGATTAAATCCTAAACGCATCAATCTTGTTCCGTGTTTTGAAACCGAAGATGATGTTGAGTTCGGAGTTGCATCCGAAACTTCAGGACGTCTCGCATTGAAATCTATTGACACTGCAATTGAAGATCTGAAGAATGGTTACATCGACGCGATGGTAACTGCACCAGTTGATAAGCATGCTGTTGCGCTTGCGCTTCCAGGATTCACCGGTCATACCGGATACATCAAAGAAAAATTCGGCGCGAGCGAAGTACTCATGTTGCTCGTTAGTCACGACCTGCGTGTTGGCTTGGTTACCGAACATCTTCCGTTACGCGATGTAGCTGCTGCGGTTACGATGGACAAGATCGTGGCGAAAGGAAAACTCATGGCGAAAACTTTGCTGGAGGATTTCGGAATCCGCAAACCGCGAATTGCTGTGCTTGGATTGAATCCGCATGCTGGTGATAGCGGCGAACTCGGCAACGAAGAAAAAGATATTATTCTTCCTGCGGTGAAGCAGTTAGAAGCTGCCGGTGTAATGGCATTCGGTCCATATCCTGCCGATGGATTCTTCGGTTCCGGAAACTGGCAGAAGTTCGACGGTGTTCTCGCCATGTATCACGATCAGGGACTAGCGCCATTCAAAGCAGTTTCATTTTCTTCCGGTGTAAATTTCTCTGCCGGACTTCCATACGTACGCACATCACCTGATCACGGAACAGCATTCGACATTGCCGGAAAAAATCTGGCGTCTGAAACTTCTTTGCGTGAAGCCATTTTTGCAGCGGTAGATATTTTCAAAATGCGCGCGAACTGGAAAGAGATCAGTGCGAATCCGCTGAAGGCCTCACCGCGACAGAAAGAGGGAAGAGAACGGTAGTTTTCTCTACTGATTCAGAAGTTTTCCAGAAGCAAATCGATCTTCCGAATTTTCCACTGACCACGTGTACACACCCGATGAAATATCGCGGCAATCAATCATCGTGTTTTCACTGGTAACGGCAACGGTTTTTACTATTCTACCTGTTATATCATACAAAACGCATCGCACTGTTTCATTCACCAGGGATCCGTCAACCTGCAACGTGAACATTTGTGCATCTGAAGTGTTCAGCAAGGATATCGCGTTAGGCAAAACCGGTTCTGAGATTCCAACTCCACTTACCTGCATCTGCAAAAGGAAACCATAATCAACACCTGAAGGCGGATCAGTCATTGCAAAAGGGCCGAAGCTGGGAGCATTGCTGTGCATTCCGCTGATCCAGATTCTACCGGTTGCATCAACTGTTATATCCTTCGGAAGAGCAATCGAATTATTACCGGTAGTATGTTGCTCGTACAGCGGATTTCCGGATAAATCCATCGCAATCATGAAGAAAAGGTGATATGCATTGGTGTTATCGCTAACTGAAACCGATCCCACAGTAAAATCTTCATCGGTATAACCCGTGAAATAAATTCCGTTCTGATCGCAGGTCACGTCATTGAAATAAACATTCTCCGTTCCGGTGAAGCTAGGTTGACGTATCCAATCGACATTTCCATTGGAATCGAACTTAATTATCGCCGATGTTGTTGCGTTTGGATGCATAAACACAGTGTCATTCCCGAAGATAAAATTCTGGAACGCTATTAAACAGGTTACGTAACTATTGCCTGCGGCGTCCATGCACAAATCATACGGATCGTTGTACCCAGTGCCGAATGATTCTGCTTCTCCCTCGTTCAACCAGATCAGATTTCCGTTGCTGTCGTATTTCAACAGGAGTACTGATGCTCCATTGTTGTTGAATGTAAATGAACCAATCGTATCCACACCTGAAAGTCGCGCAGCAATTACAAATTCACCCGCTGGCGTTCGCAAGAAACTTACCGGATCAATGTTCCCGCGACAACCAAGAGGGAAAGCCTGGAGCGCGGTTCCGTTTGGATCGTACTCTGCAATAAAACCACAAGGATTGGTGAAAATATCTGCGCCAAATTGCGCAAAGTTGGACCACAACTGATAACCAACAATGTCCTGCAGTATCTATTTCAACATCCAGCGAATATGTATTTGCCGGCAATGGTGAATCCCACAATTTTGTTCCTGATGAATCCCATTTCGTAAGTACGAATTGGCTCATGCTGCTGCCAACTACATAACAATTGCGTTCGGAGTCAAGAACGATATCACACTCCGCTTCTTTAAGTGAATCACATTTCGCCCAGATACAGGTTCCGGATGGAGAATATTTCGCGACAAAAGCGTACGAGATCCACGGCGCAGGTGTTACGAGAACAAATGAACCGAACCATGTGCTGTCGTTGAAAACACCACACACATAACTGAAGCCATTCGCGTCTGTCGCGATCGCGTCGAACCGGGCAAAAGACTTGCTTGTCGTTGAGTTCACCCAGTTCCAGGATTGGGAGAAAG
>CAYUTR010000270.1:0-7175 GCA_964447465.1 uncultured Chryseobacterium sp.
CATATAACTATCTCGCAAAATTCTCGAAGCTGATCAGGCTTGTATTGGATCAGTCACAGTCCAAAACAATTACACTCAAGCAGGAACTTGAAATTCTCGGTCTGTATCTCGAACTGGAGAAGTTACGTTTCGAGAAACCAATTACAGTTACACTTAATGTACCTACGGACATTGATCAGTCCGGAATACGTTTACCGGGAATGCTCGTTCAGCCGTATGTAGAGAACGCGATCTGGCATGGACTGCTACCGTTGACTGATCGTGACGGAAAGCTGACAATCTCGATTACCGAAGAAGACGATGACAATCTTCTGATTGTTGTTGAGGACAACGGTGTTGGTCGCGGAGCTTCCGACAATTCGCAGAAGGATCCTGAACGCAGATCATACGGCATGCTTATCACGAGCGAAAGGTTGAAGCTTATGGGCCGTTCAGACTTCAACGTAAACCGCGTAGCCATTATTGATCTTGCAGATGATAATGGCCAGCCGACGGGAACCCGTGTTGAAATAACGATTAGCTTAACTACCTTTCAGCCCTGAATATGATTAGCGCAATAATTGTTGACGACGAACCGAAGAGTCGCGATGTTCTGAAAACATTGCTGAATCGCTTCTGCACGGAGGTGGAAATACTTGACCAGGCGGGTTCTATCACCGAAGCGAAAGAACTGATCCAAAAGCACAATCCTGAATTATTGTTTCTCGACATTGAAATGCCGGGCGGTAACGGATTGCAGCTGCTAGAATCCGGCGCAACCGGAAGCGCAGAAGTAATTTTCGTGACGTCGTACGCGCATTATGCGATCACTGCTTTGCGTTTAAGTGCAGTTGATTATCTGCTGAAGCCGATTGAAGTAGAAGAACTACGTGCCGCAATTGATCGCGTTGTAGAGCGCAAACGTAACAAGACTACAAGCAACCTGAATGTGTTGCGGGAAAATCTGAATCAGGGCACAACGTTGCAGAAGATTGCAATTCCCGGAATGCAGGATGTACGTTTTGTAAAAGTTACGGACATCATCCGCATTGAAGGCGACAGCAACTACTCGTTCATCTATATCGATGGTGGAGAGAAAATACATTCTTCACGCACGCTTGGCGACTTTGAAGAATTGCTCACGGGGCAGAAGAATTTTTTCCGCACCCACAAAACTCATCTCGTGAATCTCGATCACGTAGTGAAGCTGATTAAAACTGAAGGTGGATATCTGGAGATGAAAGATGGTTCGCAGGTTGAGATTTCGCGTCGACGTAAGACTGAGGTATTACAGCTTCTCGGCCTTAATTAACCACATAGGAAAATTTACAATCGTTGTTTGCTAAGCGATGTCGCTGTGAAATTTACCACATAGATAAATTTACAATCGCTGTTTGCTACGTGGTTTTTCGAAAAATTTACCACATAGATAAACCTACATTCGTTGTTTGCTAAGTGGTTTCGCGAAAAGCGAAACCAGCACATAGAACACATAGGGACGAATTTCATGAAGCACGTCCCTATGTGTTCTATGTGGATAGCGGCTTGCCGCGCCTTTTAGAAAACAACGGCGATTGAAACTATGTGGTAAAAAATTAAGTCTGCTTCTTGAGCTGCTCTTCGAGACCCTGAATCAATAACTCTTTTCGTGCAATCTCAAGGCGCAACCGTTCAATCTCCGAACGCAGGTTATCATTCTCCACGCGCACATGCATTTCATCAGGCGCCCAGATATTGACATTGTAGAACGGCTGATTTTCACCTTCAACAGTTTCATCCGGTCCGCGGAAGAAGCTGTACAACGGAATGCGTAACTCTTTGGATATCTGCTCGAGTGTGCGGATCTCAATGGTGTTCTGTTCAAGTGCGTGATCGAGTTGTTGTTCACTCACTCCCAGATAATCGGTGAGCTGCTTGTACGTGAGATTACGTGCAGCTAAAACTGCAATAATGCGTTCCTTCAGGTTCGGTACACTGGTATGAAAATCCAACTCGCTCATTCAGGAATCAGTATTGTGGAGGTCCAGCGGGTTTCTTCGGAACTTCTTTCTGCGGCAATTCGCTCTTGAAAGTTTTGAGAAACTCATCGTAAGTCATCGTCAGTTCTTTCTCCTCAGCATAGAAATGCAGGTAAGGCTCAAACTTGTCGGCTGTCATGTAGCCTTGCATAATTGTAATGCTGGTACGTGCCTTGTTGAAGATCGCATAAGAAGGGTAGGAGAGTTGTCCGTGCAGCACAGTGATTGCAAAATCGTGTGCGCTTCGTGTATTAACGGCTCCGCGATTATGAAATACCTGCCCATTGAATTTGATAGAGTCGCGTGATTCAGCATCAAATTTCACGCAATAGTAATTTGCGTTCATGTATTTCGCGATTACCGGATTCGCAAACGTTTCTGCATCCATTTTCTTGCACCACCCGCACCAACTCGTGCTGAAGTCGATGAAGATGCGTTTAGGGATTGAGTCGCTCAGTTTCTGAGCTTCTTCAATGTTGTACCAGTGGATTGCTTCCGGCGTTGCACCAGGAGCTCCGGCTTCTGAACGGAATGCCGATGAAACTGCAAAGATTCCGACAGCGAGAACGGCAAATGCTAACGTAATTCTCTTTTTCATGTCTTACGAAATTACAAAAAAAATCCCGACGCTCCTTGAGGAGGCCGGGATGGAAATAGCACATTTTGTGCCACCCTTCCCTTCGACGAAAGCTCAGGGCAGGCTAGTTCAGGATGACAATTTTAACGAATACCATTCATCATTCTTAACAGCATTCTGCACAGGAAGAACAGAACTACCGAAGCAGCCCCTGCCATGAACACGAAGAGCATGAAGAAGGAATAAAGGTCGTTGATCTTATAACCTATGAATGATTTCTCTTTCACTACAGAACCAGCGAAAACTTCTTTCAGGATTTCAGGTTTTTTCGCTCGCGCAGCAGTCAGAAGCTCTGTAGCTTCCTTTTGCTTTGCAACTTTCTCTGGTCCTGCAGGAAGTGCATCAGCTACTTTCTTAACAGAATCCGCAGAAGCAGTAATGGCCCCGAAGCTCACGAGATCAATGCTCAGATATTTCTTGCCATTGATTTCCTCAGCCTTATCCATTTTAGTGGTCAACTCATAATTGTTGCGCACTTTCTGATCTTCAATGTTCGAAACGACAATCATTGTCTCCGGATAGTATGAACTCAACGTTCCGGCGAACTTATTCGCAGCAGCAGTTGAAAGGAACCATACGCCCATCAGAAGAGATGCAAACTTGATAGGAGCGAGTTTGTTCACCATCGAAAGGCCAATTGGTGACAAGCACAATTCGCCAAATGTGTGAATCAGGTACAAACTCAACAGCCACATCATGCTCACTTTCGTAGAAGCGTCAAGTCCTTTAACACCGAATGCAATTACCAGGTATCCAACCGCGAGAAGGAATAGTCCGATCGACTGCTTATACGGAGATGCCGGTTCCATTCCTTTTTTTCCAAGGGCAACCCACAGTAAGGAGAACAGCGGCGCAAAAATTACAATTGCAATTGCATTTACAGACTGAAATGCGCTTGCAGGAATTTCATCAATGAGGACACCTTCTGTATTTAATCCTGCGATCAGGTAGATCATCAAGCTGATACCAGCAACAAGTAGCAACAGGATTAATTCGCGTACACCTTTCTGCTCGCTCTTCATTTTAGTGAAGACTTTGTACGTAATGAATGCCAGTACTGCTGCAATCACAGAGTAAATGCCAATCATGAATGTTTTGCTGAAATGCCAGCCAACTTCACGTTGTGTCTGCTCATCAGCATAGAACGTCAGAGATACACCGGCTTGTTCGAACGCGGCCCAGAAGAAAATAACGAAGAAGGCAACGATATAGATTACCCAGATTCGTTGCTTCTCAATTTTCGTCAAGCTTCGATCGGACATAATAAATCCAGGGGCGGCAATTGACAACGAGAATATGAATGAACCGATCACGCCTTGTCCGAGGAAGTAAAACAGTAAGTACAGTGCAACTTCAATACCCAACCAGGTGAAGATCTGACCTTGTGTAAATTCTGATTTTACTTCTTTCGTTGTATCAATATCTGCGGTCTCACGTTTGCTGTTTGGCTTCACACCGATTGGTGATCCGTCAGGTGCAACGATGTAGTGATTCTTCAACCAGATGAAAAGGAAAGTACTTACCACCATTCCGATACAAGCTGCAAGGAAGCCCCACTTGAAATCTGCAGGATTACCGGTGTCACCCAGTCCACCGCAAATCAATGGAGAGAAGAACGCACCAAGGTTAATACCCATGTAGAATATCGTGAACGCTGAGTCCACACGACCATCACCTTTTGGATAAAGCTGACCAACCATCGTAGAGATGTTCGGCTTAAAGAATCCATTTCCAAGAATCAACATCGTCAAACCAACCATCATCAGAATCGGCGCAAGGCTCGCATTCTCATAAAACGAACCGCTCAGGAACATGAAGAACTGTCCGACTGCCATCATGAATCCGCCGATGATAATCGACTTGCGGTTACCCCAGTAGCGATCGGCCATGTAACCACCGATCAGTGGAGTCAGGTACACCAATCCAGTGTAACTGCCGTAGATATCACTACTAAATGCTTTGTCAAAAAGAAGTGCTTTAGTCAGGAATAGTGCGAAAATCGCACGCATTCCATAATAGCTGAAGCGCTCCCACATTTCTGTAACGAAGAGTACGTATAGGCCTTTCGGGTGTCCTTTTGATATTTCTGACATTAGAATTGCGTTTTTTGGATTTTTTTGATGCTTGCGAAGATAACAGATTTACGTGTGAAGACGCACGATCTTATGTTTCGGTTGGCAGGTGGCAAATGTTGGCTATAAGTGGTTGTTTTTTAATCCATTATAGCGAGTCATTTGATTAAAGATTTTCCTCCAGAAATGCTGTCATCTTCACATACAGGTGATATCGACCGGTTCCCATACCGTGATTCTGATCGGGATACATGAAAAACTCGAATTGTTTGTTGGCTTCAACCAAGGCAGTCACAAGCGCAACCGAATTCTGAAAATGCACGTTATCATCAGCCGTTCCATGAACCAGCAGAAGCTTTCCGCGCACTTTATCCATGTTTTCGGTTGGCGAATACGCGTCATAACCTTTCGCATTGTCCTGCGGTAATCCCATGTAACGTTCTGTGTAAATAGAATCGTAGAATCTCCAGTTGCTAACAGGTGCAATAGAGATTGCCATTTTGAAAACATCGGCTCCAACCGCAAGACACAAACTCGCCATGTAACCGCCGTAGCTCCAACCCTGGATTCCGATACGGTCCTTATCAACGTACGCCTGATTTCTCAGCCACATCGCTGCGTCAATCTGATCTTCGCTTTCCAATTTGCCCATCTGTCCATACGTACACTTCTTGAATTTCTCACCGCGATATTCCGTTCCGCGATTGTCAACCGAAACAACAATGTATCCTTGCTGCGTAAGCATCTCATGCCATGCAAGGTCACGTTCCCATTGATCATTCACCGTGTTGTGACCCGGACCTCCGTAAACCACCATCAGCACCGGATATTTTTTCACCGCGTCAAATCCTGCAGGTTTAATCATCCATCCGTACAATGTATCGCCGTTGTCGTTTTGGATGTTGAAGAATTCCTTCTTCTGAAAACCATAAGTCTTTGCAGTTGCCGCTGCAGCTTCATTTGTGCGCAGTACCATCAGTTCTTTTCCATCCGCAGAATTCATCGTAATGTAGTTCGGTGAATTTGCAGTGGAATAGAAGTTCATGTAGTACTTCATCCCTTTGCTGAACTCTTGTCTGTTGGTTCCTTCACCTGTCGTGAGTTTCTTCTTTCCGGTTCCATCCAACTTAATGCTATAACCGGTGCGCGTGTACGGAAGTCCTTCGTTGCTCTGGTAGAAAATCGTTTTAGATTTCTCATCGAAACCGTAATACGTGATTACATCCCACCAACCTTTCGTAATCTGGCGAACCAGTGTTCCATCCATATTGTAGTGATACAAATGAGTGCGACCGTCTTTATCGCTGCTCCACAGGAATGTTTTTCCATCTGCCATGAACGTGAGATGATCGCACACTTCCAGATACGTCTTGCTGCTTTCTTCCAGGATCACCATCGATGTTCCGTCGCTGGCATTTGCAATCAACAATTCCTGTTTGTTCTGCAAACGGTTCATGCGAATGATCGATAATTTATTTGCATCTGCAGTCCACTTTATGCGCGGAATGTATTGATCGGTTTCTTTACCCACATCAACCGGAATGATTTTGCTTGTTGCAACATCATAGATGTGAATGGTGACGATTGAATTCTTTTCGCCAGCCTTCGGATACTTGAACACATCCGGCTGCGGATAAAGACCAGTGTTGTACATGGTCATCTGGTATTCTTTCACCAAGCTTTCATCAAAACGATAGAAAGCAATCTTTTTGCTGTCGGGCGACCAGTACATTCCGTTGGGTAAAGCGAATTCTTCCTCGTACACCCAATCGGTTCCGCCATTGATGATTTTGTTGAACACACCATCCGTAGTTACCTGTGTTTCTTTGTTGGTCGCAAGATCAACCACATAAATATTGTTGTCGCGAACGAAGGAAATTTTCTTGCTGTCGGGGGAGAACTTAGCAAGACGCTGTTTACCATTCACCGAAAGTGCGGTGAGCTTTTTCGTTGCAACATCATAAACGTAATTCGCTTCACGCGTAGAGTAACGATAGATGTGTTCTACTTCGGTAGAGAACAGAATTTTCGTCTCATCCGGACTGAATGTGTAGTCATCAAAATCAATCGGCTTGGTTGCGCCAACCGGAACGAGTTCACTGCCGTCGAATATTAAGTCTAATTTCTTTCCTGTCTTAATTTCGAAACGATAAAGCTGTTTGTTCTGTGATCCGGTTCCAAATGCAGCGTAATGTTCACCGCTTTTCATCCAGTTCATTCCATAGACTGCTTCTGTACGGAAGGTGCCGTTGATGAAAATGTCTTCATTCGTGATTCGCTTCGGCGTAACTCCGGCGAATACTGTTGAAGAGACTGTGAACAACAAAGCGAAAATCAGGCTGAATTTCTTCATAAGATGTGCGTGAATACGATAATTTTACCGGTGAAAATAAGCATTTCCGTTCGGGATTGATGGTTCAATAGTCAGGATGGACAATGCGTGTTATCAAAGGACATTTTCAGGGATGA
>CAYUTR010000271.1:0-7083 GCA_964447465.1 uncultured Chryseobacterium sp.
CCTGATTTGTCGAACTCTTCCTGTCTGTGGCCAGCAGAAATGCTAAGCAACATGTAGGTGCGGGGAATCTCTTTGTTCTCAGTTCCGATGTACTTCAATCCATTCGCAAATACACCGCGATACATTGATGGAGGAGTCGGACTTGGAGTTGGTCCCGGAGTTGGCATCACAACGCGATTGAAGAAATCAGTTGCTTTGCGCATCTGGAGATTCTTGTATTCCGCACTCTCATCAGCTCCAACGCGGTGTTCAGGAATTTTGTAATCATCAGGACGCGCAACGGTGTTGGATTTTCCTTTAGGAACAACGCTCAGTACAACGGAAGGTTTACCTTTTACGTATTTGTTGAACACGCGCATTACATCTTCTTTCGTAACCTTGGAATAGCGTTCCCAATCTTTCGCAATCATGTTTGGATTGCCATAGTATGTGTTATACGCTGCGAGCGTCGCACCTTTTCCTTGTACCGACGTCAATCCATCAATGAAATAAGTTTCGGTGATGTTTCGGAAGCGCGTCATGTCGTCGTCTGTAACACCTTGCTTCTCGAAATCCACCAAGGCAATTTTCATGAGACTATCTGCTTCTTTGAGTGTATGTCCGGGGTATATCCGGATTATTGTCATAATCTGCCCTGCTAATTCCGATGTAGAATTAAACATGACCGCATTCTGGGCGATACCCGATTCGACAAACGTTTTGTAGAATGGCGAACCTTTTCCCTGTGAGATAATTGTTGTCAACGCATCAAGCGCAGCTTCATCTTTATCCATGGTTGCAACGCCCGGCCAGCATACAGTAAGTTGAGGGAAACGGATGTTGTCTTCATAAGAGATGCAACGATCGCGATCAAGACTTACCGGCATTTGTGGTTGTGCCTTTACTTCCGGTCCGCGTGGAATTGTTCCGAAATATTTTTCTACCAGCGCAATCACGGTTGCAGTGTTCACATCACCTGCAATGGTTAGAGTTGCGTTGTTGGGGCCATACCAGCGCAGGAAAAAGTTTTTGAGATCCTGTACACCAACACGATCAAGATCGGCAACATATCCAATCGTTGTCCACGAATAAGGATGTCCTTGCGGATACATTGCTTCACCGATTTTCTCCCACACCAATCCGTAAGGAGCATTCTCGTAACGCTGTCCGCGTTCGTTCTTTACCGTTGCACGCTGTACTTCGAATTTTTTCTGTGTTACAGAATCAAGCAGGAACCCCATACGATCGGCTTCCAACCAGAGTGCAAGCTCCAGATAATTCGATGGAACTGTTTCGAAATAGTTGGTGCGATCTGTGTTGGTTGTTCCGTTCAGATTACCGCCGGCTTCGTTTACGAGCTTGAAATGTTGTTCGTCGGCAACGTGTTCAGATCCCTGGAACATCATATGTTCGAAAAAGTGAGCAAAGCCTGAACGACCTTCCTGTTCACGTGCAGAACCAACGTGATATGTTACGTCGACATACACGACAGGATCCGAATGATCTTCGTGGATCACGAGATTCAATCCGTTCGGAAGGACGTATTTCTTGTAAGGAATAATCA
This sequence comes from uncultured Chryseobacterium sp., assembly GCA_964447465.1. Classification (GTDB taxonomy): domain Bacteria; phylum Bacteroidota; class Bacteroidia; order Palsa-965; family Palsa-965. The sequence continues at coordinate 1,544 of CAYUTR010000271.1, forward strand.
GCTTTCCGGTACCGTTTGTAGTAACGGTTTCAACCAGTTTCGCTTTGTTGGGGGACACACCTGTGACCTGGGCGTTTGCCAGTCCTGAGAAGGCCAGAACTGCAATAGCTAAATGCTTGATTTTCTTCATGGTCAGCAAATTTAGCAATATACCCCAGCGAAAACCATCAAAAATGGCTTTAAACAACATTAACGGTATGGGCGGTTTTAATGCCTGAGGAGAGTCGTATCTTTGTGGTGTAATAAAGACGGAAAAGCCGTCCGGATTAATCAAAAAGAAAGAAATCATGTATCCTCCACAGCTGGTAATGCCGATGAAAGAAGAACTCACACGTGCGGGTTTTGAAGATGTAACGGCAGCTGATCGTGTTGACTCAGTAGTAAAAGAAGAAGGAACTGTCCTGATGGTTGTGAACTCTGTTTGCGGATGCGCGGCAGGTGCTGCACGTCCGGGAGTTCGCATGTCGCTCGCTGGCGAAGGAAAAAAGCCATCTAAGCTTACAACCGTATTCGCAGGATTCGATACTGATGCGGTAAATCAGGCTCGTAAATATTTTGCGCCATATCCTCCATCATCACCGGCAATTGCTTTGTTCAAAGACGGGAAGCTGGTGCATTTTGTGGAGCGTCATCACATTGAAGGGCGATCTGCAGATATGATTGCGGAGCATCTTCGTCAGGCTTATGCAGAGTTCTGCTAAAAAAATGATTAGTTGATTTGCAGATATGCCGATTAGTTGATGCCTTTGTTTAAAGGGAACATCAACAAATACAATCGATTGAATTACTCCCGTGATGTGAAAGCATTGCGGGATTTTTTTGTGCCTGTTTTATGCAGATTCCGATCAAAAACGCCACTGCGGAAATATCGGCCGGAACATTTGGATTTCATGTTTGAATTCATTTATATTTGTGATATCAAAATGATATCATATAAATATCACTCACATGAAAACAGAAAAAAATATCGCACCGATCAATGGATACGTTGCGCTGCTGATTATTCTTGCCTTGATTGCCGGCATGATCTACGCATTTGAAACAGGGCTCGAAATATTTGGTGTCGCAGCGACGGTGATCGTCGTATTTATGATGAAAGGACTTGTCATCGTAAGCCCGAACAGTTCAAAGGTTCTCCTGCTTTTCGGAAACTACAAAGGAAGCATCAAGGAGAATGGATTGTTCTGGACCAATCCGTTTTATTCGAGAACCACACTTTCATTGCGCGCGCGTAACCTTGAAAGCGAAAAGATCAAGGTGAACGATAAGATGGGCAACCCTATTATGATCAGCGTAATTCTCGTGTGGAAAGTAAGTGACACATTTAAGTCAACTTTTGAAGTAGACAATTACGAATTCTTTGTAAGGATCCAGACTGATTCGGCGGTACGTAAACTTGCTGGTTCTTTTCCGTACGATCATTTTGAAGATGAAAAGGCTACGATTACACTGAGTACGAATTTTGATGATGTAAATAAGGCCCTTGAGCGGGAAATCAGTGAGCGTCTGGAAATCGCAGGTATCGAAGTTGTAGAATCAAGGATCGGCTATTTAGCATATGCTCCGGAGATTGCACATTCAATGTTAAGAAGGCAACAGGCATCTGCGGTGGTAGCAGCGCGACATAAAATTGTGGAGGGAGCAGTAGGAATGGTGGAAAGTGCGTTGAAACTTTTATCTGACAAAAAAATTATCGAATTTGACGACGACAAAAAAGCTGTAATGGTGAGCAACCTGATGGTAGTACTTTGCGGCGATAGTGAGACTAAGCCCGTGATTAACACCGGGACTTTAAATCAATAGTACATGTCCGATAAAAAGTCATTTGCATTAAGAATTGATTCAGAAACCATGAAGGCTATTGAGAAATGGGCTGCTGATGAATTTCGTAGTGTGAATGGACAGATTGAATGGATGCTGAACAATAGTCTGAAGCAGGCGAAGAGGATTAAGCCGAAGGAAGGGAAGAAGTAGAGCGGAGAAGTTTGCTAAAGTAAAATTCAACGTGCTAATATGCTAAAAGGCGTGAGGTAAAATAGAAATCCCAAGGTGAAAATTCGCCGTGGGATTTTTTGCTTAGAGACGCTAACACCTAACACCATCAGCATATCAACTAATCGGCATATCTGCAAATCATTTTTCAGCCTCAGTCTTGTTCCAACGATCAAGCGCCCACTGTTCCTGTTCTGCCGGAGTCAAAAACGTCCACGCAACAATGCGTGATGATTTGTTTCCTTGTCCCATAGGAATCATTTTCACATCAGTAGCTTCACGATGTTCGAGTTCTTCGTAAATATCGCGCAGGTGATTTTTCTTTGCCACGATGGTTGAGAACCAGAAACAGGAATGTGCAAAGTATTTACTCTGGATAATCATAAAGCGGATGAAGCGTGCTTCTCCGCCTTTAGTCCAGAGCTCATTGAATTGTCCACCGAAATTTAGAACAGGTGTTGTGATTTTCCCACGGGAAAGATTGTGAACTTTTCGTTCGTTTCCTTCTTTCGCTTCGATGAGTGAAGTATGAAACGGAGGATTGCAGATCACAAGATCGAATAATTCATCTTCGGCGATAATTCCGTTGACGATATCGTCCGGATCATCCTGCGTGCGTAGTTCAACTTTATCTTTCAGTGATTCATTCTGCGATACAATCTGCTGTGCTGCTCCGATTGCAACGGAATCAATTTCAGCACCAACGAAATTCCAGCCGTATTCGTGTACACCAACAATAGGGTAAACGCAATTCGCACCGACACCTATATCAAGCACTCGAATATTTTTTCCGGTGGGAATTTTACCGTGGTTGCTTGCGGCAAGCAAATCTGCTGCGTGGTGTATGTAATCTGCGCGACCGGGAATAGGAGGACAGAGATAATCAGGTGGAATGTCCCAATGTTCAATGCCGTAATGTGCTTTCAGTAAAGCTTTGTTGAGCATGCGCACTGCTTCCGGATTGAAAAAGTCTACCGACACCACACCGTGATCGTTTGCACGAACGAAAGGTTCGAGTTCTGGCAACGCAGCGATCAGCTTTTTGAAATCGTAACGTGATCGATGCTGATTACGGGGATGCAAACGGGTTTTTTCGGTGGAGGGAACAGGCTTCTTCTTGGCGGACATAGCGCAAAGGTACGGCGGAATCGGGTGGCTTACACTTTTTACCGCAGCGACGCGACGACGCAACGACGCGGAGTTAATCTGAATTATGCACGTTACAAGCAACTACAGTCTTCCCCATCTCTTCATAGCGAAAAATAATCGTGTTGCGTCGCTGCGTCGCCGCGGTGAAGGACAGGATCTGTTAGCCTTCAATCAGCTGTTTGATCTGGACAAGAATCGGATTCCAGCCATCACCATTGTTGTGCACATCCGTGTAACGTTTTTCTCCATCTGCCGCACCTTCAAAACCATCCTGAGAAACTTTGAGTGTTGTTACACCACCAATGTTGGAAAGTGCGTAGGTAACGTTCAAGTGATTCTCGGGTGTATGCGGGTACGTTGCATTCGGATCAATCACAGAGTACTTCAGCAATTTGTTTGGCTGAATTTCCTGAATGAATCCCGAAACAAAAACCATTTCCTTTCCTTCATAACTGCCGCGCCACAACAATGGATCACCAACTTTCCAATCGGAAACTGTTTCGCAGCCGAACATGTATTTCTTCGTTTCTTCCGGATTTACGAGCGCATTCCACACTTTTTCAACAGGTGCGATGATTGTGATCGTATTCTCAACTACTTTTTTGCTCATTCTGTGAAGATAACTTTTTCTGTAGCCATTACTTCACCTGCCTGCAGAACAGTGATAAAATATATTCCGGCTGGAAGATTTTGTTTTTCAATCACAATCGTATTTCCGGAAATGTTGTTCGAGCTCCGTACCAGTTTCCCGCCAGAGTTATATATATCCGCATGTGCATCATTCAATTCCGTTTCGAAGAATAACGTCGCGGAAGTTGATGACGGATTCGGGTAGACACTGAAGGAATTATCTGCAACATATTCATTGACTCCAACTCCGATCGCATATCCGGTTGTATCTGTTTTTACAAGGAAGAAATCGTTTAGCTGACCGGGAAAACTGTTTGTACTACCAAGCAATGCAAATCCGCCATCGCTTGTTGCAACCAGTGATTTACACTCTTCTGTTCCGCTGTAACCGTAATCCTGTGTCCATACTAAATTTCCCAGACTGTCTGTTCTGTTCAGCTGCATCTGCAAGGATCCGGTAGCGGCCACTGCAAATCCACCGTCACTCAAAGCAACAACACCTGACGCGTAGTATTGACCAAATGATGTTGTCCAGAGTGTATCTCCAACAGAATCGGTGCGGATGAGATATGTTCCATAACTGTTATGCTCTGCGGCAATTACGTAACCACCATCGTTGGTTAGTGCAAGTACATTATTAGTTGAGTTGTGTATTTCACCGGGATAAGACTGGCTCCATTCTGTCACACCAGCGGTATCCGTTTTCGTGAGCCAGGTCGCAATATTGGTAAATCCAGCCATGGCATAACCGCTGTCGGGTGTCTGAACCACGTACATGTACTGATTGTTTGGTATTGGTCGTGACCATAACAGGTTGCCGTTTGCATCTGTCTTGAACAGCCGTGAACCAGCGATAATAAAACCACCATCGTAGGTCTGCTGAATAGATTGCCCGAAATCACCACTCCCGAAAAGTCGTGTCCAGATTGTATCGCCATTCTGGTCAACTTTTATTAGTTGTACCTGGGGCCATTGCGATGTTCTGTAACCGCACATCACAAAACAGCTGTCGGTGGTTTGTATGATATCAAACGCACTCATGTTATCACCGGTATTGTATGTACGCATCCACAGCATATTGCCCAATGAATCGGTACGCACCGCGTAATTGCTGAAGCTGGTTGTAGATAGTGTCCCGCACATAATGTAACCGCCATCGTAGCATTGTTTCACTGCGTTACCCCATTGATGTTGTGTGTCTCCGTAATTTCTCTGAAATGTAATCTGCGCATCGAGGGAGGCGGATGCAAACAGGATTGCAATTATTGTGTTGAAAAAATACTTCATCGGGAGTTATTAGCTGGTTATCTTAAAGGTAATCACAGGACCTGATACTCGAGAATCCAGTAATACTGTAGTGCGGTGAATTTTATTTCGCGGACTTTTCCGGATAGTAGTTTCAGAATCGATTCTTCGTTGAAGAAATTCTTGAGCACTTCATGTTCTGCACCGTTGCCCAGTTTGCGTGTCTGGTAGGTGTTTCCGAATGAATCTGTTCTTGTAACGGGAAGATTGCTTCCTTCAACGTAAAGATTGTCAGTAAACACAACCGTTCCGCCGGAAACTACATTCTGATTGATATGTTTAATAAACTTATCCAAATCCTGAAGCAGAATGTGACTCCAGAAATATCCACCAAACAAACTCTCGTGCTTGGTCGTAACTGGTGCATACAAATCGCGATTCTCGAAAATTACCGGAGCGGGAAAATAATTTCTCGTTTTCGCAACTTCGAGCATCGCGTCATTAATGTCGGTAGCGAGAATGGA
>CAYUTR010000272.1:0-7060 GCA_964447465.1 uncultured Chryseobacterium sp.
AAGTGTTCACATTCAAATTGTCTTCAGCTGGATTCGGATACACATCAAGTACAGATGCAATTGCTGGAAGTTCATTTACACCAATCGGATTCGAGTAACTACAATCCAGCGGATCGCCGCAGAGATAATGCACAAGGAAGTTACGTGTAATTGCCAACGTTGTATCGTAATACAAAGCGCTTCCTACATGCGGAACGTGATCTTGTCCTTCGTACGTTTCGAAGCAATGTTCGATTCCCATTTGTGTAAGACGCGCATCAATGGAAGATGAGCCATCTACCTGCAACAATGGATATGTTCCAAGAAGTACAATCATCGCTGAACCATAGGGAACTGTTTGATCTGCATCGCCATGAAACAACATGCATGGAATATCTCCCGCATCAATATAAGCTGTGTCGCCGAGTGCCCCGGCAATATTGATCACGCCGCGTATAGACGAAGAGTAACCGGGACTTCCACTCAAACCTTCAATGCCGCCATTTAAACCGAACTGGTTCGTAGAGTCGCACCATGAAGGATATTCACTTGGCTGATCGAGATATCCAACCTGCAACGCCATGAATCCACCAGCAGAAACACCGAGGAAGAAAATGTTCGACGTGTCAACTCCATACGTGTTGCCGCTTAGGGATACATCTTTCTTGAAAAAACGTACTGCAGCTTTTGCATCATGTACAGCGCGGATTACCGCTTCAGTTGCATCACCGCTGTCGGGACCGGGAAACGGAAAGTTGGTCATACCAACACGATAGTCGATTGATGCAACAACGTAACCCATGTCTGCAAAATCGTTGCAGAACTGAATCACGTCTGTACCTGTTTTCGAACCACCGAGGAAATTTCCGCCATGTGCAATGATGATCAACGGACGGTTTGTAGCGGTGTCGGCCTTGGGCATCCACACATCCATTCTCAGATTCGCGGTTGCATTAGTCAAGGTAACGTTCTGTCCGTACTGGATGTTTGAAATCACTGTATCATCAAACATGATGTCGCGGTAACGCAATCCTGTGCATTGTGCGCTCAGCGTTTCAGCTACGAATAATCCGAGCAATGCGGTTAGTGTAAAGATTTGTCTCATGTTGGTTACGCTTATGGTGAATTAAAACTGGTAGGTAATTCCAAATCCGGGAGCAACGAGTCGTGACTTGTATGTTCCGGAAAATTCTGTTTCAAGATTGGTATCAGTGCGCTTCATTCCTTCTACGAACAGGAATGAAAGATCGAGGTTGAGATTTTTTCCGAGGACGATTGTCGAACCAGCTGTGATTCCGATACGATTTGCATCAGGAGTTTCTGGTGTAAGATATCCGTCCTGCACTGGTGACTTATCGAAGTAGCAACCCAGGCGAACATTAATTCTTGCAATAGGTTGATACTGCACACCAACACGCGCGATCCATGAATTCCGGTATTCACGCGCAGACGCAATGTCTTTCAGCTTGTCGGTATTCTCAGCGAAATCGATGCGTAACGAATCATAGCTCGACCATCCGACATAATTGAAGTCAGCTGCAACTTTCCACAAACCGGAACTGAAACCAACACCAGCGTTGAGCACCGAAGGCAATTTCAATTCAGTTGTAAACGTGGTAGAAGGAAAATATTCTGCAAGTGATGCAGGCACTGTAAAATCAGCCGTTCCACTTTCAACTGATACTGCAACAGAAGAGCGGTAAGTGATTCCGGCACTCCATACTTCGTTCGTGCGGAAATACACACCAACGTTGTAACCCATTCCGCTTGCAGAACCATCCAGATTACCTTCACCGTATTCACCGCTCTGATTTTGTGTAGGAACGCCTTTGCGCAATTTGAAATTTCCGGTAGCGTAAATAAATCCTGCTCCAACACCTATGAAATCATTCACACGAAATGTAACAGTAGGCTGAATGAAAATTGTCTTGAGATCAATTTCACGAATCATGAATTGTCCTTTCCAGTCGTCTTCCCATTGCGCGCGACTTCCAAACGGCGTGTACACCGCTGCGCCAACCGCCCAGCGTCCTGCTCTCCACGCAGCGAAAAACTCGAATGGAGTTCCGGTGTTGTGCACCATTTCTGCTGTGTAAATTCCCGGAGCTGGTTCGAGGTAAACCACGCGTGGCTTGAGTAAACTTATGCCTGCAGTAATTGTTAATTTGCGATCAAGAAAAATTCCAGCACCGGGATTGAAGAAGAGATAGCTTGCATCGTTGTGCAATAATCCGGTTCCGGTGTGACCCATTCCTAACTGACGCTGACCTTGTGCATTGATCTGGAATCCTCCGGCACTTAAACCAGTGAAAAGTAACATTGCACAAATGAACAGGACACAGCGGGTCATTCTCAAATGTACTGAAATAGTTGGGAGTTGGGAGTTCGGAGACGGGTGCATTTAACAGACAAAATCAGATAATAATTATCAAGTTCGGAACTCCAGTCTCCCATATCCCAACTCCCATCTCTTTCCTATCTTCACAGAATGATAAAAATCAACGAAACCAACGTCACAATAATGGTGAAGGATTTCGAAGCCTCGATCAAATTTTACGAAAGCATTGGCTTTACCCTCAAGAAAAGATGGGAAAGTCACTATGCAATGGTCACAGCACCCGGAATTACGGTTGGGATTCATCCATCAGAACCGGAGTTCAGCTATAACGCGGGCGATTCAATTTCAATTGGCCTGATGATCGACAATGCAGATGAAGCACGCGAATTGTTAAAGAAGAATGGTATTACGTTCAAGGACGAAGATGGAGAGTCGGGCTTGTACCTGCATTTCAAAGATCCGAACGGAGTTACTATATATTTTACCGTTCCTCGCTGGAGTTATTAGTCGCATACTATTCTGAAGATGGAAGTTCTGCTCAAACCCATGATGCATTTCAGGAGAATCTTATTCCAATTGTTTTTGGCGTTGCCGTTCTTAATGGCGATGCCGGTTTGTGCACAAACAGCTACTGCGGATTCACTTCGGAGAGAAATAGCGGCACTCGATAAAAGTGACCCGCATTATCCCGATCATAAGGCGGGCGCAATCGGGACACTATTGCAGCACCTGAAGTATTCTCATCCCGCTCAGTCACTTTTGCTGTGCGACACTTTGTACGATGCCTTCATGGAAGTGAAAGACACTGTAAAAGCGTTAGAAGCAAAGTACCGTTACAAAGCCGGCATTTACGATCTGCGCGGTGAATACGATAGCATGCTTCTGAATCTTGAAGGATATGCAGAAGCATTGGCGACGATCAAGAGAAGCGACGGATATGTTTATCTGGATATCGGAAACGTATATTTCAGCTTCAGCATGTTCGGTCTAGCGAATGTAAACTATGTGCGCGCTGAAGAAATATTTCTGAAGGACAATAATCTTCAGGGCCTGTGCACGATTTACAACAACCGCGCGCAGATGAATATGCAGGACGTAAGCACTTCCGACAGTGCATTGATGTGGCTGCGTAAATCGTATAATGTTCGTGCGAATCAACTGAAAGATCCTGTATTGTCGCATGAGAGTATGTACCTGATGGCGGTGGTGTACAGGCGCAGTGAACAATACGATTCAGCAAAAGTTTTGTTGTGGCAAGTGATCGAAGATGTTAAAAGCGGAGCAGTAGATAAGCATACCGATCACATCGCACTGCGTCAGGAATTTTCCGGGGCATACACGTCGATGGGATTAATTCATTCTGCACAGAACAATCGCGACAGTGCCGAGTATTATTTCCGTGAGGGGGAGAAATTGTACAAAGAGTCGGGCTACAATAATCGCTTGCCCGGATTGTACAACGCCTGGGCTCGCTACTGGCTGAAACAAAAAGACGCGAAGCAGGCCTGGACATACATCATGAAGGCGGAGGAATTCTCTTCGCGTAACAAACCATCCGATGCAATGTCGCTGTACCAGTTGTACGGCGATTATTACGAGATCGCGGGCAACAAAGAGGAATCGTATCGCTACCGGATGATGTATTACCAGATCAGCGATTCATTGCAGGCGCATGGCAATAAGGAACAGACCATGGTGGTTGCATCGCGTGTGCTGCAATTGCAGGACAAGGCACACATTGAGCAGCAGAAGGCGGAGATTGCGGAACAAAGTTTCGCCGCTGAGGAGGCCTCCCGTGGGAGGATACGAATAACAATCATTGCCGTTGCACTTTTGTTGCTCGCGACTGTTGCAGCATGGGGCGTTATCCAGCTTCGTAAGAAAAACGCACTGATAGAAAAATACAATCGCGATCTGGAATCTGCGAATAATACAAAGGAACAATTCCTCTCCGTGATCAGTCACGATCTGCGCAGTCCGTTCAACGCGTTGATCGGCATGTCGGAACTGTTGCGTGAAAATGCGAAAGCGAAAAATTACACCAACGTTGAACAGAATGCGGAGCAAATCAATGAAGCATCGCGCAAAGCATTTGTGTTGCTGGATAACCTGATGCAGTGGGTGAGCATTCAGAAAGAAACCATCACGGTGAAGAAGGAAGTTGTTTCCGCCAGTGAAATAATTGATGAAGTGCTTTTTCTGTTGCATGAACAATCGCTTGGAAGAAACATGACGATTGAAAAAGAAATCAATGTTGCAAAACTCGTTACAGATAAAACCCTGCTGCAGGTAGTGTTGCGAAATCTTCTTTCGAATGCCGTGAAGTATACGCCGACTGGTGGAAAAATTCTGGTAAGATGTACGCTTGAAGGTCGCGATGTGAAATTGATAATCGAAGACAATGGTCGCGGCTTTCCTCAAGGCGATCTCGATGGAATGATGCGCACTGAACAGGATATTGCTGTTGCAAAAAAAGGCGGAGGATTGGGACTCGTGTTGGTGCGTCAGTTCGTTCAGTTGCTGGGCGGAGTAATCAAAGCTGAAAATCTTCCCGGTAGTGGAGCGCGTGTTACGGTAATGTTACCTGGTGCTGGTGTGGGAGAATCAACATCTGAAACGAAGACTCTGATCCAGGAACAGACGCTTTTTTCTGCGGAAGAAAAACGAAAGCTTTTACCGGTTATCGAAGCACTTGCTCAGTATGAATTGTTCGATGCAACAGAGATTCGTGAAGTCGTGGAGAAACCCATTGAAGATGAGACTGAAAACATTACCAAATGGCGTAAAAATCTGCTTCAGTCTGTGTATCTTGCAGATGAAAATAAGTACGCTGAGCTTTTAAGGTCGGCACTTTAGAATGCAGGTTTTTGAAAATAAAACAATTCTCGTAGCAGATGACGACCCCGGTAATCGGGAGTTGGTAATCAGCACAATGTCAAGTCTCGCGAAAGGAATAAAAGTTTTGTCGGCTGCCGATGGAAGCAAGGTGATGGACATCATCGAAAAGAGAAATGTCGACGCGGTATTACTCGATTGGGAGATGCCGGTACTTGACGGACTCGAAACTCTGAAAAAAATTCGCCTCAGTGAGAAAGGAAAATTTATCCCGGTAATTATTTATACCGGCGTAATGACTTCTACCGGCAACCTGGTGAAAGCGTTGGAGGAAGGTGCGACAGATTTTATCCGCAAGCCTACCGAACCGATCGAATTGATCGCGCGTATTCAGTCTGCATTAAAACTACACGCCGAATTCAGCACACGTTTGCAGCTCGAGCAGGAGAATGCGTCGATGCGCAGCCAGATGTTGCAGAACGAAATTGAAAATCTTCGTAGTGAGCTCAGCGGTTATCTCGCACAGCTCGCACGGAAAAATGAAGTACTTGCTGAAGTGCGTGAGATGATGTTGAGCGGTGATAAAGAAAACGCTGGCGATCACATCGATAAGATCATTGAAGGAGAATCGTACTGGGATGAATTCTTCCAGCGCTTCAATCGCTTCGACAAAGTATTTCTTGATCTGCTTGCGCAGCATCCCGGAGAGTTTTCTCTTTCCGAACAAAAGTTTTGTTTGCTGTTGCGTTTAGGAATGTCATCTAAAGACATCAGTTCCCTGTTGAACATTACACCGGCGGCGATTGAGAAAAAGCGCTACCGCATCCGCAAGAAATTCGAACTGGATTCTGCGGCGAGCCTTGAAAGGCACATTAACTCTCTGTAGTTTAAAATCCACGCACCGGATGCAGGAATTTAGCCACTGCAGAATTTCGTAACTTAGATTGAATTCAGGTTCACGCGATGCGGACACTCTTTCTGTTAATAGGTTTCAGTATGGCAATTTCAGCCTTCAGCAGGGATGTTACCACCGTTTATCTCTTTCCGGGCGAAGGTTCTGACGAAAGGATTTTTTCAAAGTTTCAGTTCGACACGAACTATTGCGTTGTTAATATTGTTCTCCCAACACCGGAAGCAGGCACGTCTCTCACAAATTACGCCCGTGTTGTAGGTGCACAAGTCGACACGAACGGAAAGTATATTTTTATCGGTGTTTCCCTTGGAGGAATGATTTGTGTTGAACTGGCGGACTACATGCAGCCCGAAAAGATCATCATTATTTCGAGTGCGAAAAGCAGAAAGGAACTTCCGCACCGGTACCGCTTTCAGCGGATTGTTCCATTGAACAAAATTATTCCGAAAAACTGGGTTAAGTCCGGCGCGCGTATTCTTCAGCCGATCGTAGAACCAGATAGTAAACTTCATGCTGAAATATTCAACAGCATGTTGGCAAGCAAGAATCCTGATTACTACAAGCGAACGGTTGACATGATTCTGAACTGGAATAGGATGTCCGTCAATGAGAAAATCGTGCACATTCATGGAACGAATGACAATACGCTGCCTATCCGGAACATAAAAGTTGATCATGCAATCGAAGGCGGATCACACATGATGACGTTGACGAGGGGAGAGGAGATTAACAGGTTGATTCAACAGATTCTTGCAGCGGTCGAATAATCTGACACGCTGATTTTCTCCCTGTGTCTTAAAGCGCTATATTTATGTAACCGCTCTGCACGATGAAAACACTCTTATTGTTCTTTGTCCTGATCGCCTCATCTTTTGCAGCATTGGCGCAATGTATGAGCGGCACATATACGATCGGTGGAACCACCCCTGATTATACCACAATTTCATCTGCAGTATCAGCGCTTACGACTAACGGTGTTTGCGGACCTGTCGTAT
>CAYUTR010000273.1:0-7050 GCA_964447465.1 uncultured Chryseobacterium sp.
GGAATTGCAGTTCTTGGATCATACGTCGATTTCATGAACATCGACGGAGAAATCGCCGGGACATGGTCTACTGATCGCGAAGCAGTTTCCGAAAGTGAAATCAGAAAGCTCATGATGCGGACGAACTGCATTGCTCACCCCACAGTGATGATGCGGAATGATGTAGCACGTAAATATCTCTACAATCCGAAGCGTAAAGGCGCAGAAGACTGGGATTTATGGATGCGAATGCTCGCGGATGGCCATCGCATTGCTAAACTGCCGGAGGTGTTGTTGAATTATCGGATCCATCCCGGAAGCATTACTGCCAGTGACAAAGAAGAAGATGTTCTTGAAGTTCGCCTCATGCGCTTCAAGCGTCGCTGGTTGTGGTCGCAATTTGTGAAGTTAAAGCTTAACGGATTTTTCTTCGGTGTGAAGATTGGTATGCTGAAGAATATCGCACGACATATTGTTTCGAATAAGATTCCGACGTGGGCGCGCGATATCAAACGTTTCCTGACCAGTCCACCGTGGAAAGTGATTTCTCAAGGCAAAAAGTTCAGAGAAACGCTTGAGAAGTATTCCGGATCGCACTTTTTCATTTTTCCGTATATGCATGTGGGCGGCGCAGAAAAAGTTCACGCTTCTATTGTGGAAACAGTGAAAGACCAGGGGCCATTGGTGATTTTCTCATCCTGGTCGGATGATAGCAGTTTTCTTTCGCGCTTTACTGCGAATGCCACAGTACTCGATGTTGCGCATTATGTGAATTACCCATTCACGCGAAAGAAGGCGAAGAAAATGCTTGCTGAAAAGATTAACGCAAACAGCGGTGTCGTTCTTGGATCAAACGCCGGATTGTTTTACGACATTCTCCCAATGCTTAATAGTAATACGAAGGCGATAGACGTCATCCACGCGTTCAAATACCAAACAGGTGCGAATCTTGCACACAAAAAACTCTTACCGTTGGCTTCCCGCATAGATCACCGCGTCTTTGTATCACAAGCAGCCAAAACGGAATTCGATATGTTCTGTTTTCACAACAATATTCCACGCGCAATTCGCGAACGACTTCAATTGATTTCGAACGGCGTTAAAGTTACTTCCGGCACATATAAAACCGAAGGAACTCCCGGTGTCTTGTTCGTTGGACGCGAGAGTCCGGAGAAACGCCTGAACTTGTTTTACAAAGTTGCCTACCAGTTTGATCAGGAAAGTCGCGGAAAACTACGATTCACAGTTGTAGGTGCCGATTCAAAAGTCACTTTTCCGTTTATATCCTTCGCCGGAGAAATTACAGATGAAAAAGCGTTGGACTTAATTTATCGCGATCATGATATTCTGGTTGTAACATCCAGTCGCGAAGGATTTCCAGTGGTGATTATGGAAGCAATGGCGAATGGTCTCGCAGTTATTGCGACTCCTGTGGGAGATATTCCTAATCGCCTGAACGGAGAAAACGGAATTGTACTTTCGACTGCTGATGAAGATAAAGTCGTAGCTGAGGTTGTCGCAGAAATCAAGCAGCTTCTGGAGTCACCGGATAAGCTAGCCACGATTAAGACGACTGCACGGAAATACGCTGAAACCAATTTCAGTGAAGAGAAATTCAGAAGTGAATACCGCAAACTGCTGAACGCTGATCAGGTCAGGAAATAATCCCCTTTTCTTTCAGAGCTGCGTGCATTGCAGTTCCCCACGCATCCCAGTTGAGTTGATCGATGTATTTGCGGTAAGCTGCATCGCGCATAGCCTGCCACTGTGCGGGATTTGAAATCATTGAGTAGATCTTTTCAGCGTATTCAACCCCCGATGCATTCTCCGGGAGAAGAAATCCGGTAACTCCGTTCTCAACGATGGTTGGAATTCCGCCTGTTGCCGGTGCCAATACCGGAACTCCATACGCAGCTGCTTCGCAAAACACGAGTCCGTATGCTTCGTACTTCGTTGGAAGAATGAAAAAATGTGCATTACGGAACAATCCGGTGAGTACAGAGAAATCTTCCGGTTTGTTTTTGTCGAGGAATCCTGTGACATTCATTTTTCCGTGCCACATATTTTCTGGCGGAGTGCATCCAACAACAGTGAACTCTACATTCAATCCGATTTTCAGTAAATGTCGATAAGCATCGAATGCAATCGGGCCACCTTTATCTTCCCAGTTAACGCCAACAAAAAGCAAACGAACAACACCTCCAGGAAATTCAATTGATTGCGGTTCAATTGGGGTGATTTCAAGATTCGCTCCGAATGGAATTACTTTCACTTTGTCCTCGCCGAATCCGTGAATTTCTTTCGCCGCATCGCCCGCCCAATGCGAACAGAAAACTGAAAGTGCGCTGTTTTCAATCGCTTGCTTATCGGTTGCCAGGCTTTGTTGTTTTGAAAAATCAAAAAGCTGCGTCAGGATTTTATGGTAGTTCATCGCGCCGGCAATTACGCGGTCGTTGATGTAAACAATTGGTGCATCGCTTTTGATTCCAGCGGCAGATGCTATCGATGCGGACACAATTACAACATCGTACTTCTTCTTCGAAAGCAGCCGGTTGAAATGTTTGCCGTATGCATTTCGCATTGCAAATGAATGACGGTAATCGAATCGCTTTCCGAGTAAGCCCAGTGTGATAAAGTTGAATGCGGAACAGAAAAACCACAAAGGTTGAGGCGTGTACGGCCCAAGAATATCGACATCGCCAACGTGCTTCTTGAGCGACTCCCACATGAAGTGATTCGTTCCCGACCACGAGCGTTTGTCGCGCGGATCATCTGCCGTAATGAATGCAATTTGTGGCCTTGTCATGCTGTGGGGTAAAGTTCCTCAATTTCCCGCGAGTTTATACGGCTTGTTATGAGTAATTACCTGTGTAAAACCCGGGCTGGTGCAGGTTTACCAATAGGTTATTCGACCCATCTTTGGTAAAGGACGTATTGTCTAATTTTACGGGAATGAGTAAACGAATTCTTTTCCTTGCCGACATCGATTCTTCTCATACACAGAAGTGGGCGGTCTCGTTGCATAAAAAAGGATTTGAAATTGGAATTTTCAGCATACGCAAAAGCACAGCGGAGTGGTATTATCAATACCCGGATATCAGAATTTACGATGCACATGGTTTTGGCAAGGACAAATTCGGCAAGAATGCGTTGACCAAGATCGATTACCTCAAATTAGTTCCTGAGCTCAAGGATGCAATTGTGGAATTCGCTCCTGACATTCTTCACGCGCATTATGCAACTTCATACGGTTTACTCGGAGTGCGAACCGGTTTTCATCCGCTGATTATATCGGTCTGGGGATCTGATGTATTTGAGTTCCCGCAAAAGTCAATCGTGCATCGTTACATCGTGAAACGCAACCTGCGCAAAGCTGATTTTGTTTTTTCAACCAGTGAGGTGATGAAAGCTGAAGTAGTGAAGCTGGGCAGAGCGGATGTTGTCGTTACACCATTTGGCGTGGATCTTTCGGCTTACAAACGATTCGAAGTTCCACCTTTGTTCGATCATGAAACAAAAGTTATAGGTACGATCAAGACGCTGGAGCCACATTATGGAATAGGCGCGCTGATCATGGCTTTCGATGTTGTCAGAAAGAATTATTCCGGTAAAGTGAAACTGGTGATTTGTGGCGATGGATCGGAAGAGCAGGAATTGAAAACGTTGGTGAAGGTGATGGGAATGGACAACGATGTGTTGTTTACCGGAACAATTCCTCAGTCCGACGTTCCGAAATACCTGAATGCGTTTGATGTTTTTGCAAATCTCTCGTTGCGCGAAAGTTTCGGTGTATCAATTCTTGAAGCAATGGCGTGTGAAGTTCCGGTTGTGTTAAGTGATGTGGATGGACCAAAGGAAATTTCACGTGACGGAAAGTTCGGCTCAATGATTTCCGGATCCGATCCTGGTGCTGCTGCTCAGGCCATGCTGAAACTTTTGAATGAACCTGAATTCGCCCGCGAACAAGTTGCGAAAGCATACGAACATGTGCGATTGAATTATGACTGGGATAAAAATCTGGATTATATCGTTGCACAGTATAAGAAAATTGAACCTCACAAGAAGTAATGAACGTTGCGGTAACCATTCCCTGTAAAAACGAGGAACGATACATTGTGAATTGTATCCTTTCAGTTCTTCAGTCGGATTATTCCGGTGGAAGAATCCGTGTGCTCGTGTGCGATGGAAAAAGTACAGATCACACGCAGGAGCTGGTAAGGTCGATCGCACGCAACGACAATCGCGTTGAGCTTCTGATTAACGAAAGAGAAACAACACCGTTTGCATTGAATCTCGGAATAAAACACGCTTATGATTGCGATGTGCATATTATTCTTGGCGCGCATTCGCAAATGATGCCTGGTTATATCAGTCGCTGTGTCGCTGAACTTCAGAAAGACCGATCTGTTGGTTGTGTTGGCGGAATTCTGGACACCGTGAATGAAGATGCAACTACGGAGATTATTGCAGAGGCAATGTCTTCACGTTTCGGAGTGGGGAATGCACATTTCAGAACCGGTGCAAAGCTTGGATATGTCGACACGGTAGCGTTTGGTGCTTACCGCAAAGAAGTTTTTGAACGCGTCGGATATTTTGATGAAGACTTAACGCGCAATCAGGATGATGAATTCAACTACCGTGTCATCAAAGGAGGCTTCCGCATACTTTTGATTCCAGTCGTGAGTGCCAAATATTTCGTGCGATCATCTTATGAAAAACTTTGGCGTCAGTATTATCAGTACGGGTTCTGGAAGGTGTACGTGAACAAAAAACACAAGGCAGTTACCACGTTGCGGCAACTTGTACCACCCACATTCGTCTTATTCATTGCGATGGGCTTATTAACGCCGTTTTTGGGAATCGTGTTCCGGATGCTGTGGTCATTGGTGTTTACTTGCTATGTATTTTGTGCTGTGATTCTGGCCGTACGTAGACCGGGAAAACGAAGAACTGCACCAGGTGCAATTCTGGCATTTTTTATTCTGCATTTCTCGTACGGATTAGGATACCTGAATGGAATCTGGAGCTTTTTTATTCTCGGGCAGAATCCTTCATCAAAACATAGCACCAGCAGCAGATAATGGACAAGTACAACAACACAATGCAGTTAGTCACGTATTTCTTCGTGATGTTGTGTGCTTTCCTGTTGCCGTGGAATTTTCTAGTTCCTCCCTGCGGAATTCTGATTGGTCTCTCCTGGCTGCTTACTTTTGATTACAAAACCAAGTGGGCAAACATCCGCATGCAACCGTTGTATTGGTTGTTCGCATGTCTTACGATTCTGTATATCGCCGGATGTTTCTGGTCGACCAACATGGCGGAAGCAGGAACAAGTATCCTCGTAAAGCTGAGTGTTTTTATTTTTCCATTGGGATTTGCCTCGATGCGCTACAATTACAAACAGACCAAGCTTGTTTTGCAATGTTTCCTCGCTGGATTGCTCACGGTTGGATGTTTCATGATCGTCCGCGCACTGTTGAGTACGTCGCATGCGGGCGTGAATGTCTGGTCGTATCAGGAGCTCTGTCGCGACATTATGCATCCTAGCTATTTGTCGCTGTACTATGTGACAGGAATCATGATCTGTTTTCATGGAATTCTCTTGCGGGATGTTCCGATGAAAAAGAAAATGATCGCTGCTGCGTTCACATTGTTCTTTTGTGTGATGATTTTCATGCTCGCATCGAAAACAGGATTGATCTCGCTCGTGTTGGTGTTCTTGTTCTACATCTGTTATGCAGTTGTGCGATTCAAACGATACGTAGTTGCCGGAGCAGCATTGGTTGCGCTTGTGGTTGGATTCTTCATTGCTATGTCTGTTTTTCCGGGATTGAAAGAGCGTATCACCAACCTTACCGGGATGACCAATGCGGGTCCGATTGATCCCGCAACAACAGAAAGCAATCGTGTCCGCATCTTGATCTGGCAGCAAGACATACAATTGATCAGCGAACATCCTTTGACAGGTGTTGGAACCGGAGACGTACAGGACGAATTGATGGCGCGCTATCAAACTGCAGGTATGACCGGTGCGTACGAGAAAAAACTGAATGCACACAGTCAGTTCTTTCAAACCGGCATAGCACTCGGACTTCCGGGCATGGTAATTCTCTTCGGAATCTTCCTTGGGGCATTTACAATCGGCGTGCGCCGGCGGTATGGTTTTGCGGCCTTACTGAGCTGCCTGATTCTCTTCAATTTCATTCCCGAATCAATGCTTCAGGTGCAGGCGGGCACATTTCTGATGGGCTTCTTTTTCTCCTTCATTTTGTTTGCAGCCGATCCCGCTGTACTTTCGCCTAAACAGTAGGCAGTTGGACAGTAGGCAGTAGGCAGTTGGACAGTATGCGGTCAAAGCCATATCTCACCAATGCCACATTGCCCTAATACCCCAATGCCCCAATGGCTAACCTATGATTCCTTTTTCACCACCACGAATTGATCAGAAAATTATCGATGAAGTAACCGATACACTTCGTTCGGGCTGGATCACTACTGGTCCGAAAACAAAACGTTTCGAGAAAGAGCTCACGGCATATTGCGGGAACAAAGCAACGGTTTGTGTGAACTCAGCAACTGCTGGACTCGAAGTAATGCTGCATTGGTTCGGAGTAAAAGCGGGCGACGAAGTAATTCTTCCGGCTTACACGTATGCTGCAACAGCGAATGTTATCATTCATGTTGGCGCAACTCCTGTTTTTGTGGATGTGAATGCAGGCGATTTCAATATTAATGCAGAAGAAATACGCAAGGCAATCACACCGAAAACAAAAGTGATCATGCCGGTCGACTTTGGTGGCTGGCCTTGCGATTACGAAGCGATCAACACTATTGCACACGAAGCGAAAGCAATTTTCGTTGCAGATTCGGACAATCAGAAAAAACTCGGACGCATTCTTGTTCTTTCAGACGCAGCACATTCCATCGGCGGAATCTACAAAGGAAAAAAGACCGGTTCACTTACAGATGTTTCTGTTTTCTCTTTCCACGCGGTAAAGAATCTGACAACTGCTGAAGGCGGAGCAATTGCACTCAATCTTCCGGAACCGTTTAACAATGAAGAAGAGTACG
>CAYUTR010000274.1:0-7049 GCA_964447465.1 uncultured Chryseobacterium sp.
TGGTTTCGAATAATCGAGTCCGTACGCTTTCGTCTGATTACCGAAGAAATCAAATTGCACAATCCAGTTAAAGAATACAAGAAATATTATCGTAATCAACGTTGACCATCCGCGAAACCATGTATTCATAATTCCGGTGAGCATGAGATACATCGTGAACAACAGCATGATGCTTGCTGCAGCAGGAATCATTGCGTACTCACTGTCGCGGAGCAAACCAAAGAGCAGAAGTGTTATGATTACGATGATCTGGTAGAGCACCGCGCGACCGTGGTTCTGCTTGAATACACGATTCAACAGATCCTTTTCGTAATGCTCGTGAGGTCGCGCCCTACGAATTCTGAAGAACGATATGAAGTAGGTTTCAACGTGCCAATCGCGCGCTTCTTTCCCGGATTGAATCTCTCTCCAATTTAGCTGCTTCAGTTTCGGATCGCGGAACATGATCATTCGCTTCACACGGTTCGCTTTGAACTGGTCTCGGATACCGAACATCTGCGTAAGATCTTTCCCGGCGCGGAAGAAGTAGAGGAGAGAGATTGAAATGAAAACGAGGTTGCCTGTAAGAAATCCCGCCAGGTCCAGAAGGATTTGTCCGGTGGAAATCGGTTCCGTTTTCAGAAAAGAAACAATGTTCCAAACGTACACGAGAATGAACACGCCGGGGATAATCATGTTGTTCATGCAGAACTTCACGAATGGTCGGCTCACGGTAGCCAGAAACGGAAAGCGGAAGGCGTTGTGAATGTAGCAGGCAATCTGGTACGACATGATGAATCCACCGCATGCGAATCCAACGATGCAGAAAGAAAGAAAGTCAACGCTACCGAGATATTCGGGATCAACGAAGAGAAGTGACAAACCATACTTGGCTGCTACCTTCCCGCTCACGAAGCCGGTGAGCAACAACCAGAAGATAACCAGGATTGGATTCTTCTTCACCTGAACAAGAAGAAGCTGTACCGGAAAAAAGAACACGATCCTTCTAAGGGCCGCATTGTTCATCACAAATTTCCGGATCGACGCCATATGGTAGTTTAACGGCGAACCGTTGTGAAATGTTATGTGTGGTGTCAGGATCGTATCCTGACACGAACCTCGGTCTGTGTCAGGATACGCTCCTGACACCACAACCTAACCGATCTTCTGGTTCACTACACTCAGTATCTCTGTTTCGAGTGCCATCGCTTTATCCTGGATCGCTTTCCCTCGCGCAACAATATCGGCAGCAAATGTCTTGTCGCTTAGTCCTGCGGCGTTAATCTTTACGTTAAGATAAGCGCCCATCACAGCCGAACGTGCAGCAAGTGCACCAACTCCCGCATCAGAAACCGAATTCGGATTGCCTTGCTCCGCCATTGCTTTCATCACTTCCATGGAACTGAACGCAGCTTCCATCACACGGTAAGGAACTTCGGTAGCATACTTCGTTGCATCCTGGATGGCTTTGGTGCGCGCTGCTTTCTCTTCATCGGTTCCTCTTGGTAAACTGAATGTGGCCATAATTACATTGAACGCTTTCGTGTCTTCGTCAACCAAACGGATGAGTTCCGATTGATATTTCTGTCCTTTCTCCGCCCAATTGGAAAACTCTTCCCAACGATCGTCCCAGCCACGCTTGTGTGAAGACAGGTTGGCAACCATGGTTCCCAACGCAGCACCGATTGCACCCATATAAGCTGCGATCGATCCACCTCCAGGAGCCGGACTTTCGCTCGCGGTTTCATCAGCGAATGCAGTTAGGGTCATGCTCACCAGTTTCGAGTCCGATTTCTCTTTCAGAAGGTATTCGATGATGCGCTCTTCCGGTTTGAATGGTCCGAGTTCGTCGAGTCCAAGCGACTTGATCGCAATCTTGATGAGTTCCGATTCGCTGACACCAACCGAGCGCTGTTGCTTGCGTAGAAAATATTTCCCAGCCTCGAGTAGGGAATTCAATGGAATCAATCCAACCAGTTCAGAACCGGTCACGCGAATGCCTCGTGACTCAGCACTTCTGCATACTTCATCAAACGCAACGTGAACAGGAGTTACGTTGATGTTCGTGAGGTTCATAGAAATCTGTGCAACTCCGTATTCCTCAATGAACCATCCAATAGCTTTCACCGACTTCAGTGTGCCCGGTGTTTGCTTGATGACATTTCCTTTTGCGTCTTTTTCAGTTCTTCCGGCTTCACGCACGTCAAACGCAATTGCATTCGCACGACGGGTTGAAGTTGTGTTCAGATTGATATTATATGCCACAAGAAAATCACGCGCACCGATTACGGTTGCTCCACGTTTCGCATCGAATTCAACAGGACCAGCATCGGGTGCCCATTCCGGTAATTTGATTTTCTTGAAGAAACCTTCGTACTCTCCACCACGGATTACTGAAAGATTGTTTCGCTCTTTCTTCGCTTGAGCAGCTTCATACAAGTAAACGGGAATACCGAGTTCTTTCCCAACACGATTGCCAAGCTGTTGTGCATACTTCGCCGTTTCGTCCATAGAAATTCCTGCAACCGGAATCAACGGACAAACATCAGTTGCACCCATGCGTGGATGCTCGCCTTTGTGCTTGCTCATGTCGATGAGTTCGCCGGCAGTTTTGATTCCACGATAAGCAGCTTCAATTACAGCAGCAGGTTCTCCAACGAAAGTCACTACTGTGCGATTCGTTGCTTTGCCCGGATCAACATTGAGCAAACGAACACCTTCAACGGTTTCAATTGCGTCTGTGATCTGCTTGATGATGTTCATGTCGCGTCCTTCGGAAAAGTTGGGAACGCATTCGATTAACTGTTTCATAACGAGAAGTACATTTTACCGCGGCGACGCGAAGACGCAGCGACGCGGAGGTATTGGTTAGTTTATTATTTGACCGCTGATGATCACGGTTTGAATCATGTTCGATCCGAAGTAGTAGGGTAAATACGCAATCGACGGTACAGGTTTCGTAATAATCACCGACCCAACTTTTCCTCGTGTGATTGTTCCATGCGTTTTGCTCAACTCAATCGCAGCTGCCGTATTAATAGTTGCAGCATTAATCGCTTCTTCCGGTGTCATCTTATGCGTGATGCAAACCAAACTCAACATCTGCATCATGTTTCCGCTCGGAGAACTTCCCGGATTGAAATCGCTTGCAACAGCAACCGGTAATCCTGCGTCGATCATTTTTCGAGCGGGCGGGTATGGAAGCCCCAGAAAAAATGCTGCGCCGGGAAGCAAAGTAGGCATGACGTTGCTGTTTTTCAGTGCAGCAATTTCTTCGTCACCTACATACTCGAGATGATCGACACTTAATGCGCCAACTTTTACTCCGGCTTGTACTCCGCCAGATGCACTCAACTGATTTGCGTGAATACGTGGCTTCAATCCGTGTTTTTTTCCGGCCTCGAGAATCTGAACGGTTTCTTCTTCGGTGAAATAATTCCGTTCGCAGAAAACATCACAGTAGTCCGCCAAACCTTCTTTCGCAACTGCAGGAATCATCACGTCAATCAAATGCTGAATGTAGCCTGATTTATTGTCTTTGTATTCTGTCGGAACAGCATGTGCTCCGAGAAAAGTTGCTTTTATGGTAATCGGAAAATCTGTTTTCAGTCGACGAATCACGCGAAGCATTTTCAGTTCGCTTTCAAGATCCAATCCGTAACCGCTTTTTATTTCAATGGCGCCAGTACCGAGCTGCATTACTTCTTTCAATCGCGCTGCCGACTGTTCGTACAAGTCATCTTCGCTGGTTGCCCGAAGTTTCTTCGAAGAATTCAGAATTCCACCTCCGCGTGCTGCGACTTCTTCGTAACTCAATCCTTTTATCCGATCGACGAATTCCCCTTCACGAGATCCGGCATAAACAAGATGTGTGTGCGAATCAACAAATGTTGGCATCACCAATCCTTGTTCTGCATCAATAACTTCCAGTTCATTCCAATCAGAAATTCCTGGAAAGTCGCTCATGGAGCCGTAATCGGCAATCAAACCATTATCAATTGCCAGCCACGCATCTTCCAGAATCGGAAGCTCGCTCATTGCCGTTCCCGCCACTCTTTCCGGAGCGTTTTCACGGACCTGAACCAGCTGACGGATGTTCTTGATGAGGATTCGGGACATACTGTTGGCAAAGATGCGGATTTACCGGGCAACCAGTTATGAAAAAGCCGTCTTCTAACTGGAAAATAGTCCCAATTTTGCACCAATGAATAGAATCCTCGCCGCGTGCCTCTTTTTACTGATTGGATCTCAGCTTTCAGCACAAACCAAATACACGATCAGCGGCTATGTTCGTGAGGCCGGTTCCCAGGAATCGCTTCCCGGTGTTCCGATTGTGAACATGAAATCCAAGTTGGGAACGGTTACGAACAATTATGGGTTCTATTCACTGACACTTCTTTCTGATACGGTCGATTTGTATGTGACGTATGTTGGTTACGTTCCATTCCGTGTAAAATTCCTGCTGGACAAAGACACAACGATCACAGTTGACTTGAAAACGGTTGAGTTGAATACGGTAGTCATTACTGATCAGCAAACAGAACGTATCAGCGATGGAACACAAATGAGTACGATTTCAATTCCCGTGGAACAGATCAAAGCTATTCCTGCTCTGCTTGGTGAGAAAGATGTTTTAAAAGTTGTGCAACTCATGCCGGGAGTTCACGCCGGTAACGAAGGAAGCAGCGGCTTTTACGTTCGCGGTGGTGGTGCGGATCAGAATCTTATCATTCTTGATGATGCAACAGTTTACAATGCATATCACTTATTTGGATTCTTCTCCATCTTCAATGGTGACGCACTGAAGTCGGTGGAGTTGACCAAAGGCGGATTTCCTGCTCGCTATGGTGGACGACTTTCTTCTGTTCTCGAAATGCAGATGAAAGAAGGAAACAAACAGGAGTTTCACGGTGAAGCAGGAATCGGTTTGATTTCTTCGCGCCTCACGCTGGAAGGTCCGATCATTAAAGGCAAATCGTCTTTTCTCGTTTCGGGAAGAAGAACGTACATCGATGCGTTGATTTATCCATTCCTTCCGCCGGAAAATAAGTTCGGTTACTTCTTTCACGATTTCAATGCGAAAGTGAACTATGATATCAATCCGAATAACCGCCTTTATCTCAGCGGATATTTCGGAAAAGATAAATTCTACGCCAAGTTTAACGATGGAAACGGAGGTTCGGACAAAGCATCGATGGATTGGGGAAATGCGACTGCAACTTTGCGATGGAATCACCTTTGGAATGATCAGCTCTTCTCAAATACATCGTTCATCTTCACCAATTACACATTGGGAATTGGTTACGAGCAACATTTTCAGAACGACGATTTCACGCTGAAGTATCATTCCGGAATCCAGGATGTTTCACTGAAACACGATTTCGATTTCGCACCAGGACCGAATCACTTCATCAAGTTTGGTGCAGTAAGCACTTATCACAAGTTTACTCCGAGTGCGATTGTGGTCAAAAGTTCGTACGCACCAGACAATCAATTTGACCAGAAAATTCTCGAAGCGTACGAAAGCGGCGTATACATTGAAGATGACTGGACCATGACTTCACGGTTGAAAGTGAATCTGGGTTTCCGTCTGAGTCATTTCAATACGCAGAAGAAGCATTACTTCCGACCTGAACCACGTGTTGCTGCGCGATTCATGATTGATGAAAATTCCTCTGTGAAAGCCTGCTTCACAATCATGAATCAATACCTCCATCTGTTGTCGAATACTGGCATTGGTCTTCCAACGGATCTGTGGGTTCCTGCAACTGCTAACGTAAAGCCGCAACAGTCGTGGCAGGTAGCCGCAGGATATGCACGTGATGTTCCGAAGTACAAGTCCATGATTTCTGCTGAAGTGTATTACAAGAAGTCGACTGATGTATTGGGATATAAAGACGGAGCGAGCTTCCTTTTGCTGGATGCATTCGGAGAAAGTGATGAAATCCAGTGGGAGAAAAACGTGACTGCAGGAACTGGCGAGAGCTACGGCTTCGAATTGCTCGTGCAGCGAAAAGTCGGCAAGTTCACAGGATGGATCGGATATACTATCTCATGGACAACACTTCAGTTTGATTCCATCAACTTCGGAAAGAAATTTTACGCGCGCTACGATCGCCGCAATGATATTTCTCTCGTAGGAATTTACAAGCTCAATGATCACATCACACTCTCTGCAACATGGGTTTTCGGAACCGGAGCAGCTATTACATTGCCAACTGCAGAATATATTGTAACTGATCATGATCCTGCATCTGGTCAGCAGGCGCAACCGGACAATGCGTGGCAGTGGTATGTGAGCGATTATGGAGAGAAGAATAGTTTCCGAATGGCTCCGTATCACCGCATGGATGTAGGTGTGCAGTTTCATAAACAGATGAAACACTGGGAACGTACGTTCGAAGTGAGTTTCTACAACCTGTATAACCGCAAGAATCCGTTCTTTTATTATATCGGTTACGACGACATTACCAATGAACGCCGATTGAAACAGGTATCGCTGTTCCCGATTATTCCTTCTGTTTCATGGACTATCAAATTCTAAGCGCGATGAAGAAACTATTCTACATACTTCCGGTTTTCCTGCTCGCGTTTACGTCATGCGAACAGAATGCGAATATTGATTTGCCTGAAACAAATCCTGAGTTGGTGATCAGCTGTTTCATTACTCCGCAGGACTCGTTTATTCGGGCACGCGTCTCCTTGAGTACGCCGGTGTTTAACAACACAATCAATAATGGTCAACCGATCAGTAACGCAACTGTCACGTTATATGGCAACAGCGGTTCCGTATCCTTGATTTACAACATCAACACTCAATGTTACGAGGCGGTGCAGACTTCCTTTCCCATTATTGCAGGAAATGAATATCATCTCATGGTTTCAGAACCATCAGGATTGTCTGCTGAAGCTTACACAATAGTTCCCCAGTCTCCACCACCAGGATTTCAAGCCACTGCAACCGATACGCTGTATAATTCAGATCCATGGAATACAAATGGTGAAGTGCGTTACAATTATTCATTCAGCGATCCTGCAGGACAAACCGATTATTACCGCTTGATGGATTA
>CAYUTR010000275.1:0-7045 GCA_964447465.1 uncultured Chryseobacterium sp.
TATTAGGCCTGCCGCTAGCGTTCATCCTGAGCCAGGATCAAACTCTCCATTGTAAGTTGATCTGGCGCCCCGACAGGGGTCGGGGCAATTATTCTAAGCTTGACACTCTATTCCGGCCTCGCCGAAATGAGATGTCTATTTTCCTAATTCCTTTCCCAATCTTTCAAAGAACTTTCTGATATATAACTTAACCTTTTCTCTTGCGAGATCGGGCACTATCAGTAGATGTTAAGAACGTCCGTTTGTGTTAAACGGGCTGCAAAAGTACAACTCGTTTCGTTTTCTCCAAACTTTATTTTGGATTTTTTTTAAAATCTCAGCGATTAAAGAACCTGGCTTTTTCCAAACGGGCTGCAAAGATAATGTCAGCGCATTCATTCTACCAAATCTAATCGCGGATTTTCTTCAAAATTCCGACGTTTTTAAGCTTTCACAGAACGTCCCGTCGTTTACGGGGCTGCAAATGTACCATGACAATCCATGCAAACAAGCCTTTTCAACGATTATTTGCAGCATTTCGACGTAACTGCCTGAAAGACAAGCGCAATATTTTTGGAAATTCTGCGAAATTTTAAGAAAATCGACGCTTAAGGGGTCGTAATGGCCACCGGAAGCACCTTGCCATTAAAATACTTATGCCCGTTTACGGCAAACCAGGACACATATTCGCCCATTTCGGCTGAAGTCAGCGGTGCTTTATAATCTGGAAACGCTTGCGAGAGCATTTCTGTTTGTGCTGCACCCAATGCGAGACAATTCACGCGGATTCCTTCGGACTTTAATTCTTCTGCAAGTACTTCACTCAATATAGTCAACGCTCCTTTACTACTGCTATACGCGCTTAGCCCAGGGAATTTTGACGAGCCGTTCACACCACCCACGCTGCTGATATTTACGATGTGCGCCAATGAAGATTTCTTCAGCAACGGAATAAATTTCTGCGTCAACGCAAACGGTGCAAATACATTCACTTCATATATCGCACGCAATTCTTCATTGGTGATTTCTGTGAATGGCTTATTGATTAGTGCTCCGGCGTTATTAATAAGTACATCAATTGCAGAAGACAATGTAGAAATGCGCTGAACTAATTCTGTAACGTGATTTGCATTTGAAATGTCTGCTGGAATTACAACAAGGTGTGCTGAATGACCTGAAGAATTTGCAGCATTGTACAACAACTCCAACCCTTGCGAGTTGCGTGCGACTGCAATCACTTTATTACCGGACCTGCACAAATGAAGAGCGGTATCAAATCCTATTCCGCGTGAAGCTCCTGTAATTACAACGGTTTTACTCATGAGTACTGACTTTCCACCATGGTTTCAGTGGCGGATAAAAGTAGTTATTACAGGCAACCATCGCGGCAGAATTAAGTCGTATTTTTGGATGATGCTCCGCGGGATTTTTCCTCTGCTTACAATTTTACTGCTCATATCATGTGCGCAGCAAGTGCGCGCGCAGGAAAAAGCTGTTCCCGGGAGCTGGATGGATCACATCGGATACGGTGGTACTGTTGGCTTGCGATTCGGTGATGTAACTTATTTCGAAGCGTCTCCTATTGCGGGATATCGACTCGGGCCATTTCTGATGCCTGGAATTGGCGGCAGCTACCGTTTCTACAAGGATCGGTACATGTCGACAGGATTAAATATCTGGGGTGCGAGTGCATGGGTGCGTGCATATCCGCTTCCGATGATTTTCGCTTACGCAGAACATGAAGAACTGTACGGTGCATTCGATTATTACCGACCAACCGAGAAATATTTCATCGGAACAAATTTCGTTGGTGGTGGATATAGTCAGGAATTGGGGGGCGCGTCTACATATGTCATGGTATTATTTGCGCTCGATCAGGAACAGTACGGTATTTACCAAAATCCAATCATCCGGGTCGGATTTATGATTGGTGGAAATGAAGAATGATTTACATTCGCCGTTCAGATGAGCCCTTCGACTACGCTCAGGATAAAAGTCGGGAGATCGGAGACGGGAGAAAAAAATGTATCGCTTAGGAAAAATATTAACCCATGAAAAAATCTTTACTCGCATTATTAGTTTCTCTGTGGACATTCACAGCGAACGCCGGAACGAATCCGATTCCAAATCCTTACCAGGCAGATTTTGATGCTGCGTATGTAGCGTATCCAGATATTCCGCGTGGTTTACTGGAAGCCGTTTCATTCACGAATACACGGTTCACTCAGCTTACTGCAACTGATGAACAGTCGTGTACCGGAATGCCTCAGGCGATTACAGTAATGGGATTGTACCAGAACGGACAAGGTTGGTTCACGAATAATTTCTGGGAAGCTGCCGGTATTTCCGGAGTAACCTCAGACGATATGCGGAATAATCCACATGCGGCGATCATCGCGTATGCAGGTTATTTTGATTTTGTCTATTCTCATAACACCACAATTTATTCGGAGAAAGACAACGAATTCACCTCCTTGTCTAAGGAACATCAATTGCTGACCACCATATACGAAACCAGTGGACTTCCCCTGGAAAATGAAGCCGGTTCGGTTTACGTGTTGCAGAGCTATGCGTATTCCATTCTCACATTTATGAACGATGAAGCACCGGCAGGAACTTATGGCTTCACGCCGCTGAATTGGGATCTGAAAACTATTTTCGGTTCCAACTTCGATATACTTTCATCAAGATCAGTAGTTGTTAGTGGAGATCAGGTGCGTGATGAAAACGGAAACACACTTCGCATCGGCGATGATCCAATTGTTCAGTCCGCTGATTATGGTCCGGCAATATGGAATGCCGCGGCAAGCTGTAATTATTCTTCCCGCAATAGTGTTGCCGTAAGCGCGGTTACTATTCATACCGTGCAGGGAACATATGCCGGATGCATCTCATGGTTTCAGAATTGTGCCGCTGGTGTTTCTGCACATTATGTGGTGCGTTCAAGCGACGGACAGATCACGCAAATGGTTTACGAATCATTGAAAGGATGGCACGTTGGAAGTGAAAATCCTTACACCATAGGTATTGAACACGAAGGATATGTAAACAATGCTTCGTGGTATACTGTTGCGATGTACACGAATTCAGCAGCTTTATGCGCAGACATCTGTAGCGATTATGGAATTAATCCACTTCGTACTGGATGGTGGCCATGGTTGGCGACAACTAATTACAACCAGGCATCGATTCCCGGAGCATGTACACGCGTGAAAGGTCACCAGCACTATCCGAATCAAAGTCATACAGATCCGGGCGTGAATTGGAACTGGAGTTATTTCTACTCGTTGATTAATCCGGCGCCAGCAGCAACGGTATACACAACTGCAACAGGAAATTTCTACGACTCCGGTGGACCTGCTTCTCCTTATGCTGATGATGAACGTACTATCTGGACAATTGCACCAACGAACGCAACGTCGGTGACCGTGAACTTCAGTTATTTCGATGCTGAGAATACGTGGGATTACTTGTACGTGTACGACGGAATTGACATCTACGCGCCGCTCATCGGTTATTACACTGGCACAAATAATCCCGGCACGGTTACATCCAGCGGTGGATCGCTCACATTCGAATGGCGATCTGATTGCGCTACAACAGATAATGGCTGGGATGCAAGCTGGACGAGCACAATCAACACTTCTCAAACAGATCTGACAGCGCCAACAACGCAAGTCAGCGTAAATGGAATCTGGCAGACACAGAATTTCCAGGCGTCGTTCGCAGAAGCAGACGATATGGGCGGAAGCGGATTGGAGAAAAGTTATTATCAGGTGATCGATTACGACGGAGCAGATTGGCGCGCGAATAATACGCAAGGATTCTTCAGCGATAATTTTGATCAGGCTGCGATTCATCCGGAGTGGACATCAGCTACCGGAACGTGGGCGATCAACAACGCTGTGCTCGAGCAGAACGACGAGAATTTAACGAACACGAATATTTACGCGCCGCTTACGCAGAATCTTTCGAATCGCTATTTCTATCACTTCGCCGGGAAGATTGATGGTATCGGAACGAATCGCAGAGCAGGATTTCATTTTTTCTGTGATAATCCAACGCTTCCGAATCGCGGGAATTCTTACTTCGTTTGGTTCCGTGTTGATCAGAGTGTGTGTGAATTCTACGAAGTAGTGAATGATGTGTTCACACTACAGGCTTCATTCCCGATGACCGTGAATGCAAGTCAGTGGTACGATTGGAAGATTCTCTATGATCGCATCAGCGGAAAAATGTGCGTGTATCAGGACAACTCTTACATCGGCGATTGGACGGACGCCACGCCACTTTCGAACGGAGATTACGTTTCATTCCGTAGCGGAAATTGTAACTGGCAGGTGAATAATTTCAAAGTGTATCGTTCGCGTTACGACAATACTCCGGTTACAGTAACTGTTGGAAATTGTCCATCGTGCGAATTACGTTTCGAGAACACGAATCCTTCTACACCTGCAGGCAGAATCAAAAGTATTGTCGCTGATACCGCTGGAAATCTTTCGGCAATTTCATACGTAGATGTTAACGTTGATTGGACGGTTCCAACTGCAGTTGACACTGTGAACGACGGTTTCGTAACAGACATTGATCTTTCAACATCAGCAACACAATTGTGGGGCGATTGGTCGATGTCGGTTGATACGAATTCCGGTCTCGCGAGATATTGGTACGCGATCGGTACGGCTGCGTGTGATTCAGACATCGTAGCGTGGACGAATAACTGGGGATTTGATACCGTAACGGTGAACAATCTTTCTCTGACAACGGGAACGTGGTATTATTTCTCAGTGAAAGCAGAGAATGGCGCAGGACTTGTCACTCCTTGTTATTCGAGCGATGGTGTGTACGTTGATTTAACACTTGGTGTTTATTCAACGCAGTCAGGATCAATCAGCGCTACTGCCGGACCGAATCCGTTTGCAGAAACTTCAGTTGTTAATTATACCCTCGCGCAGAACAGTAACCTTAATGTTGTGATCTTTGACAACTCCGGAAAACGGATTGAACTTGTTTCGGAGAATCAGTCTGCCGGCAAACACAGTGTTAACATCAATGCAGAACAGTTGAATCTTGCTTCGGGCATGTATTTCATTTCTATACAAACAGAAAACGATCAGCTGGTGATTCCGGTGATCCACAACAAACAGTGATGATGAGAAAATTATTTGCAGCAGTTGCGATATTATTTGCGGGAGTATTGAACGCGCAGTGGGATACTTTGAACACGGGTGTGAATTACCGGCTCAACTCGATCGACGCCAATGACCCTAATGAAATCGGAGTAGTTGCAGTTGGATTTAATCCAGCAACAGATTCCGGGGCTTATGGAACGCTTCTTATTTCCGGAGATAATGGTAACACGTGGTGGGGACAAGTTGAAGCCTTCGCGCCCAATCTTGAGCTTCGCGATATTGATTTTACAGATAATCAGAGAGCGTGGATTGTTGGCGACAGTGGGATGGTAGTGTTACGCTCGATCTGGTTCGTTACTTATACCTCCGGCA
The DNA here is from genome assembly GCA_964447465.1 of uncultured Chryseobacterium sp. Classification (GTDB taxonomy): domain Bacteria; phylum Bacteroidota; class Bacteroidia; order Palsa-965; family Palsa-965. The sequence goes on from CAYUTR010000275.1 coordinate 5,484, forward strand.
ATTATATTTCTCCGTATGATCTGCGTTGTGGTTATACCGTTAACGATTCCGCTTTTTACTGTGCGGGTGAACATGGTGTAGCCTACCGCACATTTGATTATGGTTTGAGTTGGGACACGTTAAGTTCAGGCACAACAGAAAATATCAACGACATTTATTTCACCAATGCAGCAAATGGCTGGATTGCTGGTGATGGCGGAGTTCTATCGTTTACTGCTGACAGTGGCAGCACCTGGACTCCCGTACCTCAACTACAATGGGGATTCACCGACCTGAATGGTTTCGCTTACCAGGATTCATTAGGATTGAATCCATATCTCGTTGGCGATGCTGGAGTTGCTCAATTCTCAATTAACGGTGGTGCGCAATGGAATTACTTTGCGAGCGGAACCACACAAAACATCAACACGATTCGTTTTGGAACTACGAATGCAGGACTCATGGTTGGTAACGACGGATATATCGTCCGCACGGATAACGGTGGTTGGACATGGTTCCAGGATCCTTCTACAGAGACAGTGGATTTTTTCGATGTAGCTTTTGCAGGCGATACTACTGCATTCATTTGCGGCGATAATGGAGTTGTACTGAGAAGCAACACGAATATTTCTTCGGTACCACATCAACCGATCTTGTCTCTATCAGCGAACGTCTATCCGAATCCATCTTCTGGTCCATTAAACGTGAGTCTGAATCTCCGTGAAGAATCAGACATCCAGATTCAGATCATTAATCTCACGGGACAGGTCATTCAAAACAATTACTACGAAAATGTGAATGAGGGTCAATCGACACTTCAAATTGTTGGTGAAGACATGGCTCCGGGAATGTATTTCCTGAGAATTTCTACGGAATCGGGTGAATTGACGATGCCGATCGTACGCGAATAATCGTGCTTAAACCTTCAAGGTTTTATAAACCTTGAAGGTTTAGTGTACGCCCTGTATCTTTTTCAAAAGCGTGGCATTAGGAAGGCTAAACAAGTCTAACCTAAAACTCTATAGCCATGTCCTCCGGAAAAATGTCACCACGCCAAAAAATGATCGGGATGATGTATCTCGTTCTCACGGCCCTTCTTGCACTGAACGTATCGAAGGAAATTCTTGATGCATTCGTAACCATCAACATCGGTCTGGAAAACACCGGTCGCAGCTTCGATCAGGATCTGGCGGGACTCTACGCACGTTTCGATGAGAAGAAAAGCATCGATCCTTTGCGCGTAACTGCAAACTGGGAAAAAGCCCAGGAAGCAAAAAAAATGTCGAAGGAACTGAATCAGTATATCGATCTGCTGAAGAAACAAATCATCCGTGAAACAGAAGGATTTGTGAATCACGAAGAAGACACTGCGCGTTTGATGTACGTTGATGGAAAAGACAACTATGATGTTTCCACCGACATTCTCATTGGAGATTCTGAAGACGGATCTGCAGGAGAATCACGCATATTGAAAAACAAGCTGAACGAGTACGAGACAAATCTTCTGGCATTGCTTCCTGAGAATACTGCGAAACAACTTCACCTGAATATCGACACACAAGATCCGCAGGATGGTGGAGAAA
>CAYUTR010000276.1:0-7026 GCA_964447465.1 uncultured Chryseobacterium sp.
GGAGCACGTGCACGAGTTGCGCTTTCAGGATTGACACTTGCAGAATATTTCCGCGATGGTGACGCTGGTTCATCAGGTGGTGGTAAAGACATTCTATTCTTCATCGATAATATCTTCCGTTTCACACAGGCAGGATCAGAGGTATCAGCACTTCTTGGTCGTATGCCATCTGCGGTAGGTTACCAGCCTACCCTTGCAACTGAAATGGGATTGATGCAGGAGCGTATTACATCAACGAAGCGTGGTTCTATCACATCTGTGCAGGCAGTTTACGTACCTGCGGATGACTTGACAGATCCGGCACCGGCAACAACTTTCGCTCACCTGGACGCGACAACAGTATTGAGTCGTAAGATTGCTGAACTTGGAATTTATCCTGCGGTAGACCCTTTGGATTCTACTTCACGAATTCTTACAGCAGCAGTTGTTGGTAACGAACATTACGATTGCGCTCAGCGCGTGAAAATGTTGCTGCAGCGTTACAAAGAATTGCAGGACATCATTGCCATTCTTGGTATGGACGAACTTTCTGAAGAAGATAAGCTCGCAGTATCTCGTGCACGTCGTGTTCAGCGTTTCCTTTCACAGCCGTTCTTCGTAGCACAGCAGTTCACGGGGCTTGAAGGTAAATTCGTAAACATCGAGGATACCATCAAAGGTTTCAACATGATTATGGACGGAGAAGTGGATGAATATCCTGAAGCTGCGTTCAACCTTGTTGGATCGATTGAAGATGCGATTGAGAAGGGTAAGAAGATTTTGGCAGAGGCGAGATAGACGTCACCCCTCGGCTCCGCTCGGGATGACTCGTAGCTAGAACAGAATCAGTTAAATAAATTTGAAAATGCATTTAGAAATAATCACACCGGACAAAAAGGTTTACAGCGGAGAAATTAAATCTGCTGTATTGCCAGGCGCTGAAGGGCGTTTCGGTGTACTGAATAAACACGCTTCGATGATTTCCACTTTGAAAAAAGGAAAGATCAAAGTTGTGGATGCGCAACAGCAGACACATACTTTTGAGATCAACGGAGGTGTTGCAGAAGTTCACGCGAACAAACTGACTGTTCTCGCAGAGTAATTTTAGAGTTCCTGATTTCTTGATCCCGGCGTTTATCCTACGCCGGGATTTTTTTTATCGCGGAGGCGCGGAGAAAGCGGAGACGCGGAGAAAAACTCTTACCTTTTCCGTGCACATGAAATACGACGTAGCTATCATAGGTGGCGGCCCCGGTGGCTCCAGTTCTGCAATTTATCTGCGGCAAAAAGGATATTCCGTTGTATTACTGGAAAAGGAAATTTTTCCGCGCGATCACGTTGGAGAATCGCTGATACCCTTTACTTATTACAAGTTGCGCGATCTCGGTGTTTGGGAAGATGTTCTTGCCTTCGCGACAAAAAAGCCCGGAGTTAATTTTGTGGATCGCGACGGAGTTCGTCAATCGGTTTGGTGCTTTGATAGAATTCTGCATGACGGCGCACAAATGTCGGTTCACACCTTACGCGCTCCGTTCGATCATGCCATTCTCAAACACGCTGCAAAACTTGGTGCTCACGTTCATGAAGGAGTGAAAGTAAAAAATGTGGACCTGAGTGATCCGGAATCAGTTACCGTTTACACTGACTCAACTGGCTTACCGGAAATCAAGGCCCGATTTTTAATTGACGCGACAGGACAAAATTCATTTTTGGGCAGTAAACTTAAATTGCGTGTTCCGTACGATGGTCTCGATCGCGTTGCACTATTCAGTCATTGGATTAACACAAAATACGATGGCGCATTAGCAGGTGGACTCATTAAGATTATTTACCTCGGTGGCGAAAAACTTGGCTGGTTGTGGGTAATTCCTGTTGGTAGAAATCACCTGAGTATAGGTGTCACTCTCAACAACTCTTATGTGCGGGAAGAGAAAAAAGTCTTGGGAGACAACTGGCAGGAAAAACTGTATCGGAGCGAAGTTGCTCAAGCAGTAAACCTGAACGGTATTCTAGACGGTGCAGATATTGAACACGAGATTCAGGTGATTGGCGATTATTCATATAAGATCCCGAAAAAATACGGTGACAACTACGCCCTTGTAGGAGATAGCGCCGCTTTTCTTGATCCGATTTTTTCAAGTGGGGTCTATGTTGCAATGGAAACTGCCGACCGTGTCAGTCAATGTCTGGATGCAAAATTCAAGAATGGAAACGCAGCGGGTGAAGAAGCATTCGCATTTCAGTTTTCACAGATTGAAAAAGGCTACGCACTGATTGAAAAATTTGTCCGGCTTTTCTACCAACCCGAACGTCTCAATTTTTCTCATGCAGATGCGAGTCACGATGCATTCAAGAAGTTTGTGAATGCGTATGATATTTTTCACTACTTATTATCAGGAGATTTCTTCTCGCAGCCTGACAAATATTCTGCCTTTATCGATGAGATGGACGAGGGACGAACGTACCACAAGTTCATTCATTTTGTAAGGGACAAGGCACAAGAATATCCTGACACTGAATACTGCAAATACTCGTTTGATGAAATGTATGGTCACTTGCCTGAAGGTGATCAGGTAGCGCCGGGATTGCTAGGGAACTAAAGATATTGAGACACACCCATTCCGCGAGGGTGTTGATTCATAGTTCCGCTTGTCGTAAATTACGATGTGACTCAGCTGAAGCAAATTTCATTTCTTGCCTGCATTTTCATCTGCTGCTATTGTTCAGCTGCAAATCCGTATGCGACAATGACGCGTGAAGCAACGATCGATAGTATTGCGAATTTCAAAGTGAGCGCGCACCGGAGTTACTATTACAATTATCATTCTACTGGTGAACGCGATGATGAAATATCGGTTGCATACTCCGGTCTGAAATATGTAGAACACTTCAGAAGCGATGGAACCATGGAAAGCCGTGGTTTGTATTCCGGCTACCGCGAACCGGTTGGTACCTGGTGGTATTGCAATAGCGCAGGAAAAGATTACAAAGAATTTGACTACTCCACGCAAAGGACCAAATTAATTTCTCCTTACCGCGACAAATATCAGTGGGTATTTGATTCTGTGCTGGCAAAATCAAAGAGCGATTTGTCATTACGTCTTGGAGAACACTATGTTCAGAATCATGTTACATTTTCTCCTTACGTAAGCTGGTATTGTGCGAATGGCCATGGCCAGGACAAGTACCCGCAAATGCCAATTGAACGTCCGACGCAATACCACGTAACTGCATCCATCGTCTATTCCGACTCTATCACTGTTGCCATACTCAGTCTTTCTTTAGATAGCCTTTTCAACCTGGTAAACATTGACAGCCACGATGCGAAAGATATCAAGCGTGGTACTTTCCATCTGAACTTTGGTGAAGCCCAGATGATCGCTTCCAATCACGGATTTAATACACCGTCTCTTCGATGGCACAATGGGTTCGGTCAATATTATTGGGTGGCATCACGTTGTGTGTGGGACTCCGCGAGTCGCTCATACGTTAGTTGTGACACACGATCTTATTCCGCGAAGACAGGTAAAGCCAAACCACAGGAAATTCTGTTTCTCCACGAGACGAGTTGCCCGACGCATACTGATTACACCGTGGATTGCGCGGATTCAATCACTGTCTCTCAAGGGCAGAAGAAGGTAGTCTTCGCAGGAGCTACTTTCGTCTCACCTTTGGATTGGATTCCAACCACACGGTATATCGGTTATAGAAACAAATGTTTTATCACGAATACTACCGATACGATTTTCGGTGAGGAAATATGCGGACGGGCTATGAGAAGATTGCACTTCGATGTTGTGAATGACACAGCTACTGAAAATCAGTTGAAACGAAAGCTCGGCAAAAACTACCAGGGACGCCATTATTATTTCAACTGCGAAAAGTTTGCTGATGGAAGCTACAGCATCTATCTCGAGTTTATCGAAGACATTAGTTCATTGGGCTGCGGCGGTCTTCAGTATACGTATTGGGCGACTGCAAAAGACGAAAAGAGTCGCGATGCGATTGTAAACATTCTTTCGACGATTCACTTTTCTAAGTGTATGCCTGAAGGAAAATTGCCGGAGTGATCAGAATTTCGCGCGAATCTGTCCCATAAGCCATGGCACGTCAATCGTGATGTCATAATAATCGCAGTCTGCATAATTCTCATCACATCTCAGCAAGGTCTCAGGCGCGGCATCTCCGTTGCATACGCAGTGGCTCAACGTTCCATCCGTACAATAATATTTCCAGCAGCCTGAACCATAATTGCCTTTATAGTATTCGATATGGTTGATCTGACCAGATGGATAATAATACTCAGCTGAATCAACTTGCTTACCATCGTCGTTAAATCGCATTCTAACTTTCACCTGCGAGTTAGCATAGTATTCAACAAATGAATCCACCGGAGTCGGCTCTATGATTACTTTAAACCAAGGATAATATCGCTTCGGTGTAAAAAAGCGCGATTGTTGCCGCGAGGGAATCTTCACTTTCATGAAAACTTTTTTCTGAATGTATCGCGTTCTGCCTTTTATCGCACCATTCGGATGATACCAGATCCAGGTGCCGATGGCCCATCCCTTCTTGTAGTTCCCACTGTGCTCCACCTTTCCATCAGGGAAATAGCTGAACCACGCACCTACTCTTTTTCCGTTACGCCTTTGACCCTGCTCCATCAAAACTCCTGACTGGGAAAATGCACGGTATTCTCCATTTGCTTCACCCGATTTGGTTATTGACTTGCAGTATTCAAAAACGATAATTGAATCCTCGCGTGCATACGATGAAAAAAGTACATATCGCCTTCCGTCAATCACCGTATCGGAGTGCTGAGACAGAAGAACAATCGGAAAGAATAAGATGAGCACGAGTATGCGCATTCTGAAATTTAGGAATTCCTATCGGCGCTCGCAAAGATTAAGCAGCCCAATTATCTCTGTCCAGACTTCTGAACTGAATTGCTTCCGCGAGATGATGCGATTCAATTTCTGCACTGCCCTCGAGATCTGCAATGGTGCGGGAGACTTTCAAGATGCGATCGTATGCCCGCGCCGACAATCCGAGTTTTTCCATAGCGGTTTTTAGTAATGCCATTCCGGTTTCATCGATGCGACAAACATTTCGGAGCAACCCTGAGTTCATTTGCGAATTCGAATGCACGCCTTCAAATTTTTCGAAACGTTTAAGTTGCACGTTACGTGCCCGTATCACGCGATCGCGAATGGCTGTACTGTGCTCAGCGCGTGATTTTTTCGTGAGTTCACTAAAGCTTACAGGCGTTACTTCAATGTGAATGTCGATGCGATCGAGCAATGGACCTGAAATGCGATTGATGTACTTCTGTACTGTGCCGGGCAAACAAACGCATTCTTTGTCGGGATGATTGTAGTAACCGCACGGACATGGATTCATGGAAGACACCAACATAAATCCTGCAGGATAGTTCACTGAAAACTTTGCACGTGAAATTGTCACCACCCGATCTTCCAGCGGCTGACGCATCACTTCCAACACGGTGCGTTTGTACTCGGGAAGTTCATCGAGAAATAAAACACCGTTGTGCGCAAGAGAGATTTCTCCCGGTTGCGGATTCTGTCCTCCTCCAACCAACGCCACATCGCTGATCGTATGATGCGGTGCGCGAAACGGACGAACTGTAATCAACCCTTTGCTCTTCCCGGTTTTCCCGGCGACAGAATGAATCTTCGTTGTTTCCAAGGCTTCATTAATCGTCATCGGTGGAAGAATTCCAGGCAGTCTTCTCGCAAGCATTGTTTTGCCGGCTCCGGGTGGTCCGATCATGAGGATATTGTGCCCACCTGACGCCGCAATTTCCAATGCGCGCTTGATGTTCTCCTGTCCGCAGACATCCGCGAAATCAAATTCTTCGCTCATGCCGGGAGATTCAAGAAGTTTCGGTGCAGACACAACGGGTTGTGCCACATTATCACCACGTAAAAAATCCATCACTTCAACCATGTGATTCATTCCGAAAACTTCGACGCCTTCGACTACTGCAGCTTCTTCTGCATTTTCGGCAGGAACAATTATCCGCGCATAGCCGGAATCACGTGCACGGACAGCCATCAAAAGCGCTCCACGTACTGGTCGCAATGTTCCATCGAGTGCAAGCTCACCCATGATGATGGAACTCTCGAGAAAATCACTCGCCAGCTGATCGGATGCAGCAAGCATCGCTATTGCAATCGGAAGATCATAAGCGCTTCCCTCTTTCCGTACATCGGCCGGCGCAAGATTGATTGTAATTTTCTTTCCCGGAATGCGGTACCCGTTATTTCTCAACGCCGCGTCAATTCGTTGTTGCGATTCCTTGATCGCTGAATCGGGCAATCCCACAATGTGAAAATTGATTCCGTTGTCGATGTTTACTTCGATCGTAACTACAGTTGCTTCAATGCCGAAAACGGCGCAACCAAATGTTTTTACCAATGACATGGTCCAATATTTTACAGTTAAACAAAAACGATGACTCTAAATATAAAAAGTCGATATACACTTAACACGACAAATATATAAAGTTTTTGTTTAATTCGCGTTTGGACGATAAAAAGTCCGGGCAACCCTTAAAGGTTTTAAAAACCTTTAAGGTTTATGCTATCTTTAGAATCGTCCAAACTAGACCAGATGAAAAATATTTACACTGCATTTGCGGGCTTATTATTTTGTGCTGCGCTGAACGCACAAGTTCCGATTCCCGTTGTTCCCAGCAACTGTTACACCAAGTGGGAAGATAAATTCCAGGAACGCGGTGCTGAGGATGTAAAAGACGGAATCCACGACGATGTAATTATCACAGTTCGCACTGGTGCAGAAGCATCGTGCTGGACCGGCAAGGTTGAAGTGAAAGGCGGAGTAATTATCGCAATGTGGCGTAAACTTCAGGATGGTACTTATGAAGATTATAAGCCAAAGCTGAAATTCGATGTTCCGATGAAAATCGTGAATGGCATTTCGGTTTCCCTTCTGGGCGTAGACGATGAACTCATCAATGTGATTTTCCCGAAAACTCTGAAGCCGAAGAAAGTTGGGTACTCGAGT
>CAYUTR010000277.1:0-6994 GCA_964447465.1 uncultured Chryseobacterium sp.
TGATTTCATTTTCGAGATGATCTTTCGCGGAGAGAACTGCAACACCCGTGATGTGCTGATGGGATTTCGCTGTCTGAATCAATCCTGCGATAGTCGTTCCGGTTCCAACGGGCAGAACGATTTCATCAAATGTGTCGCAATCAGGTGTGAGAATCTCCAGACAACCCCTCACTCCCTGATCGCCGCCACCGCCTTCCGGAACAATATAGATTGCACCAAACTGATCGATGAAATCCAATGTCGATTCTGTTTCATTTTTCTGGCGATAATATTCCCGTGAAATAAAATGAAGTTTCATTCCACACTCCTTCGCGAAACGCAATACCGGATTTGAATCTTCATTCAGTTCTTCCCCGCGAATAACTCCAATCGTTGGAATGCCATTCACTTTTCCTGCGTAAGCCAACGACGCGATGTGATTCGACCACGCACCACCGAAGGAAAGAATGGAGCCCTCGCCCATCATCCTGAAAACTTCGAGATGATATTTCAGCTTGAAACTTTTATTTCCTCCTGCAACAGCATCGGGTAAGTCGAGTCGGAGCAATCCCAGCGAATTGATTCCGGGAAAATATTTCGCGATTAATTCTGCTGATGCCTGCTGAATCATTTAATGAACAAATGGATCAGAGAATTTCGGATCCGCAATGAACGTCTGATCCGTTAGTGTGTTGAGAAAAGCAACCAATGCCTGTTTCTCATACACCGTCATGTTCATTTGTACGGGTGGTCCTCCAATAGTTATTGTAGTTGTCAGTCGATCATCAAGTGTCGCGCTTGGTTGCACTCCGCTGTTGTAATGTTCGATGACTTGTTCCAGCGTGCGGAATCTTCCGTCGTGCATGTATGGCGCGGTGAGTGCAATATTTCGGAGCGTAGGAACGCGGAACAATCCAATGTCATTCGGATCACCTGTAATCAACGCGCGACCGCTGTCAATTGCTATAGATTCTAATCCGTTATTGCGCGCATCACGTTCGTAGAAATTCTGAGACGAGTGACAATGATTACATGCGAATTGTCCGCTGAAATAAAAATTCATACCGTCTGTTTCTTCCTGCGTGAAGTTCGCATATCCGTTTACCATTCCGTCATCGTACTTCGATCGATACGATACTAACGAACGAATGAACTGGGCCAAAGCATATCGGATTCGCTGAGCAGTTACTACACGCGTCCCAAATGCCTTCTCGAACAACGGCGGATAATAACCCAATGATACAACACGACTCACGAGCAACGTCGTATCCATTCCCATCTCCAGCGCATTCTCCAGCGGCATGATCACCTGATTCTCCAATCCACTCGCACGTAAATCCCAGAAAAAAGTGCGTGAGAATCTCATATTCACTATGGCCATTGCACTTCGTCCGGTATGGCCGCCCTGAAATCCGGTACTGAATGCACCTGTGTCTGCAAATGCATTTTCCTGGCGGTGACACGACGCACATGAAATCGTCTGGTTCGCGGAAAGTGAAATGTCGTAAAACAAAACGCGACCTAATGTTGCACCCCAATTCGTAGTAGGGTTGTATGATGGTTCTGCATTCAGAAAATTCAGAGGCGCAACAAGCAACCACGAGGGTGGAACTCCTGCGATGTCGCCGACGTAATCATAAGGTTGTTGCGGCAAAACCGGATTGGAATTTTCTGCTGGCGTTGGTTCCAATTCAGGATCACGGGCGCATTGTGCAATCAATACCAATCCAGACAGGAGTGCGAAGACCCAGCACTTTTTCATGTGATCAAATTACTAAAAACTCAGGATCCCGGTGCGCATTTTCCTCAACTCCTTGCACCTACTGCACAATCATCTTTCGGCGTGAGATCAAACCGTCATTAAAGTACACGGCGTAGAAATAAATTCCCGGCATAAGGTTTCCTACAGTTAATTCTCCAGAAGCACTATTCAAGTGGTATTCTGAAATTACTTTACCCGAAATATCAGTAACGATCATTTTTCCTCCGGGCCGGCTAAGATTATAAACTATAGTAGTTGCTGAAGAAAACGGATTGGGAAAATTCTGTGAAAGCGCGTCGTTCGCTGAAGAATGTTCTTCTACACCGATTGTGGAAATCGCATGATACAGGAAGGTAATCGTATCAGAATTCGCAGGATTTCCAGTTTCAAAAACTCGGACTCTTATTTCGTGTGTACCTGCAATGCCAACAAAACCACACTGAACGTGTAGATAGGCGCTATCGCCGCTGGCTACAGTTCCCATTGAACCGCTCGAAGGCACATAAGGATAACATCCGTTGCTCGTACAAAATACAACGTCCCAACCAGCTGGTGTCATTGTATTAGTAATGGTCTGAAAGCTCATCGTTAAGGGCGAACCGGAATTATTCTCGAGATAAATATAATCCGACGCCCAATCGGTGACATTATACGTGCCTTCAACTGAATCACCTGGCACAGCAATAAATGTCTGCGAATACGCTGTAATACTCCCTAAGAAAAACAAAGTCAAACTGGCAACCAGCTTTTTCATTGGAGAAAGATAGGGAAAAAGTTGCAGCGGCGGTGGCAGTTGCAGTCAGCAAACTGTACCCATTATTAACCAATACTAACTGAAAACTGACTGCCACTGCCACAGTCACTGCGACTATCTCGTAACCTCGTTTTACTACCTTTGCAAGGATGTCGTTGCTAAGCGAACTGGACAAAGACGATTACTATTTTTCACCCGAAGGTTACGTGGTGTTCACGGCAAAATATCTCCTGAAAAGAGGTTACTGCTGTCAGAACGGTTGCAAACATTGTCCATACGGATACAACAAAAAGACAGGACGATTCGATACAAAAAAAGAAGATGGGACTGTTTAGTAATTTATTCGGAAATAAAGAACCGGTTGGAGAAACGCCAACTGCAATGGTCTATATCGGACGTGAATATCTGAACACGCTTTTCACAGATATGGTGAATTCAGGTGGATACATGTTCATTACATTTTTTCAATCGACACACAACACGCTTCGTGACAGAATTGCCGACGAAAATCTCAAGAGCAGAATTATTCACTACACGAATAGTTTTAGCGCTTCCGATATCGAAGCCATCAGACAATTTCTTTCTCACCCGAACGCCCGTATTGCTTTTGCAGAACGTTACCCGCTTTCCGCAAAAGAGACCGAGGTTCTTCAGCGTTTACGCGCTGCCGGAATTACCTCTCCCGTTTCTGCGTTCTGCGCTTTGAACGATACCATCATGCTGCGTTTCGGTGGAGAAAAATCAATTACGCTTATGCAACGAATGGGAATGCCGGAATCAGAAAGTATTAATCACCCAATGATTTCCAAATCCATCCATCGGGCACAGGAAAAAACACTTGCAAAAGTTACATACGAACAGCAGGCAAAAAGTCCGGAAGATTGGTACCGCATGAATCTGCCTCAGGGTTAACTGAATTATTTATGAATCGCGAAGATTTCAGACAACATATTCTCCATGGTATTCCCGCAGAGCTTCCGACTGCGAAAGCGTTTGATACTACACTCAATCACGCACCGAAACGCAAAGACATTCTTTCTCCCGCTGATAAAAAACTCGCGATCAGAAATGCATTGCGTTATTTTCCTGCGAGTCAGCATGCTGTTCTCGCGAAAGAATTTGCAGAGGAACTGAAAACGTACGGACGCATTTACATGTATCGCTTCCGTCCCGATTACAAAATCTTCGCGCGACCGATTCACGATTATCCTTTCGAATGCATTCAGGCAGGTGCTATCATGCACATGCTTTCGAACAATCTCGATTATGCTGTAGCACAACACCCGCACGAGCTGATCACTTACGGCGGAAATGGTGCAGTGTTCCAGAACTGGGCGCAATACCTGCTCACGATGCAGTATCTCGCAATCATGAAAGATGATCAGACGCTGGCATTGTATTCCGGTCACCCAATGGGACTATTTCCTTCGCATAAAGATGCTCCGCGCGTTGTGATCACAAATGGTATGATGATTCCGAATTATTCCAAGCCGGATGATTGGGAAAAATTCAATGCACTTGGTGTAACACAGTACGGACAAATGACTGCAGGATCTTTCATGTACATTGGTCCGCAGGGCATTGTGCACGGAACTACAATCACCGTGATGAATGCTGCACGAAAAATTTCTACCAGCGAAGAAGATCGCAATGGTAAGCTGTTTGTTACATCCGGATTAGGTGGAATGAGTGGCGCACAACCGAAAGCAGGCAAAATTTCCGGACTTGTTGCTGTTGTTGCGGAGATTAATCCGAAAGCAACCAAGCAACGTCATTCCCAAGGATGGATCGATGAAGTGTACAGCGATTTGAATCTGCTTATTACCCGGATCAGAAAAGCACGTGCATCGAAAGAAGCGGTGTCGTTGGCTTATGAAGGAAACGTAGTTGATCTCTGGGAGAAACTTGTAGAAGAAAAAGTAAAAGTCGACATCGGTACTGATCAGACTTCATTGCATAATCCATGGGCAGGCGGATATTACCCGGTTGGATATTCTTTCGAAGAATCCAACAAGCTCATGTCGGAAAATCCTCTGAAGTTCGGTGATGCTGTTCGTTCTTCATTGCGTCGTCATGCTGATGCCGTAGGTAAACTTGCAGACACAGGAATGTATTTTTTCGATTACGGAAATGCATTTCTCCTCGAAGCATCACGCGCGGGAGCACCGATCAAGAAAGAAGACGGCACATTCCGTTATCCTTCTTACGTGCAGGATATCCTCGGACCCATGTGTTTCGATTACGGATTCGGTCCGTTCCGTTGGATCTGTACTTCAGGTGATCCGAAAGATCTCGCAGCAACAGATGCTCTGGCATTAGAAGTTCTTGAGGACATGCTCAATAATTCTCCAGCAGAAATCAAACAGCAGCTGAGCGATAACATCACGTGGATTAAGGACGCGATGAACAACAATCTCGTTGTTGGTTCACAAGCGCGCATCTTATATGCAGATGCAGAGGCACGTATTCGCATTGCATCCGCGATGAACAACGCAATCAATTCCGGAAAAGTTTCTGCTCCGGTTGTATTGGGTCGCGATCACCACGATGTTTCGGGAACAGATTCACCTTATCGTGAAACGTCGAACATTTATGACGGCTCGCAATTTACTGCCGACATGGCTGTGCAGAATTTCGTAGGCGATGGATTCCGCGGCGCAACGTGGATTTCCTTGCACAACGGTGGCGGTGTTGGCTGGGGCGAAGTAATCAACGGCGGATTCGGAATGGTGCTTGATGGCACTGCAGATTCAGAACGTCGTTTACAATCGATGTTGTTCTGGGATGTAAACAACGGCATCGCACGCAGAAGCTGGGCAAGAAATAAAGAAGCGATGTTCGCTGCGAAACGGGAAATGGATCGCACACCGGGATTGAAAGTGACGATGCCGAATATTGTGGATGATACGTTGCTCGACAATATTTTTTAGGCCTACAATCGCGAAGCTCATTTTTGACACAGAAAAAAACTGATTACACGGATTCACACGGATCAGAATCAGTGTTCATCCGCAATATCCGTTTTTTTCAGTGTTCCATTTTTCAAGAATCGCAACGAGTAATTGTGTGCATTCCATTCTACACTTCTGTTTTGTATAACGCGTTTTTCTTCCAGTTTCCACATTGTACGATTCTTGCGGTATTAGTTCTGAGAAAGACCCGTGAGCCATGAGAACATACATCAAAGCTGCAATTACCGCAGCATTCCTCGCATTTACGTCCCCATCATATTGCGCAGCTGCAGATTCACTCGGTCTGCCCGGTGATGGATTGAACTTGCAGGCAACACTTGATCTCTTCAAGAAATCAAAATCTCCTGAAGAGTTTGAGAAAAAACTGAATGCAAAAGATAATCACATCAACAACCTCGATCTCGACGGTGATGGAAAAGTTGACTACATACGCGTGTATGATATTTCAAAAGATAATGTACACGCAATCGTGCTTCAAGTGCCGGTGAACGCAAAAGAATCGCAAGACGTTGCTGTCATCGAAATTGAAAAACGAGGTGCTGAATCGGCATTAATTCAGATTGTCGGCGACAAAGAATTATACGGCGATGAATACGTCGTGCAACCAAAAGCAGAAAAAGCAAAATCTACCGGAGACGATCACTTCCGTCATTTTAATTCAGCGCAAGTTGTTTTCGTAAACGTGTGGTATTGGCCTTGCGTTCAGTATGTTTATTATCCATCGTACGTAGTCTGGGTTTCGCCTTGGTATTGGGCCTACTATCCAATGTGGTGGGATCCATGGGCGCCGTATCCGTACTACACGTATTACGGGTGGACCTATGTTTACTACGACTATTACTATTGCTGTCAACCGGTTTACATTTTACCGAACGCGCACGATGTTTATCAGCCGCGACGTGTAGTATCGCAAACTGTACAACAGAGAAATGCGGATGCAAAATCGCAACGCGCTTCACAAAATCCGAATACACAATCGCGCGATGTGCCGCAGCAACAAGGAAAAGACAATCCGACGCCTACAGCTCCTCGCGATAATAAAGAGAAAGCACAACCGGCTCCACCACAACAGCGTGGAACGGATGTAACGCCTGCGCCGGCACCGGCTCCGAGAGCAAATCCGCAACCGCCTCGTCAGCAGCCACCGGTGGTACGACCTAATCCGGCTCCAGCTCCTCGTCCGGCACCGGCTCCAAGACCTGCGCCAGTGCCAAGGCCAACACCAAGACCACGATAATAATTTTGACAGCCGCAGGATTTATCCCGCGGGTGACGGAAAACATTACAACACAAAAGCATGAGAAACGCGGGTTTAAACCCGCGTTTGTTCATGTCGGAAATAAACGTGGTACGAGCCATCCGCGGGATAAATCCCACGGCTGTCATCAATCTCGGCCCGTATTCACAAAATTTCGATTGTGGCATATACTTTGCATCTTGGTACTGCCTTAAAAACCTACCCATGAAGCACGCCCTTACTCTTCTCGGATTTTTCCTGTTTTCTATTTCCGCAACCGCACAAGTTCC
>CAYUTR010000278.1:0-6993 GCA_964447465.1 uncultured Chryseobacterium sp.
TCACACTCGAAGGAAAATCAGTTGGCCCGGTTTACACGTTCCAGGGAACCGGCTCAGGTACGACATCAGCACTAAATCTTCCGGTTGATCTTGCAGCAGGCATCTATTTCGTGAAAATGGAAAGTGGCGCAAACGCAAGCATTCAGAAAGTAGTAATTCAATAATAGTTTCGCACTCCAGTTAAAAGTCCCGGTGATGAATTTCACCGGGACTTATTTTTATCTACTTTTCACAGGAAATGTCAGCTGATAAACAAATACTCATCTCAGGCGCCGGCCCCTCCGGACTATCTCTCGCGATTTTTCTCGCAGACAAAGGCTACGTTCCACGCATCATCGACAAGAAAACGGTGGTGAGTCCTTACTCGAAAGCATTCGGAGTTAATCCGCGCACATTATCTCTCCTTGAAGAATCTGGAATCGCAAAACGTTTTATTGAAAACGGACGCAAGATGAGCGGTATGACCATCTGGAAAAAAGACAAGATATTTTTCCAGAACGATCTGAGCAAGGCTACGAATAAATATCCGTTCATACTCATACAACCGCAACGGGAATCGGAATTGATTCTTCAGGAAGAAGTGGCAGCAAGAAAAATAGAAATAGAGTTCGGTACGCAACTGCAAAAACTGGAAAGATCTGCTACAGGATACCGTTCAACTTTGCAGAAGGTTGATACGTTCACGCATGAATCAGATATCGTAGTTGCTGCCGATGGCTCACATAGCGAAGTTCGAACTCAAATCGGCATGGAATTTCCAGCATTCGGTTATCGCGGCACATGGGAATTGTATGACGTTGAATTGGAAGTTGACATTCCGGATAATCACGCCAATCTATTTTTCTTCGATGAAGGCGGAATGATTCTGATCCGCATCAAAGACAATCTATGGCGCATAGCAGGGAGCATGTCCGATCTGTTGAACTATCTTCCGAAAGGAACTAAAGTCGGTAAGATAGAATGGCAGACGAAATTCAATATCGGACATCGCATAGCACAAACATTAGTCAAGGATAATGTTGTGCTGATCGGTGATGCGGCACACATTCATTCGCCATTCGGTGGAAGAGGAATGAATCTTGGAATAGAAGATGCGTATCTCGTTGCAAATGCAATTCACGAAAATTCATTAGGTGAATACAGTGCGAGTCGTCTCCCCTATCTTCAGAAAACTGTGGGTCGCGTGAACAGCATGACCACGTTCGTAACCGGAACTTCCGGAATGCCACTCTTCATGAAGAAATGTTCGTGGATGGCGAAACCATTTTTCCCGATCGCGAGGCCAATGATTCGGAACTTTGTATTGGGAATAAGCTAGCGATTTTGTAGTTTTCAATCAGGGCAATAAGTCCATTTATCCCGATTCACAAATGATTTCACACATACAGTTTCTCGAAACAATTCTTTACGTGAGTGACCAGGAAGTCAGCAGAACTTTCTACGAGGGTATTTTCCGTCGCAAGGCAGATCTGCATGTGCCCGGCATGACGGAATTCAACATTTCTGAATTCTGCAAACTCGGGCTCATGCCCAATAACGGGATTGCAAAAATTCTTGTTCCGCACACTCCTCATCCTGATTCGGCAACGGGCATTCCACGCTGTGAACTCTACTTCTATGTCGACAGGGTTGAGGTAGAACATGACAACGCCGTAAAATGCGGAGCGAAACTCATCAGCCCGGCCTTATCACGGAATTGGGGCGACACCGTATGTTACTTTGCAGATCCCGATGGGCACATTCTTGCCTTCGCAAAGAAAAATTCCTGATATTTAAGAACCTAACCAAAACTCCTGCACATGAAATCCATTCTTACAGCTTTTGCACTTACTCTTTCAGTGATCGCGTTCGCACAATCTTCCGAACATCAATTCGGTTTAACAATCGGTGGTGGATCACAAAAATATTATGGTGATCTCGGAAATGGTTTCGGAACAAACAATCTCTGCTGGTATGGCCAGGTAAGCGGCGGTGTGCGCTACTATGTAAATTCTTCTTTCGATGCGGGAATGAACGTTGCCATTGGCGATTATGGTTATCACCAGCGCGAATCGGATGCAGAAGGAACAGAACTGAAAGATCGTTGTCAGGGATGTTTTGACCGCTTGCAGTTGGACAACCTGAGCTCACGCATGACCGCTGTTAGCATGGCAGGATACTACAAATTTGCAAACGGATACCTGCTGAAAGAAACTTCGCTTCTGAAGCCTTATGTTTTTGTCGGCGGTTCATTCAATCACCTCGTAGATCGCATGAAAATGGATTGTGTTGATGCAGGAAACTATACTGCACTCAATGCAGGTGCTGGTGTACGTGTCAATTTCTGCGACCGTTTCCATGTCGGCTACAACGCAACGTTTGGTTACTTCACTACCGACCAGGTAGATTACAAACACGGTGGCGGAAATGATATGTACGTGCAGTATTCGCTCAACCTCGGAATTGATCTTTTCTAATCAACAGGTTCAACCGGTACAGCGCAACAAAGCACAAACGACATGCAAAAACTTGCTGAATCTTCCGGAACAGTTGCGTTTGAGCACAACAATGTTGTGACCCTGGCACGAAAACCTGCGCAGTGGACGACAACATTTTTGTTCGTTACCGGACTGATCACACTTATCACATGTGCCAATGGCGTTATTCAGATGATCATCCATCGCGGAAATCTATTGCCTTCAATAATCCTAATGGCAATAGGTTTCCTGTTTATGGGAATTTCCATTTATGTGGCCCGCTACAGAAAGAAAATTAACGCGAAGCCATTCGATCAGCTGCAGGCCATCTGCGCGTTCGATTTCAACTCCGGCGTTCTACTTGATGCGCGTCTTCAACCGATTGCAAGTCTTCATGAAGTACACATCAAACGCGCACTGCAGCTTGCTTCAAGTTCATCAGCATTAGTGGTGGTTTCACCACTGGGCTCAATGACGTTGGTGAAAGGGAGTCCGTTTTCAGGTGGTGTAAGCGCTGTTGAAAATGCATTGGTTAGTCGGGGGATCAGAAAAGGATGAATTCCTGCCATTATTCACACTTACTCGTTCACACATTACACTTATAGGTTTAGTACTACGGTTTGCTTCACGTAACTTTACCTTGTATTGTGTCAATGAACCATTCCGCTGAATGATCCTGATTGTCTATACTACTGAATACCGCACCGGCAGCGATAAATTTGCCCGTATTGCGGCTACGATGGATCGTGAAACTAAAGCACGATACAACGGAGAAGTTCTGTGCGTTGGTATTCACGGAAAGAAAGATCTCAACGCGCAATTTGAATCAGCAGTAAAGCAAAACAAGAAACTGGATGAATTCCATTTCATCGGTCATTCCGGAATGTATGGTCCGATGTACGGAACGATGCAATATCCGGAGCAGTATAGTCCGCATGAGCTGAAGAATCTGAATATTCCATTTGCTGAAAATGCGAAAGGCTATTTTCATTGCTGTCGTTCGGCGAGATGGTTTGCGCCGTTCTTCGCAGAGCAATTTAATGTGGAGACGTTCGGTTTCTATTGGTACACGACATTTTCATCCGACAAGAAAAAGTATAAACCGGTGCGCGATGAATCTCCTTCAGTTTACGCCGCAGGATGCGTTGGCAAGAAATCGCACGGTGTAGTTGGGTCAATCAAAAAGTACACCGGTGCTACGCTCGAAGAAATGCGTTCTTTCAAACCGAAACATGAACATGCAGATTCCACTTACAATCCGGTTGCGGAATTATACGATAATGTTTTCCAGGACATCAAAGTGCGAAAAGACGAATGGAACTGGATAGTAAAACATCTTCCGGATAATAAAGACATTGTTGTAGCCGACATCGGTTGCGGGAACGGAGCATTGCTGAAAGAACTTTCTCCACGCATCAAAAATGGAATCGGTCTGGATATTTCTTCAGGGATTCTTAATCGCGCCAGATATTTCACGAAGGGAATTTCCAATCTCGAATTCAAACAACTCAACGGACCGAAACTTCCCCTGGAAGATCATTCCGTTGATGTGTTCATTTCCATGTTATCGTTTCGGTATCTCGATTGGGATCCGCTCATGGATGAAATCAAACGTGTGCTGAAACCCGGAGGAAAAGTCATGATCCTCGACATGGTAACAGTTCCGGCGAAGTGGCACGAATTCCCAAAGCTACTGAAGTCGAAGATGATGATGTACACGCAGCGGCTTACTGAACCGGAGTTTTATCGTAATCTCAAGTTGCTGGTGACACATCCCGCATGGAAAGAGATGTTAAAGCACAATCCCATTCGCGCAGAACACGAAATGAAGTGGTATCTTGAGAGTAGGTTTCCCGGAAGAAATGTTGAGAAGATCAATGTGGGATGGAATTCCTGTATTCTCGCATTCGATTCGGGCAACATCGCGAACATCAAAGACATTTATCTCACTTATCCATGAAGATCGGCATCTGTGATTACGGCATCGGAGGAATCGGCTTGTACAAGCTGCTTCGTCCGCGTACGACTGCTGATATCGTCTACTTTTCTGATTCCGGATTTACCCCGTACGGAAAAGTTCCGGAAGAAGAATTACGCGCACGCATGGAAAAAGTGATCGCGTGGTTCAATTCTATTGGTGTCGATCAGATTGCGGTTGCTTGTAACGCTGCAAGCACGGTAATACAATCGAATCAGAATGTAACCGGAATTATACCTCACGCAATTAATCTCGTGATGCAGCATCATCCGGATTCGATTGCGATTGTTGGAGGAGCTCGCACGCTTGATTCCGCAATATATAGTTCCATATTCGAGAAAAACGGAATCGCTACGACACAACATGTTGCGCAGAATCTTTCCATACGAATTGAAGCGGGCGATGTTGATTCACCCGAACTCGATGCAGATCTCGCTGAAATATTCGGACCGATCAGCGAAAGTGAATTTATTTTACTTGCGTGTACGCATTACCCTGCAATCGATCACCGCATCAAACGATTTACGTATGCCACCCTACTCGATCCCTGCGCAGAAATGGCCGAATGGATTTTCGAGAATTGGGAAGGCATGAACGGCAATTCCAAAGACGAATGGTTCACCACTGGAAATACCGAACAAATGCAACTTGCTGCTCAACGCGCTTTTGGTGTTGAACTTAATCATGTAGAAAGGATAGAGCTATGAACATCTTCACCAAACATCCCAAAGAAGTAGGGCTGAATTATTTTCAGCACCTGTTCTTCGCGTTTTCCATAGTCGGCAAGTTGATTTACGCCGGATTCGCCTGCACCGTTCATGCGTTCTTTCCGTTCTTCTTCACGAATACGACCAGCGAAATTGTAACCGACCTACACAGCAAGATCACGCACCGCAAAGAACATCACGAATGAAACACGGAATCATAATTCTCGCTACAGTAACGCATCGGGCTGAAGCATCACATAAATCGGAGCAGATCAATCAGCTCCTGTTCGGTGATCTTTATTCCGTGATCGAAGAATCGACAGATTGGATAAAAGTTCGTGCTGATTATGATGGTTACGAAGGTTGGATTCACCGCAAGCATCATTCAGATATATCCGCTGCTGACTTTAAGAAACTCCGTTCAGCGAAAGTTGAAGTAACACTCGATCTTCTCGGTATCGCCTCCAACAAGCTCGATAAAACAGCTACGAGCATTCCGCTTGGATCTTCTTTGCGCAACAAGAACTTCACTTACAAGGGCAAGAAAGCGAAGCAGTCGCGCACAAACCTGTTCAAATACGCACACATGTATTTAAATGCGCCCTACTTATGGGGAGGAAAAACTCCCTTCGGTATTGACTGTTCCGGCTTCATGCAGATGTCGCACAAGCTTGCAGGAATAAAATTGCCCCGCGATTCATGGCAGCAAGCGTTAGTCGGCAAAGCAGTAAAAAATCTTGCAACAGCTAAGAAAGGCGACTTGTGTTTCTTCGGTGATGGAGAAAAAGTAACGCACGTAGGAATGTTGCTCACACCCGGAGCGATCATTCATGCTTCAGGAAAAGTTCGCGTGGATATTATGACTGCTCATGGTATTTTCAATGCTGAACTAAATAAGATTACGCATCAGTTGAAATCAATCCGGAGAATCTGATGTTTTTGCGCACCGAAACATCACGAGATATGAAAATAGTCGGCTTGCGGCAAACAATGTCGTTGGTCAACAACTCAACAGGTGAACTGTTTCGTTCATTCGTCCAGCGGAAAAATGAAATTCAGAATCGTACGAATACAGATTTACTCTGCGTGCAGAATTATCCGGAAGGATATTACCGTGTTTTCAATCCCGCAACTCCATTCGAGAAATGGGCAGGCGCTGAAGTAACCTCATTTGATTCTATACCCGAGGGAATGGAAACAGCGATTATTCCATCAGGATTGTACGCTGTATTTCTGTTTAAAGGAACGCTTGATGGTGCAGGTCCGTTCTTTCAGAATATTTTCATGAATTGGTTTCCAACTTCCGGTTACGAGCTGGATTTGCGTCCACACTTCGACGTGCTGGGTTCAAAATATAAGAACAATGATCCCGAATCGGAAGAAGAGATTTGGATTCCGGTGCGTTTCAAAGCGTAACTTTCGGTTACACCTGTTCGACCTGCAGCAATCTTACAACGTGTTTATCGATCGGATAGGTAAGAATGTCTTCGTTCAACACTTCAAGTGCAATCCACCGAAACGTCTGCGCACCTTCTTCATCTCGTGTGTGCTGAAACGGAATTTCTGAAGTTACAACGTTCTCAGGTCCCGGTAGATTCACCTTGTAGTAAATACTGATCAGCTGATCTTCATCCCGAAATGCCGATTGCATGAAAAAATCGGTCGTGTAGAAATGCTCCCATGATACCGGATCCTGTTGCATTTCTTCCATGCACTCACGTCGTAATGCATCTGCAATACCTTCGCCCCACTCCAGTCCGCCACCAGGAAATTTCGTCATGCGCGTTCCACCGCGTTGCTCGTCGGTGATCAGGATTTTTCCTTCATGGATGATCAGTGCGTAAACACGTAT
>CAYUTR010000279.1:0-6989 GCA_964447465.1 uncultured Chryseobacterium sp.
TCGTGAATTCATCGGGAAAAGAAATGTATGCGAATTCCTGATTCATGTAAAGCGTCATGTCCGATGCCAACTTCGATAGACTTCCAGCAATTCCTGATAGCGCGAATGCAACAGTTTTCTCCGTTTTGCCTCTTGTCATTTGTGCATAAACGGAATTCACATTCATTCCGGAAAAATGCAATTCCTTCGTGGTAAATTCCCGATCGATCGGAAATGAAGAACCATATCCGGCTGCTGACCCTAAGGGATTTTTGTCGATGATGGTAGCTACAGAGTTTAGCAATTCGAGATCGTCGCACAGACTTTCTGCAAATGCGCTGAACCACAGTCCGAACGAGGATGGCATTGCCAGTTGGTAATGCGTGTAGCCGGGAAGCAAATCTTCATTGTGCTTCTCCGCGAGTTCAAGCAAAGTTGCTCCAAGATCAGAAACCATGGAGTTGATCTCCTTGAGTTCGTCACGCAGAAACAATTTAATGTCCAGGAGCGACTGATCATTTCTAGAACGGGCGGTATGAATTTTCTTCCCGGTCTCCCCCAGCATCTCAGTCAGCATCAACTCGATCTGTGAGTGAACATCTTCACATTCTTCGCTGATTGAAAATGATCCTAATTCAATTTGGTCACCGATTTGTTCCAGTGCACTGACCAGAACACGCGATTCATCCACGGAGATAATTCCGCATGCCCCCAGCATTTTCACGTGCGCGAGTGATCCGATAACATCATACTTCGCCAGCAGAATGTCGAATTCCCGATCACGCCCTACCGTGAAATCATGAATGAGTTTATTGCTGTCTTGTGTTTTCTGCCAGAGTTTCATGGTGATAGAGTTGATTAAGTGATTCAATGAATTGTATATATCCTTCGATTCCTGCGCGCAACTCGCTCACGAAGATGTGTTCGTCGGCCGTATGTGAACGGGCAGAATCACCAGGACCCATCTTTATGGATGGAACCGGAATCAACGATTGATCAGAAAGCGTAGGTGACCCGAAAAGCACCTTGCCTAACGCTCTCGCGGTACGAACAAGAGAATGATTTTCCGGAATGCCACTTGACTTCAGTCGTAGTGAACGCGGAACTACTTCCGATGAAATCTTTCCGGAAATGGTTGCAAGAATTTCTTCCATCGCATAGTGTTCGTTTGTTCTTACATCAACTGTAAATCTGCACTCTGCAGGAACAACGTTGTGCTGTGTGCCTGCGTTGATCATTGTCACGGACATTTTTACCGGACCAAGCCATTTTGAGGTCTTGTCAAACTGATGCTGGTTCAACCATGTAATATCATTCATGGCAAGTGCGATTGCATTCACACCTTCATTGCGCGCAGCGTGACCTGCTTTTCCTTTCGAAATACAGTCAAGTACGAGCAATCCTTTTTCCGCAACCGCAACGTTCGTGTTGGTTGGTTCACCTACAATTGCACAAGCAATTTTCGGAAGATGAGGAAACAGCATTTCGATTCCGCCACTTCCTGAAATTTCTTCTTCGGCTGTTGCAGCGAAGACTATATTGAATGATAATTCACTTGTATAGAAATATCGGAACGCAGCGAGCAGGGCAACCAGCGACGCACCTGCATCAGAACTGCCGAGTCCGTAGAGCTTATCGCCATTCAATATTGGAGCGAACGGACTTTTAGTCCAGTTTCCTGAGGGTTGCACGGTATCGTGATGCGAATTCAGAAGCAACGTTGGTTTAGATTCATCGAAGAACTTGTTCCTGCACCAAATGTTGTTTCCGAGTTGCTCACACGGAATTCCGGAATCTGCAATACGCTCTCTTATCAATGACGCAGTCTTCGATTCTTCTTTAGAAAAAGAGGGAATCCGGATCAGGTCTTCGAGAAGAAGAAACGAATCGAGGTACAATTGTTCTATTTTCATAACTGTAGTTCAGTTGCAACTGAATTGATATTCAATGATGAGATGTGCTGGACCGTGACCTTCGATACGCCCGATTCAAGTGCGGAAAAACCTGCTTTTAGTTTGGGAAGCATTCCGCTGTGAATTGTTCGGTTGTCTTTCATCGCAGCAAGTTCTGATTGTGACAATGATTCGATCAGACTTGAGTCATTCTGTGGATCGGAAAGCACGCCAGGTTTGTCGAATGCAAAAAGCAAGTGAACATTGTATACGTTCGAAAGCGCAGAGGCAACGACTGAAGCAATCGTATCGGCGTTTGTATTCAGTAGCTGTCCTTTGCTGTCATGTGTAATAGGAGCGATCACAGGAATGTAAGAAGACGACAGAAGCATGTTTAATAATTCTGAATTTACGGTCACAGGATCTCCCACAAAACCATAATCGACAGGAATTTCACTCCGCTTATTTGCCACGATGAAATTTCCGTCGGCACCGCACAATCCGAACGCATTACAGTTAAGAGACTGCAACCGCGCCACGATGTTCTTGTTGAGTAATCCTGCGTAAACCATGGTTACGACATCAAGAGTAGCTTTTGTTGTCACGCGTCTTCCTTCGATCATCTCAACTGGAATATTCAGCTGGTTGCCAAGTTTCGTCGCCACCTTTCCGCCTCCGTGTACGAGGATTTTGTTACCCGGTAGTGCGGTAAATTGTGAAAGGAAAACCGAAAGGAGATGTTCGTCGTCCATGCAGTTGCCACCCAATTTTACGATGGTGAGTTTTTCGTTCATGATTGGGCTTTGGTTAATGCAGCATGATGCACCTGTTTAGTGCTATTCGTTTTAATCAGAGTATGTAACACTGCTTGTGTTGCAGGAACTCTATTCGCCGCCTGCTGAATGACAACGGAGTGTTTTGATTCAAGCAGGGCCGCGCTCAGTTCTACATCGCGTCTCACGGGAAGACAATGCATCATTTTTGCATTGTTGGTTCTTTCTAGTTTCTCCGACGTCAGCATCCACGAAGAATCGTTGTGAAATTTTCCATAGTCAGAGTAACTACACCAACTTTTCACCATGATGATGTCGGCGTCTTTGAGTGCGCTTTCCTGATTGGATGTGACGCGAGCTTCATAGGTGAATTCTTCGTTCAACCGGACTTCATCGGGACAAGCAACGGTGAAATCGGCATCCATGAATTTCATCCATTCACAAAAGGAATTCGCAACCGCATGGGGAACCGGTTTCACATGCGGTGCCCACGTGAGCACAACTTTCGGTTTTCGGTTCGGGACTAGCTGTTTTATTGTCAGCATATCTGCAAGACTCTGCAGAGGATGTCTCGTTGAAGATTCCAGGCTCAGCAATGGCCGCTTGCCGTACTTCATCCACTGCAGTAAAAGCAATTCCCGATCGTCCTGATTGCGATCGGTAAGCGATGGGAAACTTCTTACGCCAAGAATGTCGCAGTATTCCCCCATCACAGCCGCCGCCTCGTGAATATGTTCAACCGTTGAGTGATTCATAGGCTGATCAGAAAAATCAAGTGACCAGCCTTCGGTCTGCGCATTCACTGTAAGCGTGTTCATTCCCAGAAGCTGGGCGGCTTTCAATGTGCTCAATCGCGTTCTCAGACTTGGGTTCATAAACATCAAACCAAGTGTGAGCGATTTTCCTGCGTCCGCAAATGCTAAAGGATGTTCTTTCAGAAATTGTGCATCTTCCAACAATTGAGAAATAGAAGGCACATCATAGGCGCAAGTGAAATTCTTCATGGCTAAACGGGATTAAAAACTGAGACATCTGAGAACGCTTTCACAACCTGCTTGATTTCTTTCTGTGAAATGCAATAGGGCGGAAGCAAACGGATAATATTCGGATCGGAAGCTGTTCCGGTAAAAATCCGGTATTCATTGAGCAAGTGTTTTCTCAATGGTGCAATGGGCTGATCGAAATGTAGGCCCAGCATCAGCCCACGACCGGTAATTTTTTGCAGTCCTTCGATATCCGAAAACTGTTTTACAAGCTGCTCGCCCAATGAGATATTCGACGCAAGCTGCTTTTCTTTTTCCAGAACGTCGATCACGGCAATTGCTGCGGCGCATGCCAGGTAACTTCCACCGAATGTAGTTCCCAGCATTCCGTGTTTCGCTTTTATGTGTGGAGCAATCATCACCGCGCCAATCGGAAAACCGTTGCCGATGCCTTTGGCCATGGTGATGACATCCGGATTAATTCCGGAACGCTGATGTGCGAAGTAATGTCCGGTTCTGCCGCAACCACTTTGCACTTCATCGAGGATGAGTAGCGCACCGGTTTTCCTGCACAATGATGAAAGAAGTTTTAGGAATTTGTCGGTTGGTTCGATGACACCGGCAACTCCTTGTATTCCCTCAATGATTACCGCACAGGTATTTTCATCGATTGCATCTTCCGCGCGTTCAAAATCATTCAGCGGTACAAACACAACTTCGTGCTGATCATTCAGCTTGGTGATGATTTTTGAATCGTATGTTGCTGCTACAGCCGCCGACGTTCTTCCATGAAAGGAATCGTTGAACGCAACGATTTTCTTTCTTCCGTTCACAAACGAAGCAAGCTTCAAAGCGTTCTCGTTTGCTTCAGCACCTGAGTTGCAGAGAAACAGGTTGTAATCTTCCCTGCCGGATATTTTCCCGAAACGGAAAGCGAGTTCTTCCTGCAATGGATTAATCACTGCATTGGAATAGAAAGCAATCTTGCCAAGTTGTTCAGTGATCATACGGTTATAGTGCGGATGATTGTGTCCAATAGAAATCACCGCGTGACCTCCGTAGAAATCGAGATACTCGTTTCCGGATGCGTCGGTTACCTTACAACCTTGTGCAGCAACCGGTGTTACCGGCATCAGCGGATATACATCAAATGGTTTCATTAGTAGGCGAGAGGTTTAAGTTTTAATCCAGTGGTTTCCGGAAAGCCGAGTGCAATGTTCATGTTCTGCACCGCTTGTCCCGATGCTCCTTTGAGCAGATTGTCAATTACGCCTGTGAGCACGACGCGACCGTTTACTTTTTCGGCGTGGACAAAGCACTTGTTTGTATTCACAACCTGTTTTACTGATGGAGCATTTTCCGTGAGGTGAACGAATGCATTATTCTTCCACTGTGCTTCAAGCAGAGAATATATTTCTTCTGTAGAGAGAGAAAGCGGAAAATGAATCACCGCGTGTATTCCCCGTGTAAACGATCCACGCAATGGTATCAGATTGATTTCACCTGTCCACTCTTTCTGAATGTCGCAAAGCGTCTCAGTGATTTCCGCAAGATGTTGGTGCTCTAACGTTTTGTACGCTGAGTGATTTCCTGCTCTCCAGCTGAAGTGCGTTTGAGCGGTTGGAGTTTGTCCTGCGCCTGTAGATCCCGTTGTCGCTGCAACTTCAATAGAGAAGGGTAGGAGTGCTTTCTGTGCAAACGGCAGAAGCATCAACTGAATCAGCGTAGCAAAACATCCCGGATTGGAAATGCGTGTCGCGTTGACGAGTTGCTTCTGATTGAGTTCACTCAATCCATAGACAAACGAATCTCTCTGCAACCGGAAGTCCTGTCCGAGATCAATCACGAGTTGCGCTGATGTTGGTTTGTGTTGTTTCATCCATTTAGTTGATTCTCCATGCGGAAGACAGAGGAAGATGACATCTTCACTTCCTTTGGGTTTAGGGACAAATTTCAGATTCACATCACCGAGTAGATCTGTATGGATAGCGGTAACAGATTTACCCGCGCTGCTTGAACTTACGGGTGTGATTGAGTTCACATTCGGATGCCACGCAAGAAGCCGTAACACTTCTCCGCCGGTATATCCTGCTGCGCCAATGATGGCTACATCGATCATCTTCATACAAGAACCTCCGTTTCTGTTTTCTGTGTGTGCAGATGATGAATGGTCTTCACCTGTTGTCCGAATATTTTCGTGAAACCTTTTACATCTTCTCCGGACCAACCATTATTCATCTCACCATATTGTCCGGCTTGTGCCTGCATCAAATCAAAAGGCGAGTGAATACCAAGAACAGTGAACCGGTACGGCTGCAGCAACACTTCGACCTCACCGGTTACATTCTCCTGTGAATGCAACAACAAGGCTTCAATGTCTCTCATCGCCGGTTCGAAGTATTGTCCCTCGTGCAACCAGTTGCCATACCAAACAGAGAGCTGATCTTTCCAATACAGCTGCCATTTGCTCAACACGTGTTTCTCCAACGTGTGATGTGCTTTGATGATGATCAGTGGAGCCGCTGCTTCAAATCCAACGCGACCTTTGATTCCGATGATCGTGTCGCCAACATGTATGTCGCGACCAATTCCGTAACCAACGGCTGATTCATGAACCATTGCGATTGCTTCTTCCCCGCGAATAGGGATTCCATTCACCGCTGTGATTTCTCCGCACTCAAAATTCAGTTTCAGGATTTCACTTTCCGACTTTGAAATCTGTGTTGGCCACGCTGTTTCCGGCAATGGAAGATGTGAAGTCAACGTTTCTTTTCCACCAACTGAAGTGCCCCACAAACCTTTGTTCACGGAGTACACAGCTTTCGTGAAATCAAATTCGATGTTGTGCTCGCGCAAATAATTGATCTCCTCTTCCCGCGAAAGTTTCAGATCGCGAACCGGTGTCACGATTTTTACTTCCGGCAACAGAATCTCCAGCAGCATATCGAAACGCACCTGGTCGTTTCCTGCGCCTGTGCTCCCGTGAGCGATAGTTGTGATTCCAAGTTCTTTTGCTTTTTCAGCAAGAAGAATTGCCTGCATTACGCGCTCTGCACTCACGGAAAGTGGATATGTTCCGTTCTTGAGCACATTGCCAAAAATCAGGAAGCGAATACACTGTTGGTAGTAAGCCGATTTTCCATCAACGCTTTCCCAATGATCAACACCAACGAGTTTTGCCCGCGATTGAATCTGCGCAAGATCTGCTTCTGAAAAACCACCGGTGTCAATTGTAAGCGCATACACTTCGTAGTGCTGATTATTCTTCAGCCACGCCGCGCAGAAGGTTGTATCGAGTCCGCCGCTAAAGGCGAGAAGTATTTTTTTCATCAGAATAGTTTTATTACCGGCGGATTAATCCG
>CAYUTR010000280.1:0-6959 GCA_964447465.1 uncultured Chryseobacterium sp.
CGCATCGCTTTGCAAGCAATGGGCTATGTTTCTACCTTCCTATGTGGTTATTTTTTAGCCGTAATCAAGGCGACACTTATTCAGCACACAACACCACTTATTCAAACTGCACTTATTAACGCGCCCCACAGGATTATGTTTGTCCGGTCATTGGTGTGACACAATTGCAATCTATGGTTTGATGGTGTTTGTCTTCCCGCGTTTTGGACGGTGCGGCGGATGACAAAGTGTTTCACTCAGGTAGAGGCGACAGACTTGTGAAGAGTGAAACAAAAAATAAGAGGTGCTTCTTTCGGGAAGCACCTCTTGTTATTTCAATGATTTGGTCATGGGTAATTGTCAGTTCGAGTAGACACCTGAATTTTATTTGCCGATGTTTAAGTCGTACCGAGAACTGGCAATTATCTCGGTCTCGCAGGCGTTGGCGTTGTAGTTCCGCGTGAAGGAGCTGGTGCAGGGGCTGGTGCCGGCGCAGGTTTCGTTTCTGCTTTTGCAGGCTCAGCTTTCTTAGTCTCTTCCTTCTTTGGTTCTGCTTTAGGCGCAGGCTTAGGCTCGCTTTTCGGTTCCGCTTTTTTAGGTTCCGCTTTCGCAGGTTCAGCTTTTGGTTCCTTTGGCTGAGTTGGCGGTGGCGGCGGTACGTAAGTCTTCTTCGGCTCTTCTTCTTTTATAGGCTGCTCAACCGTTTTCTTTGGCTCCGGTTCCTGACCGATACGACTACCTGCAGTGTAATTCACAACAAGCGGCTTCGTTACAGTTCCGGCTGCGTTCTGCGCTCTTACCGAGATGTTGTTGGTACCCTGATTAAGCGCTGCAGTGAAGGAAAGCTGACCTGAACTTGCATTGAACGTCACACCAGAAGTGAGAACAACGTTATTCACCTTCACGGTGATATCTGATTGCGATGTTACTCCGGATACAATCATAATCACCGGGAAAGTTTGTGTTCCTGTATTCACCGGACTTGCTGAAGGAACGTGCAGATCAATTGACGGTGCTGAACCTTGTGGTGGACGACCAACAACAGGTTCTGTCTGCACAGCCGGACCACCATTGAGGTTCAGTGTCGTATTGTCGCTTGCAGTTCCCGCAGTGTTTGTTGCCGTTACGTTGTACGTATTTGCTCCCGCAGAAAGTGTTACGCTAAATGTAACAACATGTGAAGTTGCATTGAACGTAAACGGAATTGATGTATTTCCTTTCTTAACAGTGATCTGATTCTGCTGAGTTACGTTCAGCACAGTTGCGGTAAGTGTTTGCGCCGCACTTGTAGTTACGAATGGATTCGCAGTTGGACTGGTGATATTAACCGTCGGAGGCAATACTCCAGGCGTGTTGCTTCTGTAAACTACACTCTGGTTATCAGAGTCAGTTCCGTTTGCATTCGACGCTGTCACCACAAAGTTGGTCGTTCCGACAGCAACATTTGTATTGTATGTGAGCACTTTCGAATTCATATCGTACGACCAACCCTGAACTGCGCCGTTGTTTACAGTTACTGTGATCTCGGAAGCGCCTGCTACGTTGAGCACTGTTGCTTTCAAAGTGAATGCAGCAGCAGAAGTTGTGTACGGAGTAGACGATGGTGTTGTGATGTTCACATCCGGAGGAATCACCGTTGGAGTGTTCACTTTATAACTTACACTGTGGTTATCAGAATCAGTACCATTTGCATTGGTTGCAGTTACTACATAGTTTGTTGTTCCTGCTGGCAACGTCGTAGTGTAAGTCAACACTTTCGAATTCATATCATACGTCCAGCCAACAATCACCGCATTGTTTGAAGTCACAGTAATCTCTGATGAACTTGCAACGTTCAACACTGTTGCTTTCAGTGTGAATGCAGGATTCGACTGTGCAGACGGTGTTGATGAAGGCGTAGTGATGTTCACATCCGGCGGTGGCAGCGTAGTATTCGGCTTGTAAGTGATCGTGCACGATTCTGCATCAGCACCCGCAGTATTCGTTGCGTTGATCGTGAACGGATTTGCACCCGACACCAACTGCACGTTGAACGAAATGTTTGCATTCGCTCCGCGCTGTGAATACATGAAGTTCGTAACCGGCTGGTTATTGAACACCACTGTAACCTGGTTGGCTGCCGAAACATTCGTGATTGTAGCAGCAATTGACTGCGCCTGTGTCTTAGTAGAATAAGGACAAGCATTAGGGGTAGTGATTGTTACAACGGGTGGCTGCAATCCGCTGTTCGAAGAACCGTAGTTGATAGTTACTTCATCCGATGCAGTTCCAACCGAGTTGGTTCCAACGATCTTGTACAGGTTAGCACCCGACTGCAGGCTTGCAGTTAATGTCACCACATTGGTCTGCTGGTTATAACTGAAGATAGTTACCGGCGATCCGTTACGTGTGATAGTAATCGCAGCTTGATTCGGCACATTAAGTACTGTTGCAGTTACAGAATACGTCAATGTTGAAGACGTATACGGATCGTGCGCTGGATTTGTAATCGTAACTACCGGCGGTGGTGATGTAGGTGTGTTCTGACCTTTATATATGATGGTCTGAACATCCTGTGCACTTCCCGCGTTGTTAGTTGCTACTACTTTGTACACGTTGTTACCCGGCTGCAAAGTGTGGGCGAACGTCATCGTCTGCGTATTCGGATTGAAGCTGAAAGTATTCACGTTCTGAACCTGATTATTAATAGTCAGAACGATCTGACTCGCAGCAGAAATATTAGTGATACGAACAACCAGATTCTGATTGAGCACGGTTGCAGTGTACGGATCAACAGATGGAGTTGTAAACTGCACCGTTGGCGGCTGAATCGTTGGCGTTGGCTGTGGATTATTCGGATTTGGATCCGGAGTTGGATTAACTACCGGCGTTGGATTCGGATTATTAGGATTCGGCTGCGGCTGAGTCTGTGTAAAATCAGGCTGTGGTGGCGGCGGATTCGTATTGTTATTTGTCTCGTGATGTGTGTTGAAGTTCCACTTCAGTGTCAATCCCGCATAATGATAAATATCGTTGTTGCCGGTTGCAGCACCTGCACCATCGTGATTTGTTCCATCAATAAGATCGTTGAGTGCCCATGTTGTTTTGTGTTCTGCAACAATTGCGAAGTTGCTCCACTGATAACCAAAACCAATTCCGGCAGAAGGCATGAATCCCCACTGACCGGCAGTTCCGCTTCCAAGTGAGTTCGCTTCATACGTCTCATCAAGCATTCCGTCGAGATCTGCTCTTACTAGGTCTGCATCGCCTGACATATTTACCGTGCTGTAATCGTAGAAGTTCCCGCTTGCATCTGTAAGGTTAGTAGAAGCTTTCCAGAACGTTGCTCCAACTCCACCCCAACCATAAAGCAACACTCCATGTTTGCGAAGCGAGTTGCTTCCGACAATTATCTCGAATGCGAATTCATCATAACGCATTTTGTAATTGCTGAATACCATTCCTGTATCAGGATCAGTATTGGAATGATATCCCGCCAAAACAGGATTCACTTTAATTCCCGTCAGCGCATGATAATTGTATCCGTAGTTGCGACCATCGAGGAAACGACCGCGCCATCCCCAATACAAAGGAGATGGATTAGAAATTCTTGAGTACCGTGCAACAGTAATGCCCCAACCGATTCCGGCTTGTGGTTTCATGTCGCTGGTTTGCCATGTGCCTCCCATGTTTACGCCAAACCACACCGGGCGACGTTCAGTAAGGTCGCGCTGTGCATTCAGCTGCGAGATGGAGAGGAGAAGAATGAGGAGAGTAATGAGTCGTTTCATGGGATAGTGTATTAGATGGTCAAGCATTCGCATGAATTATGCCGACAATCTGCGATGGCAATTTACACAATTTAACAGTCCTGATTATCAATGCTTTAAGAACGCCGGTAATTGATAAGTGGCAATCCTGATAAATGTACAAGACAGGGCGTTATTATCCAACCGGCTGGCCGATCAAACGCAATCCTTTGCACAAAGTGACAATTGTCTTGCAGATTCTGTGCACACGGTTTATGTGATGAAAAAATAGTTGATCATTGTAACTCACCTAATTCAACGAGATATGAAAAAACTCTACTCAATCTTAGCTGGTCTGGCTTTAGCGGTCACAATGAACGCGCAAACTACATTGACCAACGCTGTCGACTTCACCGTCACTGATCTGAACGGCAACTCTCACACATTATTCAGTCTGTTGAATGCCGGTCAATATGTGTGTATCGATTTCTTCTTCACTACTTGCGGGCCTTGTCAGGCAACTGTACCGTACTTCGAAGAAACGTTCACAAATTACGGGTGTAATACAGAAGACGTATTCTTCATTTCCATTGATTTAGGGAATACAGATGCAGAGTGCCTTGCGTATGTAAATACTTACATGGGTGGACCATCTGCTTTGCCTGTTGTTAGCGGATTAGAGGGAGCCGGAGATGCAGTAGTTTCTGCATACGGAATCGGAGCATTCCCTACCTACATTCTGATTGCACCGAATCATTCTATTATTGAACAGGATATGTGGCCCATTTCAAGTGCGGCTACGTTCACGACCTACTTCAATTCTCATTCATTGCCACAGCAGTCGTGTGTAAGTTCAATTACTGAAACTGTCGACAATAACAACACACGTTTGTACCCGAATCCCGCGTCAGATGCACTTACCGTTTCTTCCGATTACAAAATCATCAGCTATTCTATTTATGATAATGCCGGGCGTCTGGTTTCACAAACAGTTCTCGATCAGCCAACGGTACAAACAACAGTGAATGTTGCTGAATACCCTGCAGGTTTGTATTTCATCGAAACAGTAACCGAGCAAGGCGGTTCCAGAGTGAAATTCAATAGAGAATAATTCGTTTTTTGATTAGGTAAAGGGTCGTTCTTTAATGAACGGCCCTTTTTTTTGTGTTGTACCTATTATCATCAGAAGTCTTTTTTTACCACATAGCTTTCATGGATGTTTGTTTGCTAAAGGTCGCGGCAAGCCGCTCTCCCACATAGATCACATAGAGAAGTTCTACATTTCAAACAACATGCGTCCCTATGTGTTCTATGTGAGCGTTTCGCCTTTCGCGAAACGACTTAGAAAACAACGAACTTCAATACCATCTATGTGGTAAAAAAGTCGGTTCGGGCATGCCTCCTTAATTCCTATCTTTCCACTGAACAAGACCCGTGGTAGAATTCTCTTCAAATATTAAGCAATTAACTGATCAGCAACTGGTTGAGAAATTCAAATCAACCGGCGATAATCTGTGTATTGGAGAGCTTTTCTCACGTTACCGACATCTGGTTTACGGTGTATGCATGAAGTATCTGCGTGATGAAGATGAGGCGCAGGATGTGCAGATGCATGTCTTCGAAAAACTCCTGAAAGATCTCGGCAGGCACCAGATTGAGCAGTTCAAAGGATGGCTCTATACAGTGGCGAAAAACGAGTGTTTGATGTATTTACGCTCGAAAAAGAGTCAGCGCGCCCGCGATATGGAGCTGAAAAAAGATTCCCAGGGTGTTATGGAAACCGACCATGTACTGCATCCTGATGGTGTAACCGAGACTGAACGACAACTACAGACGATGGAATCTACTTTGCAGGAGCTGAACGAAAGTCAGCGACGCTGCCTGGAATTGTTCTATCTCGAAAAGAAGTGTTACCAGGAAATTACATCGCTCACCGGTTACACACTGAATGAAGTGAAGAGTTACATACAGAATGGGAAGAGGAACCTGAAAATCCTCATGATAAAGAAACAACATGGCTGATTTACACACATACGCAAAGCTTCCATCTGACCCTTGCCTTACGCAGGAGCAGATCACAGCGTATCTCGACGGGAATCTTTCCGCCGCCGATCAGCATGCGTGCGAACAGCATATTGTTGATTGCGCGATGTGCGAAGATGCACTCGAAGGATTAGCGCTTGTGAAAGACCGTTCAGTGCTTGCGTTGCCGTTGATTAAAGAAACTGCAGCTCCGACTGAATCGAAAGTTATTCCGTTGCATCAGCCGAATCGCAGGAAGATGTTTTATGCTGCTGCGGCGGTGTTAATACTCGTGCTTGGAAGCACATACCTTATTAATATAATGGGCGACAACGGTCCGGAAGGATTTGCTCAAAGCGAATCGATGGACATCGTTGCCGATTCTACTTCAATCGCGCCGGGTGAAGGTTATGCCGTACTCGAAAGTGAAAAGAAAATGGATTCCGGTGATTACGTTGTTACGACCATCGATGCAAATGGAAATCGGGTACTGCGTGAGCCAACTGAAAAACCAGCGCCACCAAAAGCGTTTGGCCGTGAAGAAGATGCTCTGAACGACTATCGTGTAGCACCTGATCAATCCTTACTGAATCAAGCTGTAGCTCAGCCTGAAGAGAACGCGAACGGTATTGTTTATGATGAAATAGCGGATGGCGAAGTAGTACTAAATGAAAGAATAACTGTCGTTGATAAAAAAGAAAACGCGGAAGAACTTGCGAAGGAAGAAAAGAAGCTTGGCTTTTTTGATCGTACTAAGTTTGATATTCCTTCGGGCAAGGCTGAAACGAACACGAACACGAAAGCCGTTGAACAGCAAACGTTGGTTACATCTGGTACGGTTGCAGGTAACACTGGTGCGGGCGCTGATGATAATCGCGACGACAAAGACAAAAACGCCGAGGTTCCGGCCGACGCTCCGAAAACTGTTGCAGCCGTTCCGAATGCACCACAGGTTGACAATGTTCAAACGATCTCGCAGACGAACAATTCATACGACCCGTATACCGACAGTGGTGTGGTTTATGCAAACGTGGTGACTGCATCAGACACAACTGCTGTTGATCAGATGGAGATGTCGTACATCAACGGCGTTAATCTTCTTGCAGCCGGACAAGCGAATGCAGCAATCACGATGTTTAACAAAGTATTGCTTGATAAAAATCATCCGCGATACGAAGACGCAGAATTCCAGAAGGCGAAGGCGCTGATCAAAGCGAATAAGAAAGAAGA
>CAYUTR010000281.1:0-6933 GCA_964447465.1 uncultured Chryseobacterium sp.
AAAAGTTTTTCACAACGAAGAAATTACTGTGGAAGCGGTTCTTGCATCAACATGTTTGCCAACGCTTTTCCAGGCCGTGAAAATCGGTGATGAATATTTCTGGGATGGCGGTTACATGGGGAATCCTCCATTGACTCCGTTGATCGCAGAAACAAATAATCACGATGTACTGTTGGTAAAAATCAATTCCATCAACATCAACAAGATTCCGACGAACGCACGTGATATCCAGGAACGCATGAATGAAATCAGCTTCAATTCGAGTCTGATCAATGAAATGCATCTTGTTCACTACCGCAACGAGCTGCTCCGTCGAGGAGTGAAATTACCGGAACAGGATCGCGAAATTTTCGTGCACTGTATTTCCGGCTACGATGTGCTCGATAAACTTTCATACTCAAGTAAACTGAATACTTCCTGGGAATTTCTGCAACACCTGAAAGAAGAAGGTCGTCGCGTTGCAGAAGTATGGCTGGAAAATGAATACGACCAGGTTGGTGTCCGCTCCACATTCGATGTGGAAGAACATTTCCTCAACCGCTACTAAGAAATATTTTTCTCGAGATATTCCCGGATCAATCCGGTAATTTGCGGAATCGCTTCCAGGTTCAATGTGTGCCCCACTTTTTCAAGCACAATGAAATCTGACTCCTGCAAATGATCATTCACCTGCGATGCAATTGCAACCGGAATCAGGAGATCTTCTTCGCCGTGAATGATCAGGACAGGAACCGCAACTTTCTTCAGTTCCTCACGGTAGTCGCCGCGGGTTTCTGTTGCCATCATCAATCTGAACAGGTTTTCCGCTGACAAATTATTACTGATGCGCATTTCTTTCAGCGTCTGAATCGGAATCAACGGCTTCTCAAAATACGATGCGCCCAGCACTACCGGAAGCATAACATCGAGCAGCAGTGGATAACCTCCCACACGCAAAACCGATTTCCAGCTCTCGCCGATTGCTGTAAATACTTCTGCATTATGCGCGAATGTCGACATAAGCACCCCTCCGGAATACACTTCGGGAAAGAGAACCAAAGCATGTTGTGCAACAGCACTTCCGTATGACAATCCGCAAAGCACGGGTTTTGTGATTCCGAGAAACTGCACGAGTTGTGTAACATCTGCAGCGTGTTGATCATACGAACGGAAATCTCCTTGAGCAGTTGATTTTCCCTGGAAGACAAGATCAACAAGCAAGACATTGTATTTACCAATAAACGCTGGTGCAACCGCACCCCACGACATCGTACTCTGCGACAATCCGTTAAGAAAAACAACAGTAGGACTTTCACCAGCGAAAAAATGGTATTGGTAAAAAATGCTGTTGCCGTCTTTCAGCTCAAATAATTTCTCCGATACACTCTGTGCTGTGTCCATTTATTGAGTAGTTTTCCAGTGGGAAAGATAGAATTATTGAGGGGAAGTGCGATAAATATTTACAAACCGATCCGCTGGAACAGCTTGGGGACATACTCGAAAATCTTCCGATTGGAATTGTCATCGTAGACGGTTCCGGAAATATTGTATACCACAACGATTGTATCTTACGCCAGCTAGGCAAGTACCAGGGATCGCCCATCACAAAACTGCTTGCAGGATTTCCCGCACATCTGTACACTGCATCGGACGAAGTATTTCCTTTCAATTACAACGACAGCTTTAATAACGGCGATATCAATGTGCAGTGCAAAGTCAAACGCGACAAAAGCGGCAACCTGCTTGTAAGTATTGTAGAAGGCGATGTACAACTTAAGCAATTGCGCGACATCGAAGCTAAAAAGAATGCAGCAGAAAATCTTTTGCGCTCTGCTATCATCGGAACAGGTACGCTTGAGGAAGCGCTAACAGAAATTTGTCGCATCGGATCTGCCGCAATGGAAGTCACGCGCGTAAACATCTGGGAATTCGGCGACGGACTCACTTCCATCACAAGCATTGTCAATTACGATAACCGATTCACCGAACTTCTGCCGAACACCACACTCTATCGTTACCAGATTCCCAACTACTTTAAGTTATTCGAGACAGAAGAAATTATTCCGACAGAAGATGCATTGAATCATCCGAATACTGCGGAACTGAAAGTCGGTTACATTGATGTACACGGAATCCGATCGCTCATTGATGTGCCGGTCCGCATTTCCGGAAAAATGATCGGACTCGTTTGCTTCGAAGACACAAAGAAGACGCGCGAATGGGATCCTGGTGAACAGAAATTCGGATTGTTCATTGCACAGGTGGCTGCACTTGCGATTGAATCTTCACGCAGAAAAAAAACGCAAAGCGAGTTAGAGCATACGTTGGACGAGAAAAGAATTCTTCTCAACGAAATCCATCGTCGCGTCAGAAATAATTTTTCCCTTATACAGGATCTGCTGCGCACAGAAGGAAGTCGCGCACAAGATGACTATCACAAGGAACTCTTCAGCGATTTACGCAACCGGATCAATAGCCTGGATATGCTCCAGCGACAACTTTACCAATCGGAGCGGGTAGACCGCGTAAACTTCCGCGATCTGATATTAGACCTTGTAGCCGGCTATCGGGCCACTTTTTCAGGGACACAGACAGATTTTATCACCACCCTAGATCAGTGTGAACTGAATGTTGCTAAGGCCTCGATTTCAGGTCTGTTTGTCAATGAAATTATGATGATGTTGCTGAGCGAAGCAGGGCGTAAGAAGTCCAAAGAGTCTATTTCCATTCGTCTACGAAAATTTAATACTCGTGTGCACATTACCATAGGTTCATCGATAAATATTGATGCGCGCAGCGAGAAAGAACGCATGCTTACGTCCTTCGAACTGGCCGGAAAACTGGGTAGTAAATTGGAGATTGATCGCGTGAAAGGCACCGGCTATTCATTGAGCTTCGAGTCGTAGTTCAACTGATTTTCCCTGTACAATTGTTACTTTCTTGTGAATGAGAAATTTTGCTGCCCAGCGAAATTGGCGTATTTTTCATTCGGCCAAACACCCATTTTTATTATCTACACATGATGAAGAGACAACTACTACTTGCACTATTCTGTTTGATCTTCTTCCCGGTACACGAATTATCAGCGCAAGCATCGGCTTGTCCTGCTGTTAATGCCGGACCGGATCAGTCAATTTGTCCTGGTCAATGCGTGAACCTTACTGCTACGATTCAAGGTCCACATGCAACTACGTCATATGCAGGAAGCGTTGTTCCCTACAGTCCGTATTCGTACACGACCGGCACGGCAGTACTCATCAACATCGATGACGTTTGGACTCCCGTAATTAACATGCCGTTTTGTTTTCAGTTTTTCGGAAATACATACAACCAACTGGTCATTGGTTCAAACGGATTAATTTCTTTCAACCTTGGCTATGCAAATGCGTTTTGCCAATGGGCTTTCACGAATCCGATTCCAACGGCCACTTGTCCGATCAATTCCATCATGGGGCCTTATCATGACATTGACCCTTCCATTGGTGCGACATCAGATACACGTTATGCAACATATGGCTCTGCACCTTGCCGCGAGTTTGTAATCAGTTGGTACAACGTTCCGATGTTCAGCGGTGCTTGTAACTCAATGCTGGCGAGTCAGCAAATCGTGTTGCATGAAAACACCAACATCATTGATATTTACATTGGCAATAAACCTTTATGCGCCGGATGGAACGGTGGGCGTGCAACAGAAGGAATTCAGAATGCTGCCGGTAGCGTAGCTTTCTTTACACCAGGAAGAAACGCATCTCAATGGACGACGACGAATGATGGATATCGCTTTACACCAAATGGTGCGCCGCAGTACACACTTACGTGGACCGGGCCAAGCGGAAGTCTTGGAAGTGCGAATCCACTTACGGTTTGTCCTTCCACAACTTCAACGTACACTGCAACGGTGGTTAACACAACCTGTGCGGGCAACGTTACGGTTAGCGATCAAGTGACAGTGACGACGACTGCCGGTGGAATTACTACAACTGGTGCACAAACAAACGTTACGTGTAACGGTGTGTGTAATGGCTCTGCAACTGTTACAATCACTGCGGGAACAGGACCGTTCACTTACGTCTGGTCGCCCGCCCCCGGGGGAGGACAAGGGACTAATGCCGCCACGGGGTTGTGTGCGGGCCTATACACGTGTCTCGTCTCGAACGCCGCCGGTTGTACTGCTTCGCAAACGTTTAACATAACGCAACCTCCCGCCATCACAGCGGTCAATTCTCAAACCAACGTCGCCTGTTTCGGTGGATGTACCGGTCAGGCCAATGTGGCTGCATCAGGTGGAACAGGAACTTACACGTACGTCTGGGCGCCAGCTCCCGGTGGTGGACAAGGAACACCTACAGCAACCGGATTGTGCGCAGGTGTTTACACCTGTGTAATTTCTTCACCTGCAGGTTGCACAATCACAAGAACGATTACAATCACGCAACCTCCTGCCATTACTTCAACGATGTCGATGACACCTGCTACGTGCAGTGTCAATAACGGAACTGCTACAATGAGTCCCGCTGGTGGAGCTGGTGGATTTACCTACAATTGGACGCCAGGCAATCCAACTGGCGATGGAACCGCAACAATTACGGGACTTGCACCCGGAGCATGGGTTTGTACTGTTACCGATGCCAACGGATGTACGCATTCAAATACCATCAACGTTACTTCAAGCGCAGGAATTACTGCATCGGTTAACGTAACACCCGCACTATGTTTCGGTGGTAACGGAAGTGCTACGGCTGTACCAACGGGTGGAACAGGGCCATACTCTTACGCATGGTCTCCAACTGGAGGAACAGGGGCAACAGCATCGAATCCTGCTGGTGTGTACACGTGTCTCATCACTGATCTTCCAACAGGATGTACAGTCACTGTTACAGCAACAATTACACAGCCACCAGCGCTAACAGTAACTGCAACACAAACCAACATTACCTGCAACGGATTATGTAACGGTACAGCATCGGTAGTGATTACAGGAGGAACTCCCGGGTACACTTATTTGTGGACTCCAGGTAACCAGATCTCTCAATCCATCACTGGTCAGTGTGCAGGATCATACACGTGCACCGCAACAGACGCAAATGGTTGTACCATCACACGAACTTTCACGCTTACACAACCACCAGCACTGAACCTCGTTATGTCAATGACACAGGCAACGTGCGGAAGTGCAAATGGACAAGCATGTGTGGTTGCTACAGGCGGCGCAGGCGGCTACACCTACTCTTGGTCACCAAGTGGCGGTACTGGAGCGTGTGCAACGGCATTGCTCTCTAACATTTATACTGTTGTTGTAACTGACGCGAATGGTTGCACTGCAACGAATTCAATCAACGTCACGAATGCTGCTGCACCATCTGCAACCATTACTGCGTCTACAAACGTAAGTTGCTTCGGTGGAAATAACGGTTCAGCGACTGTAGCTGTATCCGGAGGAACGGGGCCTTATTCATACACATGGTCTCCAACTGGTGGAAACGCTCCTGTTGGTTCACCACTTACTGCACAAGCATACACAGTAACTGTAGCAGACGCTAATGGCTGTACGACAACCACAACCGTATTGATCACTCAACCTCCTGTTCTTGGTGCTTCTGCGGCTGGAACAAGCGTGCTTTGTAATGGTGCAACAACTGGCTCCGTTACTGTTACAGCAACAGGTGGTGCTGGCGGATACACCTACACATGGTCACCTTCAGGTGGACCTGGAAATATTTCTACAAACCTTGGAGCAGCAGTGTATAGCTGTACGGTTACAGATGTGAATGGATGTACCGCGGTGACAAACTTCAACGTTACGCAACCAACAGCGCTTGCAGCTACTACTTCATTTACACAGTCGACATGCGGATTGCCGAATGGTAGTGCGTGTGTGAATGCATCTGGTGGAGCTGGAGGATATACTTACGCGTGGAGTCCGGTTGCCGGTTCTGGAAATTGTCTGAACAATGTTGTCGGTGGAATTTACACCTGCACAATTACAGATGTAAACAACTGTACACTCATTGCAACGGTTAACGTTCCAAGCGCGAACACGCCAACTGTTTCGATCATTACCACAACAAACGTTACTTGTTTCGGCGGAACTGACGGAGGGGCAACTGCATCGTCAACAGGTGGAACATCGCCTTACAGTTATTTGTGGAGCAATGGAGATCCGGATTCGATTCTGAGTAACGTCGGAATCGGGACATACACTGTAACAGTTTCTGATCTTAACGGATGTAGTGATACTGCACAGGTAACAATAACAGAACCTCCACAGCTTACTTCAACAATTTCAGGTGTCGACATTTTGTGTTTTGGAAATACAACAGGTTCTGCGACAGCTACACCTTCGGGTGGCACCGGAGCATACACGTACGCGTGGACACCATCCGGGCAGATCACACAAACCGCATCGAACATCGGAGCCGGAACATATAGTTGCACCATCACAGATGCGAATGGATGTACCACAATGGTTTCAACAACACTTACAGAACCTCCGCTGCTTACAGTTGCTTCAGCAGGATTTAACGTAACGTGTTTCGGAGCGTGCGATGGACAGTTGGTTGCAATTCCTTCGGGTGGTGTTCCGAACTACGCATTCAGCTGGACATCCGGTTGTTTGCAGCCGGCGTGCAACAACGCTTGCGCAGGACAATACACTGTAACAGTAACTGACTTAAACGGATGTATAGCAACCGATACTGCACTCGTGAATGAACCTCCGGCAATCGTAATTGTGACTGCAGCAGTTGATGCACATTGCAATCAGGCCGACGGATCTGCTTCTGCAAATGCAAACGGCGGTACCGGTGTATTGAATTACCAGTGGATCGGCGGACCTGCCAATCAAAACTACAACAACATTGTTGCAAATACTTATTCAGTGATTGTAACTGATGCGAATGGTTGCGCAGATACAGCAACTGCAACGGTGAACAATATCAGTGGTGTAGTTGCGGT
>CAYUTR010000282.1:0-6876 GCA_964447465.1 uncultured Chryseobacterium sp.
AGGCTGAAGCGGATGCAGCAAATGTAAAAACGCTTGTGCTGAACGGAAGTACGAATGAGTCAGCACGACTCTTAAAACTTGCGCCGAAACTCGTTGCACTGGAAATCGTCATCATCGACGGAATAACCAATGATCAAACAGCATCTGATCTTGTATCGTCTGTTGCTGCATGCAACAAAGTGACTACGATCAATTTTCGTAACTGCGCGTTAACATCGTTGCCTTCCAACCTTCGTATGTTGACTCAAGTCAAATCGTTTGAGTCGGAGAATACGGCTGTTGCAGACAATGAGCAGTTTTACAACGCAATTGCTGATATGCCAAACGTTGAGAACGTAACGGTGAGCAGCACGGATTTTCGTTCGTTGCCAAAGTCGTTTTCACGAATGCGCGTAATGAATAACATCAATCTCGTGAACAACGACCTCCAGGTTGCAAACGGCTACGATCTTAATACAAAGACTCCAGACGAGCTTCGCAGCACTGAGAAAGTTCAGTTTGGATTTGGCGACGATGCATTGAACCTCAATTATACTTCATACAATGCAGAAGCCGGTAAACACCACGTGCAGATGTTCCGTGATGTATTGCAGGGTGCTTACCGTCAATCGAACGTATTTTATACTCCGCTCGAAGGAAAAGCATTCATGAAAAGACATCCGCTCGTGAAACCTCCGGTTAAAGGATTGGATGTTTATCCGGATGTGTACTCTTATAGTGCGATGACCGGAACTTCAATCCGTTATGGTTCAGGAACAAAATTGAGTATTCCTGCAATGGCATTTGAAGATGCGAATGGAACAACAGTTACTGGCAACGTAGATATTACGTATCG
This sequence comes from uncultured Chryseobacterium sp., assembly GCA_964447465.1. Taxonomy (GTDB): domain Bacteria; phylum Bacteroidota; class Bacteroidia; order Palsa-965; family Palsa-965. Next base: position 836 of record CAYUTR010000282.1, read on the forward strand.
TGAGTTCCGTGATCCGGTTGATATCGTGCTGAGCGGAATTCCCATGAGCTACGATAGTGGTGGAGTTGCCGGTGATTTCGAATCAGCAGGAATGTTTGAAATCAACGCATCTCAGAATGGAACAGAAGTATTTCTGAAGGACGACAAGAACATAGGTGTTGAGTTTGCGGTGGTAGATACTGCATCTACTTTTAACTTCTATCGTCTCGATGAAAAGAACGGGTGGGAATACATTACTAATACCGGAAAAGTTGAGCAAGAAGTTGCGCCAGTTGCACAGCCTGACACTACCAAAGGATGGTCGGATGCGGTGACTTACTATATAAATAACATGGGTGATATTGCAGCAGCTCCGATATCAAGAGACACAACTTCATTTGACAGACGTTATAACGACACTGCATACATTGGCACTTATGAGTATGAAAGTGCGCAAAATGAGTATTACTATAAGAAGAAGCGCGAAAAGAGCAGCAACCTCTACCTACGCAAATATGGATCGGGACCTGATTACACACTCGTGCGTGTTGCGGGAGTAAAATACTACAGCGGAAATCCTGAGCTCAATACTTATTCGGGATACTACTGGAAAATTAACGGTAAGATGACTTCATCACAAATGCGTCCGGATTACGGAAAGAAATCGGGCATTAACGATTGCCGTATTATCAACGAGGGAGGTCAATTCTATATTGAACTGAAGTATTCATGGGGATTCAAGCGTGTTGCTGCTGAGCCGGTGAAGATGGATGATAAGAAACGCGCAAAACCGATCAGTGAGCGCATGGCTAACTCACTGCATGCATCGTATGAAAAACGATTGGGACAGCGTAGAACTAAGTTCACTAAGGGAATCAACCAAACTGTGAAGAATCATAAGCGTAGCGTAGATCGCGCGACCAAAGATTCAACGCGTGTGTACAATAAGGCGGTTCCATTCATGGTGGATGCTGAAAAAGAAAAGGATTTTCCGGCATGGAACAATTATGTAGCTGCAGAACGCGAGCGCACAATGACAGATATGCAACGTGCTTATGCAGCAACCGGAAATGTTGTACAGGCACTCACAATTGAAGGAATGGGCGTATTTAATTGCGATCAGGTGAGACGCTTGGTGAACCCGGTGAAAGCTGTTGCATCACGAGTGAAAGTTGGTATAGGTGCAGTTGTTGTGCCGCTAATAGTTTATGTGATTGACAAAGCACGGAACATGGTGTTGACCTACACAGGAAATGGTGGCGGAGGCGTTCCGATTACGTATGGTAAGAACGCTACCAATTCACTGATGATGGTGGACGGAAGTGGAAACCTGTATATGTCCGATGAGGAAGAATTCACTCGCGGTGCTGATGACAACAATGACTTAGGTGAATTCCACGGTCGACTGATCTCAGGTCCTGATTCAAATCCGGAAACGGTGCGACAGGCAGTCTTTGGTCCGGATGAGGAGTAGGCAGTAGTGCAGTTTGGCAGGAGGCAGTCGGAGTGAATTGTTACAACAGTAAATGGTGTTTGGGTTTGGTTAAATAAAAAAGTGGACATCGCGCTGATGTCCACTTTTTTTTGACTGCCTACTGCCCAACCGCCCAACTGCCTACTTAGTTGCAGGAAACTTCGCCAGCACATCCTTCACCGCATCGCGATGAATGGTGAACGACATCATCTTCAGTTTCACAAAATCTTCGTGGTAATAGAAGTAACCGGGATTTTGCGGATTGTTGCGTGCGCTACTTCCTGAATCTTTGATGAGGAACCACATTCCGTTGGGTTTCTCGCACCAGCCGATCATGTGAATGCCGTGATCATCCGTAGTCGTTCCGTTGCTGAAACGAAGCTGACGTGCGTTCTCGTCGATTGCCGAGTGAGGAATGTCATAAGATGGAACCATCGCTACACCAAGTTCAGGATTGATTCCGCCTTCTGAAACGTCGCCACCAATTGCAATGCTGTATCCACCTTTGATTCCGGTTTTGATAATTTCCATCCACGTATCCAGTGGGACGTTATGATATTCTGCCGAATGCCACCAGTTGTCAGGAACAGGATATTCTGATTTCTGCCAGTATGGATATTGCTTCAGCGACATGAACTCAATGTAGTTGAGCGGATTCAGTTTCAGAATATCTGTCATGTACTTTTGCGGACTCATCACTTTTCCGTTGATCGTTACATTCACCGGCGGCTCACCCATGTGAAATTTCAGAATAGACTTCACGGTGTTGATTACAGTTTCTTCATTCCAAGCACCGCTTGCTTTTACGCCTTTGAGATATTCGTCCACCTCATCAAACAATGAAACGTGATCATAGAAAGGCTGATTCGGTTTCAGACCGGTATACGAATCGTAAGGAACGAGTCCGTACATCTGCATCATACGTGTTACTGCATTTGATTCAGATCCTTCACCGATAAAAGTTTCTCCACGCGTTTTTACAAACTCTTTTGTTTTCTCAACGTATTCCCAATACACGATGTACGATTGAGAAAGCTTGACTTCCTGTTTCGAGATTCGGTTTACTTCTGTTTCGAAATAAGAAAGAGTAGAGAAACACCAACAGGTATTCGTCAGACCCTGTGACATCGGAGTGGTTGCATACACGGTTTTGAATTCATCCATAGATTTCGGAACATCAACACCCGTGTAATCCATCATGAACCGCGGCTCATCTTTTTTCTGATCGCCTTTGAATCCTGCCACCTTTTCTTTGATGTTGGCCATGAACGGATTCTTGTACGGTTTCATGCCGCCTTTGTCTGTACGGTCCTGTGCAATACCCGCACCTGCAAATAGCAGAGCGAAGCTGAGGAAAAGAGTTTGTTTATTCATGTCCGCGAAATTAGGGGAAGAACCCTAACGTGCAAGCGGAATTAGATGAGAGGCGAAAGGGTAGGGCTGAGACGAGGTTAAGCGTGGATGAAAATCAAACCGCTCCTAGTAAATCATGTCCCAGAGGACGTTATTCTCGTAACTCCGGAGATCCATTTCCATTCTTTCAAGGTAGGAAATTACGGAGTCAGGATCTTTTTCAAACTCAGCGGCATCCCATGTCTTGATGTAGCTGTACTCCGATGTTTCCAGTAGCGGAAAATACGTTCGGTACGAAGTGCAGCTGTAAAGTCCAGCATCATCAGCTAAATCTTCCGTGGTTTCACGATACACGAACAGAGCGGTGAACAGCTCTTCATCTTTTTGTGTGCGCGTGAAGAAATCGATTGAAGTACTCGTGGTCTGACTTACACCGCTCTTGTGCAAAGTATCTTCAAATGCATCAATCAGCTGGCGAATGAGTGCGGCACAACGATCTGATTCATCATCGAGATGAGTGAGAAGATCTTCCTGGTAAGAATAACCATACTGACTTCGGATCTCGCGGTTCAGACTGTCTGATTCACGTTCTTTTGGACCGGGACCGTAATCGTAATAATCGCCCGGATCGCTGTAATAATCGTAACTGTAAGAATACGGATCATATGCGTTGGCGGCCTGGATAGAATCGCGCAGCATCATCATCGCGTATTCATCCGGTTTATCTTTCATATTGGATTTCGTAACACCAATGGTTACAAAAACACCAACGAACAATAGAATGGAGAATACAATGCCGATGTTGATCAGCACTTTGAATTTTTCTTCCGGTTTTTCTTCGGTACTCATAGCGGGATTACAGAGATATGAAGATATACAAAAGTTCGGAGTTGGGAGTTCGGAGACGGGAGTAAAACCGCTTTTCGACCGTTACTATTTTACAGAGAATGGTTCCGCGATTTCGTCGGTGCAGGATTGATTGAACATCTGGTCGTTGTAGAGGTTTTGCTCGGGGAGATAGTAAACTTTTTGTGTCGGGAAGGTAAGACCCTGAGTTTCCAGTCGTGCCTGTTCTTCTTCAGAAATATAAATGTGACGTGCTCTCATGTCCCGCAATTCTCTCTTTATTTCGTCACAACTAATATAGAATTTCAAGCGGATATCCTGATGTGGGACCCAACAACTAAAGTTTTCGGCGGATAGTGAGTCGGGCCTGCTGCGCCATTCGGTAAGTATCTCATTGTACCACCAACCGCAGATAATTATTTGGGGTTGATATGTTGTGTCCAGATAATCACAAACGCGATCTACATATTCCAACTTGTTTCTTCGCTTTTGTTGTTCTGCAAACACCGGCCCGCGTGCCGCATCAATGGAAATTTCCTGTCCAGAGATGTTAAATTTAACTGACGCTCCTGTTGCACCTGATCCGCGAAGATCATCTGTGATATTCATCCCTAGAAGGAAAGGCGAAAGAATTAAAATCATTGTCACGATTCGGATTGTGTGAAAATTGGAGTACATCGTAACCAGCATCATCACGAATGGTACAATGGCCAACATGTAACCGGCCTTCTGCGGAAGACGCAGGTAAGAAATGATGTGCAGCACGATGATCACGAGAATGACCCACGTCAATCGCTGCGGCGAGAAAATCTGTGGTGGATTTATCGCGTTCTTATTTTTCGAAGTGAGCCAACGAAATTTTGCAAAGAGGAGTGCGGCTATTCCGAGCAGTCCGAAAACACCGATGGTTGCTTTGTAAATTATTTTCGTGAAGGGCGGGTACGGAAACTGATCGCTGTAGTCGAAGAACGTAGTTCCGTATTGCAGATAAGCCGGTACGTACCAGAAAACTCCAACGACCGCGAACGGAATTCCGATTTTCAGAATGTAATTTCTCCACTGATCAAAATCGAGACGCTGCCATACGAGCATCATCCACGGAATGATAAAAATTCCGGATGTGATTCTGCAACCGACTGCCAGGCCGAGAAAAAATCCGCAGAGCCAATATTTTCTGTTTACTAGCGCCCAGAAGGAAAGTAGCACAAATGCGAGCGACCATGCGTAATCGATTGTGTATGTTCCTGCAAGGAAGAACATGGGTGTGAACGCGAACATCAGCGATGTTTCCATGGGAAAACCGATTCCCGTTTTTTTCATCGCTGAATAAAAAGCCAGAACCGCAACTACGCTGAAAAGGAGACTGAATGAATTCCAGATCCAATCAGGTTGATTCCAGATGAACAAATAGATGTATTCCTGAAATGGGTGTCCGGGAAAGCGTGAAGCGACATAGTGTCCCGAATCGTGCATTTGCCACGCGTTCACTACAAGTCCGTAAGAATCTTCTTCGTGTCCGTAACCATCGAAGAGAAACGGTAGACGTGAAAGAATTACCGCTAAAGCGAGAAGCCAGGGATGGTACTTTGGATTAAGCAGTGGATGCTTTTGAATCACACCCAAATTTAACCACAATAGGCACATAGTTACATAGAATGCATGGCCATTGTTTTCTAAAAGGCGTTTCACTCGACATAGTTCACATGGAGAGCGCAACCGCTATATGAGCTATGTAGATTCGCTCGCGAATCCCTTTTTCCCAACCTATGTTTCTATGACTCTATGTGGTTAGATTAAGAGCCACTGATTTCGCGCTGGCGAAGAACTTCGAAGAGAATTACACCTGTCGCGACGGAAACGTTGAGTGAAGAAATTTCACCTTTCATCGGAACAAGCACGCGCACGTCTGATTTTCTGAGATACTCTCCGGAAATTCCGTCTTCTTCGGAACCCATGATGATTGCAACAGGTCCTGTTAGATCTGCAGTGTAATGTGGAATGCTGCCTTGCTCAGTACAGGAAACAATTGTGAGTCCCGAGTTCTTTAGAAACTCAAGCGTATTTTTCAGATTTTCTTCTTTACAAACCGGAATCGTGTGTAAAGCACCTGCAGATGTTTTGATCGCATCACCATTCACTTGTGCAGCACCGCGACTCGGAATAACAATTGCATCTACTCCCGCGCATTCTGCAGAACGCGCAATCGCACCGAAGTTGCGTACATCTGTTATGCGATCAAGAACAAGAATGAGTGGAGTTTTTCCCTCTTCGAAAATCGTTGGCAGTAAAGTTTCGATGTCGTGATACGTTACCGATGCAAGCGATGCAACTGCTCCCTGGTGATTTTTTCCCGGAGCAAGTTTGTTCAGCTTGTAAATAGGAACCATCG
>CAYUTR010000283.1:0-6821 GCA_964447465.1 uncultured Chryseobacterium sp.
CAGTGAGGAGGTGGATATAGTAAGAATTGCAGCAAGTAAAACTCCGGGACTGAAGAAAATGCGGTGACGGCGACGGGCAGGCCCAAAGCGGTAGAAAGTTCCGATAATGACAATGAAGAGTCCACCCAGAACCACCCATTTTCCTAAGTGAATCCAGAATCGCTCTGCGCCTTCTTTGTCGACCATTTTAGAAAGCACATATTCGGAGCCGATCATCAGAAAAAGTCCTGTAAAAATTACAAGAGACAATACAACAACGAGCGCTGTGGCAATGAGTTGTTGTTTCCATATCGGTCTGTGTTCTTTTGCGTGGATGGAGTTGTTGAATGCATTCATCATTGCAACTAACCCATTCTTAGAAAAATACAGAGCAGCAAGAAAACCGAATGACAGTAATCCTCCACTCGGACGGCTGGTAATTTCTTTAATGGTATCCTGCAGCGAGAGAAACATATTCTCGGGAAGCAATTCGTGGATAACTTCAAGCAATTTTAACTCGAAATTCTCCGCAGGAATATAGGGGATCACCGTGAAAAGAAAAATGATGGATGGAAAAACAGCCAGGAAAAAACTGAATGCCATTGAGGAAGCACGGGTCTGAATCTGTCCTTTGAAAAGTCCGCGGTAGAAAAAAGTAAAAACCTCGAACAGTGAATGACCTTCAAAGCCCGGCAGAGAAAATTTATGCGAGAAGGCGACGAGGTTCCGCAGTATCGGTAAGCGAATAAATTTTCTAAGTACCCGTCTTAACATGTTTTTACTGCTTTAAGACTGAGATCAAGACTTCGGATGCTGTGCGTCAATGCACCAACGGAAATTTCATCAACTCCGGTTTCTGCGTAGGTCCGAAGCGATTCAATTGTAATTCCACCCGAAGCTTCGGTCACGAATTTTCGATTGATGATCTGCACGGCCTTCGCCAGATTTTCCGGAGTAAAATTGTCAAGCATAATCCGATCAATTCCTCCATGCGCGAGTACTTCGGCCAGCTCTTCAAAATTGCGAACTTCTATTTCAATTTTCTGGTTGAGTTTTTTCTGTGCGACGTATTCCCGTGCCCGCTCAATAGCTTCTGTGGTTCCTCCGGCATAATCAACGTGATTGTCTTTGATGAGAATCATGTCGTACAAGGCGTAACGGTGATTGTGTCCTCCTCCGATCCGCACAGCCCATTTCTCAAAGTAACGGAATAGGGGAGTGGTCTTGCGAGTGTCTACAACTTTTACAGGAAGATCGCTCACGAGCTGCACCATTTTCCACGTTGCGGTTGCAATGCCGCTCATGCGTTGCATGCAATTCAGCACAAGTCGTTCTGCAATGGTGATCGATTGTGCCGGACCTGTAACGGTAAATGCGATATCGCCTTTCGTCACGACATCTCCGTCGCTCAGCAATGCGTTTACCTGTAACTGTTTGTCGACCGCATCGAAAATGAAATGGGCCAATTCAATTCCAGCAATCACTCCTTCATCTTTGACGAGAAGCTTTGCAGTCTGAATAGCAGTAACGGGAATTGTGCTCAGGGAGGTATGATCGCCGGAACCTACGTCTTCAAGCAACGCGTCCTGAACGAACTTTACAATTAAATCTGTGTCGGGTTTTCCCGGCAGGTAACCGGTGTTATTCCTCTTCATCCGAATCCTCGATTCGGAACTGTGTCACTGATGTTTTACCGATGATGGTTTTCATCAGGTAATGAACGCGGTATTTCCCGTTAGTGGTTTCCAGCGTGCCAATGGCAAACTGTGAATCATTTTTGGGAACACTTTTGTGTACAATCGTAAATCCTTTCACGGGATGTTTGACGAAAAAATCCTGGAGGATCAGTTCGGCTTGCGCCTTGCTGTAAATATTTTCCTGCTCAAGAACTTTAAGGTCGACATTGTCTGCAAAGTAGTTAGCTACTTGGTGCGCATCACCTGTGCGGATCGCAGCGGCAACATCATCTGCTGTGTCAGCGAGAAGCGACACCGGAAGGATGAAACACAGGACAGCAATTAACTTTTTCATAACGTGAAAGTGGTATTTACAAGTGTACAACAACAACCGCGCCAAATGGAGTGACATTCAGTTCCTTGTACGTGTTTCAAAAGTAACTATTCCGTAGTATTCTGACCGATTTAAGGGTATTTTTGATCCACACGTTGTACACAGCAAGAGAGTAATGAAAATCAGGCTTTTAACCATCGGAAAAACCTCCGATTCATGGGCGAAAGAGGGCATTGAAGTCTTCGAAAAACGCCTGAAGCATTACTGCACTTTTGCGATTGCCGAACTGGTTGTGCCTGCGCTTAAAGGACTCAATCCGGATCAGCAGAAAACGGCGGAAGGCAAGTACCTTCTTGGCAAACTCGTGCAGGGCGAAAAGTTGGTGCTGCTGGATGAGAACGGTACAACTTTTACGTCTGAAAAATTTGCGCAGTGGATCAGTAAGCAACAGAATTCCGGAATAAAATCAATCGCATTTGTTGTAGGCGGACCTTTTGGTTTTTCGGAAGAAGTCTACAAATCGGCAACGGCGAAGATTTCATTATCTTCAATGACATTTACGCACCAGATGGTTCGTTTATTTTTTACGGAACAGCTTTATCGCGCATACACCATCCTGAAGGGCGAAAAATATCACCACTCCTGATTCATGTTTGAAATTGAGAATTTTTCCTACATCAAAACAATTCAGCCGTTCGAGTGGGTGATGTTGGGAATATACTGTATTGTGATTTTCGCAATCACATTCGGTATACAGGTGATGAAGTTGCGAACCAATCCACTGTATTCGTATTATACGTGGGCTGTGACCGCGAAGGTGGTGAGCTCCATAGTTTTCTGCCTGATTTATATCTACTACTACGAGGGAGGCGATACTGTTTCTTACTATGAATCGTCGCGCAGTCTTGTTAATCTGGGGATGAAGGATATCACAAGCTACCTCGAAGTGGTAACCTCGTCACCTTCGCTAACTAACTATATGATTTTTGACCGCGAAACAGGTTACCCGTGGCCGTATATGTATTATGACAGTCAGACTTTCTTCGTAGCAAAAATGATTTCGCCGTTAGTACTCATCGCGTTCAAGAGTTACCTGATCACGAGTATTCTTCTATCGTGGATTTCGTTTTTCGGTGCATGGAAATTTTTTCTGATGCTTTGCCGTTATTTTCCCGGACTGCAACGACGTCTGGCATTCGGTGTATTGTTTGTTCCGTCGGTTTTATTTTGGGGATCCGGTATTTTGAAGGATACGATCACACTTTCGGCGGTGTGTTGGTTTATTGTAGGAATCGATCAGACTTTAATGCGCGGACGATTTTCCTGGCGTGGCCTCGTAGTTATTCTGATAACGCTGTATGTCTTGATTTCTATCAAGCCGTATGTTTTGTATTCTCTTCTCCCCGGCGCGATCGTCTGGATCGGATTAACAAACATGAAAAAAATTCACTCCCGTTTTATCCGCATAACTCTTGTGCCATTGGTATTGGTGCTATCAATGGCAGGTGGATTTTTCGCTTTGTCATTATTGGGAGGGGTCATGGGCAAATTCGCCTTCGGAAAGATGCTCGAGACGGCTTCAGTAACACAGAAGGATCTGAAAGCGGACCATTACGAAGGGAGCTCATTCGACATTGGTGAATTTGATCCGACGGTCTCGGGAATGATTGTTAAAGTACCATCGGCAATGGCGGTGGGTTTATTCCGTCCGTACATCTGGGAGGCGCGTAAAGTGGTGATTGTGATTTCCGGGCTGGAGAATCTCATCTACCTGCTCACGGTCGTCTTTCTATTGATAAAAATACTGGGGAACGTGCGTCGTTTTTTCAGAATACTGAATTATTATCCCATTCTGTCATTCCTGTTGTGTTATACCTTGTTTTTTGCGGTGATGGTTGGATTGTCGACGTCTAATTTCGGGGCGCTGGTCCGGTTCAAAATTCCGTTCCTTTCTTGCTACATTTCAATGCTGTTGATTCTGCATTATTTCCTGAGCAAGGAAGGTGTACGTGATGAACAGGAACAGATTAACGCTTCACGTAGAATCCCTTCAGCGTATCCCCGGCCCGTAGCTGATTCAGTGCAAAGTTGATCAGCGTCTTCACAAAAGCGAGCACACGACTTTCCTCAATGGAACCTCTTAGTTCTTCCTGCTTCGCAATGAATGCTGATGTGTTACCTTCCTTCGGGAAGCGGTGAAATGCAACTCCGGTAGTCAGAACATTCAATCGCTGCATTCCGGATGCCGTTAACAACCGGTAAGCACTGTCTGCGGTGTAGTAACACAGATGCTCGGGATATTCAATGATTTTCCATTTTCCACCGAGTACACGTCGACTGAGTGAATTGAAATTCGGCGTTGTGAAATAGAACAATCCTCCACGACGTAAAAGCGAATTTATTTTAGAAACATGTTCCTGTCCGTCGTTGATATGCTCCAGTACTTCGAAGGAAGTGATAACATCGAAATTTCCTGAATCACTCCACGATTGAATTCTTCCATTGTGCACGTGTATACCTTTCGCAGTACCAATCTGAACTGCCTCATCGGTGAATTCGGTTCCATAAACTTCCCAACCTTTTGATTTCGCAACAGCGAGAAAGTGGCCGTCGCCACAGCCAATGTCGAGTATGCGATTATTTTTCCGGAAAGGTTCAAATTGTTCCAGCAGTTCTTCGTATCGCTTTACAGTAATTGGAGAGAGGGCAGTATCTCGCGGATATCTCGAGTAATGTTCACTCAGTTCCTGTTCCGATGGAATTCTGCGTCCAAAAACAAATCTGCACTCTTGACATTGAACCAGGTATGCATGTGCGTATTGCTGATCGAGCACGCCGTAATCGGTAGAGCCGCAAACTAAACAATGTTCATGCACCGGATACATGTATCAGGATTTGTTTTCTTGGTCGAGATGCAGTTCCCATTTCCAGGCGGAAGCCATCATTTCAACAAGTGTTCGTTTGGTTTCCCATCCCAATTGGCTTTTGGCTTTTGACGAGTCGGAGTAAATCGCAATTACATCTCCGGCGCGACGGTCGGTGAGATGGTAATTCAGTTTTCGTCTGCTTACATTTTCGAATGCGTGTATCGCTTCCAGCACAGTTACTCCGTTTCCGCTTCCGAGATTGAAAACATCGTAACGCAGATCAGTTGTTGCCGGAGAAATTAATTTGTTCATTGCAATAACGTGCGCTTCTGCAATATCACATACGTGAATGTAGTCGCGAATGCATGTGCCGTCGCGGGTCGGATAATCGCTTCCGAAAATATTCATGCTGGATATTTTTCCGATCGCACATTGCGTGATAACCGGAACCAGGTTGTTTGGTCGTTGATTCGGTAATTCCCCAAGCAATCCTGTTGCATGTGCTCCAACGGGATTGAAATAGCGCAACGAAATTCCGCGCAATTCAGGAGAAGATTCTACTATCTCGTGGAGAATATTTTCACCCAGCATTTTTGTTTCCGCGTATGGCGATTCGGCTTTTCCGAACGGAGTGGTTTCTCTTACGGGTAGCGAGCTGATATTTCCGTACACAGAGCAGGATGAAGAGAAAATAATATTTCTCAGCTTGTGCTTCTGACCAACTTCGATCACGTTCTTAAGTGAATCAAGATTGTTGCGGAAATACATCTCAGGATGATCGACCGACTCGGGAACTGATTTGAATGCGGCGAAATGAATGACGCCGGTGATTTCCGGGAACTGTGTGAAGACGCGCTCTACTTCTTCGCGCTTCGATAAATCAGCTTCAAGGAAAGGAATACGTTTTCCCGTAACCTGCTCGATGCGATCGTACGTTTTTGCGCTTGAGTTGGAGTAATTGTCTGCCGAAACAATCTGGTAGTCGGTTAAGTCCATCAGCGCCACAATGGTGTGTGAACCAATGTAACCTGCGCCTCCCGTAACCAGAATTATCTCCTTGCTCATAATCCGGAATAAATAGTTTGATAAACCGACTTTGCGATTGCGAAATTACGATGCTTTTGGGCTAATTGGTGAATACGATTGGCAAGTTTATCGCGGTCTTCGGACTGAAGCATTTGTTTGACACGCTGCGCTGCATTATGGAATTCATCTTCGCTTATTGATTTCAGAACATAGCCTGCATTTTCAGTGCGAATAATATCGCTGTCTTCGGAAATTCCTTCACCGATAACTACAGGAAGCCCCATCGCCCAATATTCGCCGTTCTTAATCGGCGTGCAGTATTTTCTGCTCGGAACAGGTTTGAATGCGGAGAATGCAAAATCAGCCAGTCCCATATAGTCAGGAACTTCATTATGCGGAACAAATGTTGTTACAATATATTTTTCGTCAAAACCTGCAGTCAAACACATTGCTGCGATTTCTTCATGCGGTGTGGAAGTCAGCAAAAGAACTCTGAATGATTCCCCGAATACCTGCTGCGCAGTTTTGAAAAACGAGAAAGCTTCTTCACGAAGATAGAGTCCTCCGAATTTTCCGGCATATACACAAACAATTTTATCGGTCAATTCTAGTTGAGATTTCAGTTTTTCGTTGCCTCGCTTCAGAAGATTGAACTGACTGAAATCTATGCACGCTGGTTTCACGAGAAAATTATTGCCCGTATAACCGTAACGCTGCTGCGCATATTCTTTCATTGCGGGAACAACGCCGATAATCCACTTTGCAATAGCAATCTGTTTCCTTTCAATTGTTTTCAACATACTGTGCGCCATGCCGCCTGCTTTCCATGTTCCTGTTTCTACCATCGGCTCAGCATGCGGTTCGAAGCTATCGAGCACTAGTGGAATGACCATCTGCCGCGCAATAGTGCTACCGGGCCATCCGGCAGGTGTGCAAAAT
>CAYUTR010000284.1:0-6800 GCA_964447465.1 uncultured Chryseobacterium sp.
AAAGGTACGCATATTGCAAGAGGCAGATGATATCTTCATCGAAGGTCTGAAAAAGCACAATTTATACCGCGAAGTATGGCAGGCAGGAGTAATGCTTCTTCCTGTGCAGAGCGTAGGTGTGATGGGTGATGAACGCACGTACGAAAATTGTGTTGCGTTGCGCGCTGTGACTTCAACGGATGGAATGACAGCAGATTTTTGTCATCTGCCGCATGAATTCCTCGGAAAGATTTCAAATGAGATCATCAATAAAGTAAAAGGAATTAATCGCGTGGTGTACGACATCAGTTCGAAACCACCTGCAACAATTGAATGGGAATAGTGAAAGCGATTCTGAAATACAACGTTCTTCTTTTGTTCGTGCTCTTCACAGCATGTGCGGGTCCTTCGCATGCGCAGGACGGCATAAAAAAATCGAAGAAAACGGAAACTGTTGAGGGGAAGAAGTATTATCTCCATACAGTTGAGAAAGGTCAGACGTTGTATGCAATTGCAAAGGCGTATGATCTCACGGTGAACGATGTATTGATCGAGAATCCTGATGCGATGAATGGAATCAAACCCGGCCAGGTGTTGCGCGTTCCATTCGAGAAAAAAGCGGTGCCGGTTGCGGTGATTGCTCCTGATACAGGAAAGAAGTTTTTCATTCACAAAGTAGAGGCTGGACAAACCGTTTACAGCATTTCGAAGAAGTACAATGTATCGGAGAACGATATTTACAACAACAATCCGGATGCCCGCTTAGGATTGAAGATTGGAATGGAACTCAAAATTCCGGGGCAGGTTAACAGTAGTGGAGTTGTAATTGTTCCTGATACCACGAAACCTGATTCGGTGGTTTCCATTCTGAAAGAGGTTTACAACGTTGCCTTCATGATGCCGCTGCAGTTATGGAATACAGTGAACATTGTACCTGATGAAATTGTTGATGATAAAGCAGAATTCCCTGCGAAACCAAAAGCGGCAGTAGAGTTTTACGAAGGAGCTTTACTCGCAATCGATTCGATGCGCAAGGCAGGAATGAAGGTGAACGTTTGGGTGTATGATGTAGACGATATTGATTCAGGAAAAACTGCAGCAGTTCTGGCGAAACCGGAATTCGCTTACATGGATCTGATCATCGGGCCATTTTCACCCGGGCCATTTGACGAGATTGCCGACTTTGCAAACGCGCATAACATCGGAATTATTTCACCTGTATCAGGAGCGAATCGTGTGCTGTTCAAGAATCCTATGGCGGTGAAAACTTTGCCTTCCCAGAGCACACAGATGGAGCAATTAGCTTTGCACATTTCGGATAAGCGTAAAGATGATAATGTGGTTATGATCACCAGTGGATTACTGAAAGAGCAAAAGGTTTGTAATTCATTCAGCAATGAAATGAATCGTCTGCTTGGGTTGGAAGGAAAAGACTCCATCAGAATCAACCAGGGTTTTTCCGGAATCGAATCAAAGCTTTCCCATGATAAGATGAACGTGCTTGTGATACCATCAACTTCCCAGGCGTTCGTAACAGATCTCGTGCGCAATCTTTACGGACTCGCAGAGAAATATCAGATCACGATTTACGGAATGCCGGCATGGATGGACTATGACAACCTGGATTTCGAATACCTCGAAGCACTGCATTATCATTTTGCGTCACCATACTTTATTGATTATGATGCACCGGTGACCAAGCGTTTTATCCGTCATTACCGGGCTTCTTTCGGTGGAGATCCAACTAGTTTTGCATTCGCAGGTTACGATGTTACATTGTTCTTCCTTCAGCAGCTGCGTTCTACCGGAACTGGATTTGTTCCGGGTGTGCCAGTGCAAACAGGAACTGGTCTGCAACAGTCTTTCCAGTTCATCCGTTCCGATGCCGAAAGCGGGTATGAAAACATCAGCTTGCGCATTGTGCACATCAGCGATTACGAACTGGTTCCTTATGGATACGACAATCCGAAAAAGGACAAGCAGCATTAATTCCATCCGTTTATGATTACGAAAGATTCCATTGCATCGTCCTTCCGGTTGTTGCAGGATAATATCTGCTCTGCAATTGAAGCCGAAGACGGTACCGGAAAATTTCACACCGAAGAATGGCAGCGCGATGGAGGAGGAGGTGGAATCACGCGCGTGATGCAGCACGGAAACGTGTTGGAGAAAGCGGGTGTAAATTTCTCAGCTGTTCACGGAACCTTGCCCGACAATATTGCAAAAGCGCTGGATGTTACTGAACGGGGCTTCTTCGCTTGTGGAGTTTCTATCGTAATGCATCCTCATTCTCCTCTTGTGCCGATCATTCATATGAACGTGCGCTATTTTGAACTTACCAATGGAGATTGGTGGTTTGGCGGTGGAATTGACCTCACGCCGCATTATGTAGTTGAGGAAGACGCAAAATTTTTCCACGCGGCACTGCGGACTACCTGCGACAAACACGACGCTTCCTATTATAAGAAGTTCAAAACCTGGGCAGATGATTATTTCTTCATCACACACCGCAACGAAACGCGCGGCATAGGTGGAATTTTCTTTGACCGTCTGAATGACAAATCAAAAGAAGAAATATTTTCTTTCGTGTTGAATGTGGGCGAAACTTTCGCGCCTGTTTACACTGCGTTGATGAAGAACAATAAAAATCTGCCTTACGGAGAGAACGAAAAAAACTGGCAGTTAATCCGGCGTGGACGGTACGTGGAATTCAACCTCGTGTACGATAAAGGCACCAAATTCGGGCTGGATACGGGCGGAAGAATTGAGTCAATCCTTATGAGCCTGCCCGAGTTGGCTTCCTGGAAATACAATTTTGTTGCGGACAAAAACACGCCGGAGGCCCAAACTCAGGCTTTGCTGAAAAAAAACATCGATTGGTAATATCTTTTTTTCAACAATAGACTGGAAATCAAAGTTTTGTGTAGTTTCTTATATATCTGATAATCAATTGGTTATCGATAAGTTGAATTCCACATAATTCCCAAAATATTTTTCGTCTATTAGAACTCAGAATTCGTCGAAAGTATATGGCGTTTGGTTTTATGTTTTACCTGAACTATATTGCAGAAGCATTGCATGTGAGTGACACCATCACTTTCAACCGGAAAATATGAAACACAACTGTACACTTGTTTACACATTCGTAATTGCGTGTCTTATTCTGTTTGGTTACAATAATGTAACTGCACAAAATGTAACTGCGGTGAATAGTGTAAATGTTGCGACTGACTCTCTTGCTGGATTCAACGAAACTTTAGTGCGTACACGCGCACAACAGAAGTCATTGGATTCTTACGAAACAGAAATGTTCGTTAAGCAGGCGAAGAAAAATTACATCACTCGTACGTTCTATCCGGATCAGTATGTGTCACGTCAGCAACTGATTGCAAACGGAAATAGCCAACGTCTTGGACCAATCAATCCAACACCACAAGCTCCGTGCACTAACATGGATTTTGAAACGGGCAACTTTACGGGTTGGACCGGATCAACCGGTGATAACACCGCTAGTTCTTCAGGCCCGCTTCAAAACGTAGTTCCCGGCATTGTTACAGCGGGAATGGATGCTATTCTTAGTAATTCTGCTTCACGTCACACTATAGTAAGTGCCGCTTCAGGTAATGATCCTTGCGGTGGTTTCCCTTGCGTTGCTCCTGGTGGAAACTATTCTTGCCGTCTTGGCGGAACAACTGCTAACTATCAGGGTGAAATTCTTGAACAGACATTTACAGTTGCACCGGGAAATACTTCATTCACCTATCAGTATGCGGTAGTACTTAACGACGGTGGACACTCAACGGGTGAACAGCCTTACTTTAAGATTGAGATGTTTGACCAGTCGGGTAACCTTGTTCCATGCTCACAGTATTATGTAGAAGCCGGTGGATCAATCTCTGGATTTACAACTTGCGGTGTTGGTACATATTATAAGCCATGGACTACGGTTAACATTGATCTAAGCACATTCGTTGCCGCAAACGTTACAATCCGTTTTACCGTTGCAGGATGTATTTTCGCAGGACACTATGGTTACGCATACATTGATTGTTCATGTTTGCCGTATTCGCTTGCGCTGAGTGATTCGCTCTGTGCGGGAAATTCTGTAACAATCAATGCTCCACCAGGAGCCGCCTCTTACAACTGGACTAATGGTTCACCACCGGCACCTTCGATTGGCACCACTGATTCACTTGTCGTCAATGCCGCCGGTACATATTATGTAGAAATGATTTCGGTAACGGGTTGCACAACCTACCTGAGTGTTAATATTGGCATATACCCAATGCCAACTGCAGCATTCACACCTACATTCCCACCTTGCAGTCCTAACTATACGTTTACGAATAATAGTACCGTCGCCAGTGGAACAATGACTTACTTCTGGGATTTCGGTGATCCCGCCACGGCCGGCGATACGTCATTGCTTACATCTCCATCTTACACATACACCCCACCTGGGCCTTATACGGTTTGGTTGTATGTCGTCACGCAAGGAGGTTGTAGAGATTCTATCTCGCACGTCGTCAATCCTGGTAACGGTGGACTCGCCGGCTTCACGCAGAATGATGTGTGTGTGGGTGCACCTATGGTCTTTACCGACACCACCATTAATCCAAGCACATGGTCATGGCACTTCGGTGATCCGACGGTAACGAACGACTCAAGCAACGTACAGAACCCTACTTATACATATCCGTTGCCGGGTGTCTATACTGTTACATTGACAGCTGGAACAACACCGTGTCCTTCAACATTTACGACTACAGTAACGGTACACGCGATTCCAACATCTTCGTATATATATAATCAGATCTGTGGTGGACAAACAGTGAACTTCACTGGTACTTCTACTATTGCTGCTGGCGATACGATTTCAGGTTACCAGTGGAACTTCGGCGATCCTGCATCAGGTGGAAATAATACTTCGATCCTGTTGAATCCGTCGCACACGTTCTCATCTTCGGGTACATATACTGTTACGTTGATTACTACGTCAACATTCGGATGTCCTCAGACTACTACGCAGGTAATCACTGTAGGACCTTCGCCGGTAGCGGCATTCTCTGCTGCACTTGTATGTACGAATACACCAATGCAGTTCACGAACAACTCTCAGAACTCTGCGAACTGGTTCTGGAATTTCGGTGATGGCTCAACGTTAGCAGATACAAGCTTGTTGCAGAACCCGTCGTATACTTACCTCACGCCAGGTACATATACTGTTACACTTACAGCTGAGCCGACATCGAACTGCTTCGACACAGCACAGGTGATTGTAACAGTTGCACCGGGACCAGTGCCGTTGTTTGTTTCAACTACCGTTTGCGAAGGCACACCAACCGCATTTACAGATCAGTCTGTGATTTCGAGCGGTACCATTACAGATTGGGCGTGGGACTTCGGTGTCGCTACATCATCAGCTGACACTTCGGATATTCAGAATCCAAGCTTCATATATCCGCAGGCAGGTGCTTATGTTGCAACGATGACGATCTCATCTAACAACGGTTGTACAGCTACTATAACTAACGCAGTAACAGTGCATGCAAATCCTACTGCAAGTTTCACGGCGAATACGGTTTGTATCGGAAGTCCAACGACGTTCACTGATATGTCGCTTGCGGGGTCCGGCAACCTCACAGTTTGGGGTTGGGATTATGGCGACGGTTCTCCATTCGGGAACACGCAGAGTCCAACACATACATATACGAACGATTCTACATACAACGTAACGTTGATTGTGCAGAACTCGAACGGTTGTCTGGATACGGTGATTCTGCAGGCTATTACTGCACCGCAACCAGTAGTTCTCTTTACTGCCGACGACTTCGCCGGTTGTCCAATATTGTGTGTGAACTTCCTTGATCAGACTACAATTGCAAGTGGTTCAATCACCGGTTGGACATGGGATTTTGGTGACGGTTCTCCGCAAAGCTTTACGCAGAATCCAAACCACTGCTATCCAAGCGCTGCTGGACTTTACTCTGTAACGTTAACTACAACTTCGAATCAGGGTTGTATTCAGACGTTGGTGTTCCCGAACATGATAGAAGTGTATCCAGTTCCGCATGCATCGTTTACTGCAACGCCGATGGTAACAACTGTATCGCAGACACACGTTGTTTTCTTTGACTTGTCGCAAGGCAGTCCAATATCATGGTTCTGGGATTTCGGCGACGGAGCAACGCTTGCTGATACAGCAAATACGCAGAATACATTCTACGATTACACGCAGGAGTACGGTTCGAACTACGATGTTTATCTTTTGGTGACAAACCAATACGGATGTACTGATGACACAACAATCGAAGTGATCGTAGAGCCTGAGTTCACATTCTACATTCCGAATGCATTTACGCCGAACGCAGATGGAATCAACGACGTGTTCTTCGGTACTGGTATTGGAATTACGAAGTACGAAATGTGGATCTTCGATCGTTGGGGCAACCTGATCTTTACTTGTACTGACCTCAACACTACGTGGGATGGAACAGTACAAGGTAAAGGTGGCGACCTCTGCCAGATTGATACATATGTGTGGAAGGTGGCGATTACAGATGTGTTTGATAAGAAACACAAGTACATCGGTCACGTTTCACTGATCAGATAATTGCCGGTTTAATTGGTTTAGAGGGGTCTTTCGGGACCCCTTTTTATTTTAGATGAACATTGAATATTGAACGTTGAACATTGATCATTATACCGTCGGTTTGATAAGGGTATACCGTTGAAAAACAGGCACAAATCTTGTTGTTTCTTATTCCATGTTTCACTAGCTTTGTTCTAAGCAAACACATTATCATGAAAAACATCTTCTT
>CAYUTR010000285.1:0-6760 GCA_964447465.1 uncultured Chryseobacterium sp.
GTAGCATCTGTCATTGGATCGCCGTTGTGTACCGCAACACCTGCCCAGAAACCATCATAGCTTTCTGCCATGTAGTCCATGAAAACAGCACCGCGAGGACACCACTGACACCATGTTCCGGTTCCTTCTTCACCAACAACCATTTTGCCGGGAGCCGGAACAGTTGTGATGTTTCCACTTGCAGTGTTCACATCATCATTCAGATCTCCATCCGGTCCAAGTCCATTCACGTTTGAAACAGTTACAATTGCTACGTTAGCACCTGCAACTAATGTTACCGGAACGTTGAACGTAACAACGTAAGTTGCCATTGAAGGAATGTTCACCGAAGGAAAACTCATGTTCTGCGGAACCGCGTTGAATGATAGGGCAAGATCGAATGAAGTGATCGTGTTCAAACCAAGGTTACGTACGGTTGCAGACATCGGACGCGTTTGTCCAACGATTCCTGATACAGATCCTGGAGTGCGAGTTGCAGGATTCAGAACTCCTACTGCAACAACACCTGCATTCAGTGTTGGCAAAACATAAGGAGTGTAAGAGTAGCTTACATCGTCAACCCAGAAACCTGCCTGGTTGTTTCCACCGATAGGAGTGGAAGCATTCACCGGGAAAAGGTCAATAGATGCAATCTGGTTAACTGTATTCGCGAAAATACCAACGGATACGTTATTCACTTTTGCATTCCACTGGTTCGTATTCAGGTTGATGTCGAATGTAAGTGTGAACCATGTGTTAGTTGGGAATGTTCCGGTAAGAAGAACACCGTTCGTGTTCGACATCTGAAACTGACCTGTCTGGCTGATATAAACTTCCAACGCCCAAAGCGTGCCGATCACTTGGTCAGCCTGGAAATTGAAATATCCACCTTTGCCCGTCTGAATTTTCATGTCTTGTTCGTACACGAATGTTCCGGTGGTGTATTCACCTCCGAAATTCAAAACAACGTCCTGTGGACCGCCGGTTGCACTTGTTGAGCTGAAGAAAATGGATTGTGCACCTGATGACGCATCGTTGTTTACAACCATTGCATCTTCGGTGGTGCCTTCACCGCCGACACCGCTCCAAACGGTCCAGTCTGCTGATTGAGGGCCTACATAATTTAAAGTGTATGCTTCGAAGTCATCAGTGAATGATGCCTGTGCATTTACGCAGAGGGAAGCGCAAAGTAAGGCTGACAGAGTAACTAATTTTTTCATGAGTTTTTGATTAGGTGTATTGAAGCCCCAAAGGTAAGAATTCTCCCAATGTGCTTATTTGCTATTCTGCTTATGTGCTAATTGGCGCGCCGAAATGGTCAGAATCGGACTACTCTGTCTTCCGCGTTGGAAGCCTGATTCTGTGTATTTCCCCTCTCTGTATTAACAAATTAGCGTTCTGTTGAAAAGTGGTAAGAAATCCGAACCCCGTTTTCGGCTCGATTTGGGCAGAGTGCTATTACCTTAGCATCCCCAATGGAGAATTTCGTTGTTTCTGCCCGTAAATACCGCCCCGCCACTTTCAGGTCGGTGGTGGGACAAACTTCTATTACGACCACACTTCAGAACGCGATCAAGAACAATCATCTTGCGCAGGCGTTTCTGTTTTGCGGACCGCGTGGTGTTGGAAAAACAACGTGTGCGCGCATTCTTGCCAAAACCATCAACTGCGTTAATCTCACTCCAGATGTTGAAGCGTGTAACGAGTGTGAATCGTGCAAATCGTTCAACTCCGGACAGGCAATTGACATTTCGGAATTAGATGCTGCTTCGAACAATTCTGTGGATGATATCCGCAATCTGGTAGATACAGTTCGTATTCCTCCACAACTGATGGAGAGCAATCCGAATGCGAAGAAGGTGTATGTAATCGATGAGGTGCACATGCTCTCGGCCGCTGCATTCAATGCATTCCTGAAAACGCTGGAAGAACCTCCGCGTTACGCGATATTTATTCTCGCAACAACGGAGCGCCATAAAATTCTTCCAACCATTCTTTCGCGATGCCAGATTTTCAACTTCAACCGCATTCAGGTGGAAGACATGGCGAAGCACCTGGAATTTATCGCGAAGAGCGAAGGTGTAACCGCTGAACACGATGCGCTGCATGTAATCGCTCAGAAAGCGGACGGTGCATTGCGTGATGCGTGTTCCATTTTTGATCAGGTTGTAAGTTTCGCTGGAAGTAATCTTTCCTATAAGTCTGTAATCGAAAACCTGAACATTCTCGATTACGATTATTATTTCCGCGTAACGGATCACATTCTGAAAAATGAAATTCCGGGAACACTGCTTGCTTACAACGAGATCCTGAACAACGGTTTCGATGGACATAATTTCGTTGCCGGATTAGCAGAGCATTTCAGGAATCTTCTCGTGTGCAAAGACGCTGCAACATTGATGCTTCTTGAAGCGGGACAGAAAATCCGTGAGAAGTTCAAGGAACAATCTGGTCGTTGCGACTCACAAATGTTGTTGCGCGGACTCGGCGTAATTAACCGTTGCGATGTTGGTTACAAATCGGCACGCAATCCACGTTTGCTCGTAGAGTTTGCCCTTATGCAGCTTTGTGCATTGAACAACGGCGAACAGTCCGGCGAAAAAAAAAACTCTAGCCTCGAATCAGAACTGAACCAGATTGGAATGACCGGTTTCTTAAAGAAATCAGGTGTTCCGATTACAGTTCCTGTTACGGCGGTTCCTGAAGCTAAGCCAAACATTCCTGAAAAAGCGATTGAACAGGCAACTGCGAATACAGCTACTGTAAATGCTGCGACTTCATCGGTCCAGACAGTCACTCCGACCGTTTCTGCAACCGCAACTGCGCCGGTAAAAAAGACCTTCGTTAAATCCGGTGGACTCAGCGGAATCGTCAATGCCGAAAAGCAGTCTGCTACCCAGCAGAAACAGGAAGCAGTTGTTCAAAGTGTCGGCGCGAAGCACACACAAGCAATTGTTCAGGCTGAGCTCGAAACGTTCTGGATTGAATATGCCGAGCAGCTGAAAGTAGTTGGAAGAATGACAGATCATTCGGCTTACACCATGAACAAGCCTGCAATGGTTGCGGAGAACACCATTGCTTTCACGGTGCTCAACGCTACAGCCGCAGAACGACTAAATGCCGACAAGGTGAATCTCATGGAATTCCTTCGGAAGAAGCTCCGGAACAATGTTTTTTCACTGGAAATTATCCTGAGTAAGGAAGAAGGTGAAACGAAAATCTACACCTCGCAGGATAAATTCAAGCGGTTGGCGGAACTCAATCCGTCGCTGAATAAATTGAGGCAGACGTTCGATCTGGATCTCGACTACTGATTGTCGGGCCTCGGTACGCCTGATACTTATACCAACCGGCTGCGTCGACCAACTGGCTACTCGGCCTGACAATCACAACATCTTGTCAGACCGAGTAAGCGCCGAAATTTGATTGGCGTAAATCGTGGCTGTACCGAGGGATGACCAACGGAATTTCGTAATATTGGTCTCCCAAAAATCACACACACGCACTATGAACAAGATTAAAGTTGCCAACCCGGTAGTTGAACTCGACGGTGATGAAATGACCCGCATCATCTGGAAATTTATCAAGGACAAACTGATCCTTCCTTACCTCGAAATTGATATCAAATATTACGATCTCGGTATCGAGCACCGTGATGCAACGAACGATCAGGTAACAATCGATTCTGCTGAGGCAATTAAAAAATACCAGGTGGGTATTAAGTGCGCAACCATCACTCCTGATGAAGAGCGTGTGAAGGAATTCAACCTGAAACAAATGTGGAAGTCGCCGAACGGCACTATCCGTAATATTCTCGACGGAACAGTATTTCGTGAACCAATCGTTTGCAAAAATGTTCCACGTTTGGTTCCGAACTGGACTGCACCAATCATTGTTGGTCGTCACGCATTCGGTGATCAGTATCGTGCAACGGATATGGTTGTAAAAGGAAAAGGAAAGCTCACGATGACTTTCACACCTGAAGACGGATCAGAGGTTCAGTCTTTCGAAGTATACAACTTCAAAGGCCCTGGAGTTGCAATGTCGATGTACAACACAGAATCTTCTATCCGCGGATTTGCTCAGTCTTGCTTCCGCATGGCGTTGTCGAAGAAATGGCCGTTGTATCTCTCTACGAAAAATACAATCCTGAAAAAATATGATGGTCGCTTCAAAGATATTTTCGAAGAGATCTACAATGCTGAATTCAAGTCACAATTTGAAGCAGCGAAAATTGTTTACGAGCACCGCCTCATCGACGACATGGTTGCATCTGCACTCAAGTGGCACGGTGAATTCGTTTGGGCCTGCAAAAACTACGACGGAGATGTTCAGTCGGACACCGTTGCACAAGGTTTCGGTTCACTCGGACTGATGACTTCTGTGTTGACTACTCCAGACGGAAAAATCATGGAAGCAGAAGCAGCGCACGGAACAGTTACGCGTCACTACCGCGATCACCAGAAAGGAAAACCAACTTCTACGAATCCGATTGCATCCATCTTCGCTTGGACACGAGGTCTTGAATTCCGTGGTAAACTCGACGGGAACCAAGAGCTCATCAAATTCGCACAGGCACTCGAGCAGGTTTGCGTTGAGACCGTAGAAAGCGGAAAAATGACGAAGGATCTCGCAGTTTGTATTCACGGAAACAAAGTGACTTTGGGTGAGCATTACCTGAACACGGAGGATTTTTTGAATGCATTGGATACGAACTTGAAGAAAAAGTTGAGTTAGCGCTCCGCACATTTGAACATGACCCGAGGCGGAAGTCTCGGGTTTATTTTTTCCCTTCTTTAGCCGCGGGATAAACCCGCGCGGCTAAAGAAGATTCTGTTAGTG
Organism: uncultured Chryseobacterium sp.; assembly: GCA_964447465.1. GTDB lineage: Bacteria > Bacteroidota > Bacteroidia > Palsa-965 > Palsa-965. Next base: position 4,822 of record CAYUTR010000285.1, read on the forward strand.
AACGATATTCTCGTGGCAAAAAAGTAAATGCAACTTGATTCACAAATTTCTTCAGCCGCGTGGGTTTATCCCGCGGCTGATAATCGGGGATTGCAATAAGGCAACCATCCATATCTTCCTCCGTCTGTCTGCTATGAAGACAGCCCACCATAAAACCTTTAAAGTTGTGACTTTGTCCGCACTGATTATTCTGTTCAGTTGCGCGGTTACAAATGCACAGGACAACCGGAAAGAAACTCACCCGAACACAGCAGCCGCAAATGATTCTGTTGTTCTATTGGTAACTGGAATTATAAAAAGTGGAGAGAACAAAGTCTGGCGATCTACGATCGATGTGCGCGATACTTCAGGAAATATCATTGCTACAACTTATTCCTACAATGGACAATTCACATTGAAGGTTCCGGTAGCTTATCCTAAACAAGCTTTCACGATTGAAGTGCATTCAAAAGGATATAAGAGGGAGTTCATTGACAATTACGTGTGGTCATATGGAAGCGTGGTGGAAATTGACATGAAGAGAAGCTTGTTCGGAACGCCGAGCAGATGCTATCGCGCCATTATTTGCCCAAACTTTTAACGTTTGCCATGTCACTTTTTAACACTTTCTGCGTTATAGATATGAACGGATCGCGGAATTTTTGATAGTTTGAAGGGTACAGTTAAACAGAATATCCAACAGATGTTAAAAAGCGCCGGCACCAACGATAAACTGCACTAACTTTCAATCTATGAATAGGCCACTGATTGTTTCCATCGCAATTCTGTTCTTCACAACAGTGGGTCTTGCTCTCGGCACATTCTTATTGAATGATGCCGAGCAAAAGGGCGGTGTCGCAGGGTATGTTCGCGTTTCTCCGGTTATCGATCAAGCAGTTTATGTGCCGACTTCATTCGAACAGAACGTTCAACCTCTGACTGTACGTTGCAACGAGACACAATGTGTGGTTACGGGTTCACCGAAAGCTTGTGATAGCTCCTACATCGTTCCTGCGAAATATCTAAAAGACACGATGCTGGTTAGTTCCATTATCCTCAGCGAAAGCAGTGCATCGAATCCTGATCTGAGCTGGATGCAGATGGAATACTATAGTGCGTCATCAGGAAAAGAATTGATTCTCGCGCAGAACGATATGATCGGAATTTACCTGATTGATCGACGTTCGGAATCTGAAATGTTATTCATGAATTTCTTCGAACGCGCTGTACAGGTCGACTTCCAGGATGCTCATCATAACGGAATGCCTGATATCATCACCACCAATTACGATATGAGCCTTAGCTTTTACGTGTGGGACGGTGCGAAGTACATCCTCGATCACGAGGGAAAATGGGATTGCCCGGCGTAAGATTTCACATCTCTTAACTGACAACGTGTCTCCACGTTTTCAGCAACTATTCATTCCACTGTCATTTCGTCCTTCAAAAGGGGTTTCCCCGCATTGGTATGTGATTTGTGCATACTTCTGCAAAGGAGAAACACACTATGTTATTCGATCCGATTCTTTTGATTCTTACAATCGTGTTCATGGTCATTGGTATGGCTGTAAGCGCGCGATTGAAGAGCAAATTTGCGTTGTATTCTGAGATTGGCAATCCATCACGACTCAGCGGAAAAGAGATGGCCGAAAAAATGCTTCGTGACCACGGGATTTCCGACGTGAAAGTTATTTCTGTTGAAGGACAGCTTTCCGACCATTACAATCCCAAAACAAAAACGGTAAATCTTTCTGCCGATGTGTATGAAGGACGAAATGTTTCCGCTGCGGCTGTTGCTTCACACGAAGTTGGTCACGCTGTGCAGCACGCGCAGGCGTACACATGGCTCGGACTGCGGTCAAAACTGGTTCCTGTAGTGAACATCAGTTCTACACTGATGAATATCGTTCTGATTGCGATGGCGTTTTTCGCATTCACGTTACATCTCTATAACCAGGCG
>CAYUTR010000286.1:0-6758 GCA_964447465.1 uncultured Chryseobacterium sp.
AGCAATTTGGTAGGCTTTGTCTTCGTATTCACTGTAGACTTTTGAAGAATCTTCTGCATTGATGATACTATCTCCAGTTACGTCTATGTATGCCTCCGCGGGAACGACCACATCAAAATCACCAACAACAATTTCAACGGCCTTCGGCTCGGGAGAACAGGGACAACCCGCAGTTCCATCGGCCTTAACTTTCATATCGCAGCTGAAACCTTGTCCGAACACTTCGAAGTATTCGTTGAGTTTGTAGCTGAAGCCCGCAGGATCGTTTGCTTTAATGAATCCCGAGAAGATGAAGAGTCCACCAACTGCGATTCTTACAAGATGGGTGAGGATCTTAACCTTTCCGATGTATTCGCTAAGGCCGATTATGAGAACAAGAAGTCCTAACACCCAGGTCAGCGTGACTTTTGAAAAGCACGGAGGCCAGATCAGCCATAAAATCAACGCAATACCACACGACAGAAGAAAGCGAAAAGCGCGCGTTTTGAAGAAATTCATAAGGTTATTTGCCAGAAGTACGGATTAAAGCAAAGATAGCGTAATTGATGATATCGAAGTAGTTAGCATCGATTCCCTCGGAAGCCACCGTTTGCCCTTCGTTGTCTTCTATCTGCTTTATCCGCAATAATTTGACCAAAATCATGTCGGTGAGACTGCTTACACGCATATCTCTCCATGCCTCGCCGTAATCATGGTTCTTGTTCTCCATGAGTTCCTTCGCAGCTTTCGCGTACCTGTCGTACAAATTGATGGTTTCATCCAATGGAAGCTCGATTGGCGCATCAGCCGGAAGTTCCATTTGCATCAAGGCAATGATGGAATAGTTGACGATTCCGAGATACTCACCGCGGATATCATCTCCAACTTTGCTCACGCCTTTCGACTCAAGAGTACGAATGCGTTGTGCTTTTATAAATACCTGATCGGTGATGCTGGAGATACGGAACAGTCGCCATGACGTTCCGTAATCCTTAAGCTTTCTGGCGAAGATGTCCCTGCAGATTGCTAAACTTGCGTCGTATTCAGCGGAAGTATTACTCATACGTTGTACAGAATGGCACAAGATACGCACTTTACGCTGCAATGCGGCTACCTCCAGCTCAACCTGGAACAACCTGTTGTGATGGGCATTCTGAACATCACTCCCGACTCGTTTTACGATGGAGGAAAGTACGTGATGCCGGAAAATGCCATGATGCGTTCTGAAGAAATGCTTGAGCAAGGAGCAGCTATTCTCGATCTTGGAGCGGCTTCAACTCGTCCGGGAGCAGTGCAACCCACAGCAGAGGAAGAGTGGAATCGTTTGCGACCCGTATTGGAAGAAGTTCGTGGTGCTTTTCCTTCTGTGCTGATTTCAATTGATACGTACAGAAGTGAAATTGCACAACGCGCGGCAGATCGCGGTGCGAATATCATCAATGATATTTCAGGCGGAATGATGGACGCGCAGATGTATACCACTATTGCGAAGAATGAACTCGCGTATGTGTGCATGCACATGCAGGGAACTCCGGAAACGATGCAGAAGAATCCGCAATACACGGATGTTGTGAAGGAAGTCAACGATTTTTTCGCTGAGAAAACGAAAGCGCTTCACAATGCCGGCGTTGAAAACGTAATTCTCGATCCGGGATTCGGTTTCGGGAAGGATGTACATCATAATTATTCGTTGCTGAAGCATCTTGATGCACTTTCTGCATACGGAAAACCGTTGATGGTGGGAGTTTCACGCAAATCTATGATCACGCGACTCCTCGATGTCAGTAAAGATGATGCGTTGAACGGAACGACGGCGGTGCATATGGTTGCGTTGCAGAAGGGTGTGAAGATTTTAAGAGTTCATGATGTCAGAGAGGCTGTTCAGTGTATCCGCGTTCACAACATGACCACGAATTGATTAGTTGATATGCTGATTAGTTAATTTGCAGATTGTGTTTGTACATAGGCATCAACTAATCAGCACATCAGCTAATTAACTAATCCTTACTTTTGAGCATGCAACCGTTTGTTATGTTGTTCCTTCAATTCCAATGGAAAGATGCTATCGACATCGTTCTCGTTGCGGTATTGATGTACCAACTGTACCGATTGGTGAAAGGAACGGCAGCGCTGAACATTTTCATTGGCGTGGCATTCGTTTACCTGTTCTATCGACTGGTTCGCGTTGCGGAGATGGATTTATTCTCCAGCATTCTCGAGAAATTCATTGATGTTGGTGTAATCGCATTGTTGATTGTATTCCAGCAGGAATTGCGTCGCTTTTTCCTCTTTGTCGGAAGCTACAATGTGATGGGCGGACAGCGATTCACGAAAGCTCTTTTTAATTGGGGCGGCGAAGGAAAACACACGAGTCTGGATATTCCTGCTGTGATGCGTTCGTGCAAGAATATGGCCGACAGTAAAACGGGTGCGATTATTGTCATCACGCGCAAGAATGATCTGAAATTTTACACCAACACCGGCGATCCGATTGATGCAAAAGTTTCGGTGCGAATGCTCGAAAGTATTTTCTACAAGAACAGTCCGCTCCACGATGGTGCTGTGATTATCTCGAACAATACAATCCGTGCTGCACGTTGTGTACTTCCTGTTACGGAGAACACCGATTTTCCTGCACACTTAGGTATGCGTCACCGTGCTGCTGTTGGTGTCACCGAAAATGCAGATTGTTTAGCGATTATCGTATCCGAGCAAACCGGAGAAATTGCGGTTGCGAAAGAAGGGAAGATGCAGGCGAATCTTTCGGCCGAAGAGCTGCGTGATTATCTCGAGAAGAATCTCACCGAGAGCTGATCACGGCTTTTTTTAACCACATAGATTTCATGGGAGGATAGGTTGGGGTAAAAGGGATTCGCAAGCGAATCTACATAGTTCACATAGCCATTGCGTCTCTATTGTGACCTATGACGGATGCGCCGGCGCATCACGCTTAGAAAATAAACAACTAACCTTCTATGAAGCTATGTGGTTATTTTTTCAGCGCCTCTATCGAGTCGGCTTTGCGGCGCACATCATTGAAGAAAACGCTATCAGGTTTTCCAACGTACGTTCTAAGGATCTTCGCTTGTTCCGCGTAGGGCGATGCAGGATACTTCGCCACGACCTGATCATACAATTGAATCGCGCGTTCATCACCGTGATTTACATTCTCGAGGTAGCTATCGTAAACTAACGCTGCTGCAAACATTGCGTCCGGATATTTCTCGTACATCGTGTACTCGGCGAGAATTATTTCGAGATATTCTGCTGCCTGCTGGTAATTTCCTGTTCCTGTCGCAAGATCTGATGCAGTAAACAGATATTCCGGTGTCAATGTATCGTCAGGATACTTTGTAACGAACTCCGAATACAAACGCAATGCAGCAAGCGCTTCCTGCGGATCGTAATTCTGGCTTTGACTCATTTGTGTCTTCTGTGCCTCAATTTTCGTGATGAGAATCGCATGACTATCATCTTTTACAGAATCACCGGGACCTCCGTTGCCGTTTCCGCATGAAGAGAAAGTGATTACGGTAATCGCGCTTAATAAAGCAACAAGAGTTTTCATAGTGTGTTTATTATTTTCCCGGGAAGCGCATTTTGTAATCTACATCCACGCGTCCTTTGGTAATATCGTTGAGCTTACTGGTCAGCAAACGTTTTCTGATCGGATTGATCCGGTCGGTGAACAGTTTTCCTTCAATGTGATCGTACTCGTGCTGAATAATTCTCGCAGCAAGACCTTTGAATGTTTCCGTTTGTTCCTCGAAGTTCTGGTCAAGATACGTGATCGTGACCACGGGTTTACGCAATATATCTTCACGGATTTTCGGAATGCTCAGACATCCTTCGTTGAACTTCCATTCTTTGCCCTTCTCTTCAATGATTTCTGCATTGATCAGTATGCGGCGAAATCCAGCCAAAGCAGCTTCTTCGTCATTGTCCGGGTCAACACTGAATGGTGTAGCATCAACAATGAACAAACGTATCGATTTGCCGATTTGCGGCGCCGCCAATCCAACACCTTTTGCGTTGGTCATGGTATCGAACATATCTGAGATCAGCTTTTGAAGACCGGGATAATCCGCGTCGATTTCAACAGCAACTTTCTTTAAAACCGGATCGCCGTAGGCAACGATGGGTAAAATCATGGCGCAAAAATAGTAAATGTTCCCTGTTTCCCGTTTCCTGTTTCCCGTTCCACATGTCGCATTTTATACTAACCACTTTGTGAAACTTTCGGACTTCGCATCTTAGTGGCAGAAAACGAGGCCACAAAGTCGCAAAGCAACCAAGATTCACTAAGCGAATTCAAGCGGAGACACTACCTCCAGTTCAGATTATTGCGAGATAATGCTGAAGAATGATTGTAGCGGACACTTCATCAACCAACTCTTTATTCTGCCGGTCTTTCTTCTTCATTCCCGAATCAAGAATGGCTTGGGTTGCCATCTTTGACGTGAAGCGCTCATCCACCCGCGCGATTTTCATCCCCGGGAAGTTGCGTTTTAGTGAAGTCACGAATCCATCGGCATGTTCACTGGCATCTGTCTTTTCTCCACGGAGATTCTTGGGTTCTCCAACAACAATGCACTCCACGGGTTCTTTCTCCATGTACTTTTTCAGGAAGTCGATGATGTCTTTGCTGTGTACGGTCGTTAAGCCGGTCGCGATAATCTGCGAAGGATCGGTTACGGCTATGCCGCAGCGTTTGGTTCCGTAGTCGACTGCTAAGATTCTTGCCACGGTGCGAAGGTAAACTTTTCCAAAGTTGGCTCAAGGGCTTAAATCGCCCCCTGTGTCACTGGTTCTCAATCAAGACCTGCGCAAACTTTGGAAAAGTTTCACCTAAATTCGCACCATGCAAGAAGTAATCGAACAAGCCTGGAACGACCGCACGCTCCTCCAGAAACCCGAAGTAAGAAAAGTGATTGAAGAAGTAATTGAGCTTCTCGACAAAGGAAAGCTGCGGACAGCAGAACCTGATGGCGATACAGGTAAATGGAAAGTTAACGACTGGGTGAAGAAAGCCGTGATCATGTACTTCCCGATTCGCCAGATGGAAACCATAGAAGTTGGTCCGTTGGAGTTTCACGATAAAATGGCATTGAAGAAAGGCTATGCTGCTCTGGGAGTTCGAGTTGTACCACATGCGGTGGCCCGATATGGCGCATTTCTTGCAAAAGGTGTGATCATGATGCCGAGTTACGTGAACATTGGAGCTTATGTTGATTCAGGAACAATGGTCGACACATGGGCAACAGTTGGATCTTGTGCACAAATCGGCAAAGACGTTCACCTGAGTGGTGGAGTTGGAATCGGTGGCGTACTTGAACCTGTTCAGGCTGCTCCTGTGATTATCGAAGACGGATGTTTCATTGGCTCGCGTTGCATTGTGGTAGAAGGCGTTCACGTGGCCAAAGAAGCTGTACTCGGTGCAAATGTTGTTCTGACTGCTTCAACTAAGATTATTGACGTTACGGGCGACAAGCCTGTTGAATATAAAGGCTTCGTTCCATCAAGATCTGTTGTTATCCCAGGCAGCTATTCGAAGAAGTTTGCGTCTGGTGACTATAACGTTCCTTGCGCGCTCATTATCGGCAAGCGTAAAGAAAGTACTGACCTGAAAACTTCACTGAATAACGCTTTGCGCGAATACGATGTTGCGGTGTAAACTCACCATCATTTTTTCTTTTGTAATTCTTGGCCTCGCTGCACAGGGAAACGACACTTCTGTTTTCTTCCGTTACGCTGCGACATTCGATCAGCTGTTGCCGTTGAATTATTATCCTGCTCATGGTTATATGCCCGACATAGTCTCACTCGCGTTACTGAATTATGGTGCTTACGACATTACGATGAAGAAGCATGTGGAGCAAACGACTTATGGAAATGATCGCGTGACTACCACGGTGCTTGGCGATTATTTCTACAGATGGGACAAAGAAGGTCGCATCAATCGCTACAAGGAATATTATCCCGGCGATTCTGCAGCAACTCTCGACGTACGTTACTCTTTTCAGGTTCAACAGAAACTTTCCAGCGTGATTGTAGTTGCCGGGAACAATGTTGATACCGCTACATTTCAGTATAATCGTTCAGGATATATCGGCACCTGGCGACGACACGTAGTTGGTGCTGATTCGGCATATATAATCAACGGAACACGCATGTACGACAGCCGTAACAGAGTGATCGTTGCAACGAACATGCGATATGGTCCGCTTCCGGGAAGTTACATCTACGAATACAATTCTGAAAGTCAACTCATACGTCGTGCTTTTCTCGCTGGTGGAACCGGAGTAATTCTTTGCACGGATACATTAGAGTACGCGTACCAGAGCGAGTCGCGATCGGTTTTGATGGTCACACACAAACTGAAAGTAGCCGGAATGGAAAAGTGGGTAACGGTTGAAAGCAAAAACATTTATCCGTACTCGAATGTGATGCTCTCGTACACCGACAATAACGACGCTGATACAAATTATCTCTATCGCAACTATCCCGAATATACAGTTCGCTATGAGTACGACGAGAAAGCACGAGTAACAGCAGAATATTTCGGAACGCTTGTACAGCCTGATCAGATCACTGCAAAATATTATTACAGCGCGTGGATGTTGCCCGACAGTATTGTATACACGGAACGTATTATTGAAAAGAAAGCTAGTTACACGCGGGTCTATTCTCGTGATGTTCGCGAATACAACGAGGGTGGAAGAATTGCCCGTCGCGCAGTGACCACTTACTTATTTGACGAGATGAAGAAGAAGGACAAG
>CAYUTR010000287.1:0-6715 GCA_964447465.1 uncultured Chryseobacterium sp.
TTAGCTTAACCACCAAGACACCAAGGCACCAAGTCATTGCGAGCTTGTCGAAGCATTCTCATGAGGCACGATCCCTTGGTGCCTTGGTGGTGAAATTACTGTAGCTGTCAACCCATAGATCGCTTTAGCGATCACGCCGTGCCGCGTGGGTTTAGAATTACAAAGTACTTCTCCGTTTCGGAGCTTGCACTGATCCCGATAGCTATCGGGATGTCGAAGTGTGTCGCCGTGTAGAGCCCGCGTAGCGTTCGCCTCAATCTACCACGCACAGATCGCTTCAGCGATCCGCCGTGCCGCTTGGGTTTTAACTACAAAGTACTTCTCCGTTTCGCCGTGAGCTTGTCCTGAGCGTAGTCGAAGGGCCGTGTAGAGCCCGCGCAGCGTTCGCCTCCATCTACCACGCACAGATCGCTTCAGCGATCCGCCGTGCCGCGTGGGTTTTAACTACAAAGTACTTCTCCGTTTCTCCGCGTCGCCGTGTAGAGCCAGCGCAGCGTTCGCCTCCATCTACCAGCGATATCGTTGTTTACGCCCACCGTTGAAGATGTTAATCACCGGCGACAGATTTATTCCGATATAAGCTTCGGCCCTCACAAAATCAATCTCATAAAACGCCACACCCCAATGCAGAATTCCATAAAACGAGTTGAAGAAAAATCCAACACCTGAAATTCTCGTCGCTAATATTTCATTGATGCCCAAAATCGGTGTAAGCATTACTTCGCAACTGATTGGACCAACTATATCCGAAATCAATCTCGGAAATGGTCTTCTTGGAATCAATCCAATATTGAATGCAATTCCGGGTCCAGGCTTGTATGTGTCGTAGTCGATCGCGCCCAAATGTATCACTGGAATCGCCGGCGCAATCGAGTTTATTTTTATCGTTTCGCGATTCGATTTGTCCGGAAGATTCGCTGTAAAAATACTTTTCGTGTAGCGCAGAAAAATGTGGAACTTCTTATCGCTTCCTTTTCTGCGGATAGTCATTCGGAATAATTCCCATTCGCGCTTCTTTATTCTCTTCACTTTCCAAAGAAATGTATTCGCCGTAATGGAATCTTCTACGAGACGAAGAAATCCTGATGAGTCAACGAGATCAGTATTTTCAAACGTGTACACCAACGCTCCCGGAGTTGCCAGCAGCGCTGTGATCGAATCTGAATATCCGTGCAATGAAATTTCATCATGCAACGTCATCGTGAGATGCCCCGTGGATCCCGGATCCATTCTGTCAATTGTTTTCTTTCCGGGCTCCACTTCGTATGGTGCCGGAATAAAATCTGCGCGACGAACTTTATCGATCCCGAGAAAATCATTCAACCCTTTACTCTGATCGGGCACCGACTCAAGATAAAATTCGGGAGGATTGACGCCGCGTTGAGCAAACGAAAATGAGGACACGAACAGTCCAACAATTAGCAATAATGATTTGGGCATGGAGCGGTTGTATGATCAAACTTAGAGATTCCTTGCAGCGATACTTAAAAGCCCCGTACCCGAGTATCAACCGGTCATTGTGTATTGCAGGATATCGACGATTATTCCCTAATTTTCTGACTCCATAACCGGAAAATACCAATGAAACGGACCTCCTCTATTGCATTTCTACTTGTTGCAATGTCAATCATGGTCTCATGCGGTCCATCGGATGATGACCGCATCGTAGTTTGCACTAAGGACGAATGTTGCTGTCCCGACTCCGTAGTGATCGACATGTGGGATGGTCAATTGGGACTCACAGCGGTGAAACCAGTTGTACTGAAGGATGATGCAAAATGGGATGCGATCAATTCCATTAACGCAGCTCCGGCGTCTAAGCTTGGATTTGAAGAGGCAGATTATGTGCAATATGTAATCCGAGCATGGTATGGCAGCATCAATCCTCGTGTTTTTAAGATTCGTGGTTCTTTCGTACGAGAGTATGCATACCAATGGTATGATACAGGCGTTCAAGATTTCGGGAAGAAACTTTACGAAGGAGTTCCCATTACAAAATAGTCGTGGCAAGATGAAGATATATCCAATCATACCTGTTTTGATTCTGTTCATTTCGTGTGGAACAGTCAATCCTGAAAACCAAATTCAATCTTCGGCCGACACAACTGTAAAAGCATCGGTGGTGCTACCGAAGCTCCCCCGCACCCAAGGCTCCGACAAATACGCGAACATTGTTTGTGGAATTGTTGATCGCTTCGGAAATCTTTGGTTCGGGTCATCGGCAGAAGGTCTTTATCGCTTCGACGGAAATTCTTTTACACAATTCACAACTAACAATGGATTAAGTACCAATAATGTTCATAGTCTCCTCGAAGATCAGTCCGGTAATATATGGATCGGCACTGGAGAAGGAATTTGCAAATATGATGGACGTTCGATTTCAAAGGTTCCGATCGTCGTTCCGGATCCGTCAATTCTGATTAATCCCGATAAGCGCTACACGAATGGAATCCTGTCTATGCTGCAGGACAAGAGTGGAAAAATCTGGTTCGGAACGAGCGTAGGGATGTTCACTTACGACGGAACAAAGTTCTCGCAGTTTCCGAATGACTATCCGGTTACCAACAACGACAAACTCGAATTGAAAATGGTCGACGATATGCTCGAAGACCGCAGTGGAAATATCTGGTTCGCGTCCGGGACTACAGAAGGAGCGATGAAGTACGACGGCAAATCCATCACCAGCTCAAAGCCCAACGGTGATGAATGGATCCGCAACATGATGGAATCACAACAAGGACAAATCTGGTTCGGCGGCCGTATGCATGGTGTCTTTACTTACGACGGAACAGAATTTTCACTTTTCACTGCAAAGAAAAAAATCGGCAGCGCATTATTGCAGGATCGTTCTGGCAACATCTGGTTCTCCGGTGAAGAACACGACAACGGATACTCAGGGGTTGATGGTGTGTGGCGCTACGACGGAACAACCTTCACCAACTTCACCACCAAAGATGGCCTGGGCGATTATGGCGTATGGTGCATCGTTGAAGATCAGAAAGGAAACATCTGGTTAGGTACACGTAACAATGGGTTGTACATGTATGATGGAAAGATTTTCACCTGCTATTCAGAGTAATTTCAATCTGCACAATTCGCGGACCTGTCTGTCGGCAACCAAGTCCGCGGAAAGGATATCAGACTAAGCTGGACATCAATACTTGAATTTGTGCAAATTCACCAACGTTTTTTTTGCGGATGAGTTCCTTTTGCAGAACTTTGTGGTGGTAATTAACGCTATTGAGCCATTAACACTATGGATAAGATACATTTGAAGGTAGAGGAATGGAAGAATTCACGCATAAACGTTTTTTGGGGAGAAATTGCACCGTGTGATCATTTAATTCAGTTTTATGATAATGATGAGATTTTCCTTAACACGCTGGAAGGATTTGTAGGATGTGGTCTGCTATCTGGAGACAGTATTATATTAATCGCAACCAAGGAGCACTTGTTGAAGCTTAATGAGCGTTTAACGGGGCAGAATTTCGATACAGAGTCTTTGATTAATTCTGGACAATTATTGCCCATTGACGCAAGTGAAGCACTTAAAGCATTCATGGTTGACGGATGGCCGGATGAAATAATGTTTGATAAATATATCAGTGAACTTATTAATCGGGCCGCGAAAGATGATAGAAGGGTTAGGGCATTTGGAGAAATGGTGGCATTACTTTGGCAGCAAGGCCTCAACGGTGCGACCGTAAGGCTCGAGCATTTATGGAATAGGCTACACGAAAAGAAAAAATTCTCACTGTATTGTGCTTATCCTAAAAATGGGTTTACGCAAGGTGCTGAACATTCATTGAATTCTATTTGTGCCGCACATTCAAAAGTAATCGATGGAAATTTCAGGCCTTCAACAGAAATTTACTACCGTTCGGTAAACAATCTGTAAGCAGACGTAACACACAGCGAGTAAAAAAGCCTCCCGAATTTCTTCAGAAGGCCTTATAAATTTTTCGTCGCGTCGCCGCGTCGCCGCGGTTAAGCGATAATCCAGGTCTTATCCCCTGACAAAATCTTGTCTAGTGAAGTCTTCCCTTTCTTCGCTTTCGCTTCTTCAATCTGTGCGTGAAGATCATCTTCGTACGTCGCGCGTTTCTCCTGGTAGAATACTCCGAACGGACGTGGCATGTGACCTGCGTGTTTTGGATCATCAAACATTCCCGCAAGAATCATTGCCTTCATGCGATCTGTTTCGTCGTGAATCCACAAACCATCTGTTGAAGCGCCACCTGCGAGATCAACGATCACCGGTTTAGTACCTTCTAACTTAATACCATGTTCGTTGTTCGCTCCGTAGATCAACGGCTTACCGTGCTCAAGAAACAAACACTCTTCTTTCTTGGTTTCTTTCTCTGTGTACGTGAAGAAAGCTCCGTCGTTGAAGACAGGACAGTTCTGATAAATCTCTACGAACGCTGTGCCTTTGTGCTCATGCGCGCGCTTAATCACAAACTGCTGGTGTTTCGGATCGCGGTCGAGTGAACGTGCAACAAAAGTTGATTTCGCTCCGATCGCCAACTCTAAAGGATTGAACGGTTCATCAACCGATCCCATCGGAGTTGATTTCGTTTTGATTCCTTTTTCAGAAGCTGGTGAATATTGTCCTTTCGTAAGACCGTAGATCTGGTTGTTAAACATCAGATACTTGATCTCGAAATTACGACGCATCAAATGGATGAAGTGGTTACCACCGATAGAAAGTGAATCTCCGTCACCGGAAATCAGCCACACATCCAAATCGCGATTCGTTGCGCGAACACCTGATGCAACACACGCTGCACGTCCGTGAATGGAGTGTACACCGAATGTGTCCATGTAGTACGTGAATCGCGATGAACAACCGATACCGGAAACGAACACGTAGTTCTCTTTCGGAACGTTGAGATCAGGAAATACACGCTGTACCTGAGCAAGAATTGCGTAGTCGCCACAACCGGGACACCATTTTACATCCTGATCGGAAGCAAAATCTTTCGCGGTCTTTTTCGCTGGAACAATTGTTTCTGTGCTCATAATTATTTGCTGTTTAGTATTTCTACGATTTTCACTTTCAGTTCATCAACTGTGAACGGCAATCCCTGCACCTTGCTGTAAGGAATCGCAGGAATCATGTACTTCGCACGAATCAGCATTGCAAGCTGACCAAGATTCATTTCCGGAATCATCACCTTGTCGAACTTCGCGAGAACTTCGCCGAGATTTTTCTGGAATGGATTCACATAACGAAGATGAACGTGTGCAACGTCATGTCCTTCTGCGATCAGTTCACGCACTGCAGTCTTGATTGCTCCTGCAGTCGATCCCCAACCAAGTACACATAGTTTCGCATTTTCTTTTCCGCTGTCAACGTGTGCCAATGGAATGCTGTCTGCGATCTTGTCGATTTTCGCCTGGCGAAGGTGAACCATCTTCTCGTGATTCACTGAATCGTAAGAAACGTTTCCTGTTTCGTCCTGCTTCTCGAGTCCGCCAATGCGGTGTTCAAGTCCTGCAGTTCCTGGCTTCGTGCGTGGACGTACTCCGCGCTCATCGCGTTTGTATGGAAGGAATTTTCCTCCCGGATTATTTGTTTCAGTAACGAACTCCGCGTTGATCGGCTTCAGTGAATCTGCACTCGGGAATTTCCACGGCTCAGATCCGTTGGCGATGTAACCATCAGTCAACAACATCACCGGAGTCATGTGCTCTAATGCAACTCGTGCAGCCTCGTACGCGCAATCAAAACAATCTGCCGGAGTCGATGCAGCAATTACAAAAAGCGGTGCTTCACCGTGACGTCCATGTATCGCCTGCAAAAGATCGGCTTGCTCGGTTTTTGTTGGAAGACCGGTTGAAGGTCCGCCACGCTGTACATTAATAACAACTAGAGGAGTTTCAGTAATCACCGCAAGACCCATTGCTTCCATTTTCAAAGCAATACCGGGACCCGATGATGTTGTAACACCAAGTGCTCCAGCATACGATGCTCCGATTGCAGAACAGATCGCCGAAATTTCATCTTCCGCCTGAAACGTTTTTACACCATTCGCGCGGTACTTCGACAATTCGTGAAGAATATCAGAAGCAGGCGTGATAGGATATGAACCAAGGAACAGTTGCAATCCTGCTTTCTCCGCAGCGCAAAGCAAACCGATAGATGTTGCATGGTTTCCTGTGATCTGGCGATAAACACCCGCAGGCATTTTCGCAACATCAACTTTCCAGCGTGTCGTGAAAATTTCAGTCGTCTCACCGTAGTTGTATCCGGCTTTGAGCGCTTTGATGTTGGCATTCATGATTGCCGGAATCTTTCCGAATTTCTCTGTGATAAATCCAATGGTGTAATCCATCGACTTATCAAACATCCAGAAGAGGAAACCAAGAACAAACATGTTCTTACAACGCTCAATGTCTTTCATGCCAAGACCAGTGTCGGTCAAAGCTTCTTTCACGAGCTTCGTAACATCGATCTTGTATACTGTGAATCCATCGAGTGATCCATCTTCCAATGGATTTACACCTTCAGGATATTTCGCAAGGTTCAGGTTCTTCTTATCGAAGCCTGCAGTATTCACGAGAATGATTCCACCTTTTTTTACTTTGTGAATGTCGCTTTTCAGACCGGCAGAGTTCATTGCAATAAGTACATCGTACTCATCACCCGGTGTGTAAATTTCTTTACTTCCGAAGTTCACCTGGAATCCAGACACACCAGCAACTGTACCAG
>CAYUTR010000288.1:0-6670 GCA_964447465.1 uncultured Chryseobacterium sp.
AATACAAAAGCATCGATCCGTACAAGACACGCGAGTACGCCGACAAAGCATATGATCTTGCATTGCGCAAGAACGACAAGCGCGGCCAGTCCGATGCACTGCACAAAAAAGGTGTCAGCTATTACTACCTCGACTCGTACGACACCGCTCTCAATTACTACCGTCAGAGTTACAATCTGGCTGTTGCTGCCGGCGACTCTCTCCTCGTAGCTCAAACTTATCTCGCAACAGGCAATGTCTATCGTTTGCAAGGACGGAATGATACTGCGGTGAGTTTTCTGAATCGCGCGCTACATCTTTACGAAGCCGCGAACGATCAGAAAAACATTGCATTCTGTCTAAGCACAATTGGCGACACTTATCTTTTCGCTGGTGATTTTGACAAAGCGCTGGAGTGTCACAAACGCGCGCTCGATATTTCAATTGAACTGAACGACCAGCATCGTGAAGCATTCTGTTACAGCAGCATCGGGAACAACTTTCATATGCGCGGACAATTTGATTCGTCCATCTTCTACCATACGAAGTCGATTGAGATCGCTAAGTTGGCGAACGAGGAAAACATCATTGCTGGAAGTATGGGAGTTGTTGCTGATGGATATGCAAATCTTTACAATTATCCGAAAGCAATTGAAACGTATCTCGCTGCCTTGGATATCGCGGAGAAGAAACAGGACAAGCACAACACCGCCTTCATTTATGCGGGCATGAGTGATATTTATCAGCGACAAGGCGACTATCCGAACGCAGAAAAATATCTCGTCATGAGTATTTCTCTGTCCAAGGAAATTGGCGATCTGAGTCGTTCGTGCAACGGGCAGTTAACAATGTCCATGCTTCAGATTGAAAAAGGTGACACGGCCCTTGCAAGAAAATCCGCAGAAGAGGCATTGCAGACTGCGATCACTAATAATTATCCGATCCAGGAAGCATGGGCACTTCGTGTGAAAGGAATTCTGAAAGAAAAAGAAAATAAACTTGAAGAAGCAATTGTTTACTACCGGAGTTCTCTAGAGCTATCGGAGAAACTGGAAGACCAGAAGGAGCAAACGGAAACGCATAAAGTACTTGCCGGTGCATTATTGAAGGACGGAAAAACCGATGAAGCCATTGCTGAAGGACTTCTGGCGTTCGCGTTTTCTGACACAATCGGATCAACAGGATTGCGTATGGAATCTGCAGACATTCTCAGTCTGGCCTACGAGAAAAAGGGCGATTTTGTAAATGCTCTTTTCTATTCGCGGACAGTAAAAACGTTGAGCGATTCGCTGAACAATGCTGGGAATGCTAAGCGTCAGGCGGAGTTGTTTGCGAAATACCAGAACGACAAAGACCAGGTAATTCAGGATCAGATCGACGCAGAGAGAGAAGCGAAGATTGCACAACAGAAAATGCTTCTGATAGCGGCCGGTATTGGTTTGCTTCTTGTAGCGGTGCTTGCATTTATCATCTTCCGCGGATCGCAGCAGAAACAAAAAGCGAATGATATTATTTCTGAGCAGAAAAAGATCGTGGAAGAGAAAAATCGTGAGATCACCGACAGTATTCATTACGCGAAGAATATCCAGGAAGCAATGTTACCTGCGCCTGAATTGATTCAGGGAATGTTCTCTGAACATTTTGTTTTCTTCCGACCGCGGGATATCGTCAGCGGCGATTTCTTCTGGGTTGGACAACGCAACGGAAAAAAATACTTCGCTGTTGCCGATTGTACCGGTCATGGTGTTCCGGGAGGCTTCATGAGTATGCTTGGAATTACCTTACTGAATGAGATTCTCGATGAGAAAAACATCACTTCTCCGGATAAAATGCTCAATCAGTTGCGCACGTTGGTTATTCAATCGCTCAACAAAGAACGTAAAGCAGGAACTCAATTCACCCGCGATGGAATGGATGTTGCTTTGTGCTGTTATGATCCGCAGGAAAACAAACTGCTGTTCAGCGGCGCCAATAACGGATTGTTCATTCATCGCGGAACAGAATTACACGAGCTGGAACCCGATAAACAACCGGTTGGGGCTTATGAAAATGAATCTTCTTTCACACTTAAAGAATTTGATCTTCAATCGGGCGATACAATTGTTGCGTACTCCGATGGTTATCCGGATCAGTTCGGCGGACCGAAAGGAAAAAAACTAATGTATCGTCAGTTCCGTCAGATCGTGGTGAATTCGATTAACATTCAGAATGACCGTCGCGTGAAATATCTAAGCGATGAATTTGATCGCTGGAAAGCCGGTCATGAGCAGATCGACGATGTGTGTGTATTCGGAATAAAAGTCTAACAGATGGAATTTCCGCACACCTTCATCGACCAGATGTCGCACAATGTGACATTGCCCGCAACCCCGAAACGAATTATTTCTCTTGTTCCTTCGCAGACTGAATTGCTGCGCGACCTCGGTCTCGACGAAGAAGTGATCGGCATCACGAAGTTCTGTGTGCATCCTGAAGAATGGTTTCGTCACAAAACGCGCGTAGGCGGAACGAAGCAATATCATTTCGACAAAATCGAATTGCTCGAACCGGATCTCATCATCGGCAACAAAGAAGAGAACGATGAGCATCAAATCCGCCAGCTTCAGGAAACTTATCCGGTGTGGATGAGCGACATTCACAATCTCGACGAAGCAATTGAAATGATTCGCGGAATTGCCATGCTGACAGACCGTCAAAAAAAGGGCGAAGAAATTGTAGCTGGTATTCGTGATGCATTCAACACGCTGAAATCTGAATTGCAATCACGAACGTTCACCACGGCTGCTTATCTGATCTGGAGAAATCCATACATGGCGGCCGGGCACAACACCTTCATTGATTCCATGCTCAATGAATTAAAGATGGAAAATGTTTTCGCGAACGCACGCTATCCAGAGACAACACTTGAAGAATTGAAAGAACTCGCTCCCGGCGTTATTTTGCTTTCGTCTGAACCTTATCCGTTTAAAGACAAACACCTCGAGGAAATTCAGCAAGCTGTTCCCGGTGCTAAAGTGCTGCTCGTGGACGGAGAAATGTTCTCCTGGTACGGTACGCGACTGCTGCAGGCACCAGCCTATTTCCGCGAAGTATTAACTGCGGTTTCCGCAGGCAACTAGTGCAATTTCCCAACGTCTCATTCCTATTGGGAATGCCAACTAAGTCCTATCTTTATGGCAATGTTAAGAGCCGCTGTTCTTCTCGTTTTTATCCTGGCATTCTCAGTTGCAGCGTGGTCCCAACCACAGCCTGTGAAACGGGAGAAGGTTGGAGTTGTGCTGAGCGGTGGCGGTGCAAGCGGACTTGCGCACATCGGTGTACTTCGTTGTCTTGAAGACAATAATGTTCCCATTGATTATATCTGCGGAACTTCAATGGGCGCATTGATTGGCTCATTGTACTGCATGGGTTATACTCCTGATGAAATTCAGGCAACAATTCTATCCGACGAATTCAATAGCTGGGCGAACGGCATCATCGAACCACAGTTTGTATATTACTTCAAGAAGAAAGATGACAATGCTTCTTGGATCACGTTCAAAATTTCTCCTGACACAACACTAAGCACAAGTCTGCCAACCAATCTTATCTCTCCGCTTCCGATGGATTTTGCGCTGATGGAAAGAACGGCCGGAGCTTCTGCTGCATGCAATTACAATTTCGACAGCCTCTTTGTTCCATTCCGTTGTGTTGCGTCTGATGTTGCGAAAAAACAATCCGTTATTTTCAGAACGGGTGATCTTGGCGAAGCAGTTCGCGCTTCGATGTCGTATCCGTTTTACCTGAAACCGATCCGTGTGAATGGTGCGCTACTGTTTGATGGCGGACTTTACAACAACTTTCCTACGAATGTAATGTATCAGGATTTTTTTCCTGACTTCATCATCGGAAGTAACGTTGCGTCTGAATTTCCTGACCCGGATGAAGACAATCTTCTCTCGCAGGTGAGAGCGATGTTAACAAGCCCTACAGATTTCGCGCCGGTGTGCGAAAATGGAGTAATCATCGAACCGGATGCAGACTGGGCTGGCCTTTTCGATTTTGATCAGGCGCAACGATTAATAGACAGCGGTTACGCAGCGTGCAAGAGAAAGATCGATGACATCTGTATAAATATCGTCGGCAGGGCCGATCCGGAAGAACTTGCAAGGAGAAGAGCAGCGTTCAAAGCAAAGCAACCTCCGTTAGTGTATGACAATATTGAAATCGAAGGTCCGGGAATCAAAAAGCCGCAGGAAACTTACGTTCGAAAAATGCTTCGTCATCGCGAACGTTATGTTACGAATGAAAAACTGAAGACCGGTTATTTCCGACTTGCTGCTGATGATAAGATTCAGTCGATCTATCCAATTGCACGTTATAATAAATCCACTGGCTATTATGATCTGCGATTGACAATCAAGAAGGAAAAAAATCTCTTCACTCAGTTTGGCGGCAACTTTTCGAATCGACCCATAAACATGGGCTTCATTGGACTGCAGTATAATTTCCTTGGGAATCCTTCCGTCAGTCTCAATGCCAACGGATATTTTGGTAAACTGTACAGCGGCGCGCAGATAAAAGCGCGAATTGATTTTCCAACGCGATTACCGTTCTACATCGAACCTTCGTTCACATGGAATCGTTTTGATTTTTACAAAAGCACACCGACTTACTTCTTAGACACACGTCCGCCATTTCTCGTTCAGATCGATCGCATGGGAGAAGTGAACGTAGGATTACCGGTGAAAAGAAAATCGCGATTGGTTTTAGGTAGCGGCGGTGGATTTATCCGTTACCTCTATTACCAGACAGATGCGTTCACCTCGGCAGATACATCTGACCGAACCGATCTCAATTTCTTTTCATCCTATTTGTTGTTCGAAAGAAACACGCTCAATCGCAAACAATATGCGAGCGCGGGTACGCACCTTGCTTTCACTGCGCGATTTGTTCAGTCGGAAGAATTCTACGAGCCGGGAACTACTTCACCATTCATCGATCCGTATCGCGCGATTCACAACTGGATGCAGTTCAAAATTACGTACGACACATACTTCAAAGAGAAGGGCAAATGGCGTCTTGGGTTCCTCGGTGAAGTGGTTTACACTTTTCAACCTTTCCTCAGTAACTACACCGCAAGTATTCTGAGCACTCCGGGATTCCAACCAACTCCCGACAGTCGTACACTTTTCATTCCAACACTTCACGCACACCAATATGCAGCTGCAGGACTGAAGAGCGTTTTCGTAATCTGGAAAAATGTTGACTGGCGATTGGAAGGATTTGTCTTCGCTCCTTACCAGGCTTTGCGCGAACGATCAGATCATACAGTTGAGTACGCAGCACCACTTGCAATCGCCGACATGACTTACGTTGGAATGACAGGACTGGTGTGGCACTCTCCACTCGGACCGGTAAGCGCGAGTGTAAACTACTACAGCAGCCGCGAGGAAAAGCTAAGTTTCCTCATTCACTTCGGCTACATTATCTACAACAAGAAGTCGTTCGACTAAACAGTTGGGCAGTCCTTCTTTCAAGCCGCTCCTCGGTCAGATTGCGGCTCTTGCGATTGTCTCGCAACTGTCTCATTTCAATTATTTTCGTCTGGATGTTGCAATTGTTATTTTTTTATCGCAACATTTGCACTGAATAATTCTAACAACTGATCAAGGTGAAAATACTACACCTCTCTTACATGGCAATCAAGGCGCTCTTCAGCGGCCTACTGGCTTTCATTGGCCGGCCTCGCTATGTTGTACCATCACTTGTTATCGCGTCACCTCGACGACGTAGCATCTTCGCAAACCGCACCTGATAGTCGCTGGTTTGTGAACTCAGCCGGCGCCCAACTCAAGGCCTACAATCCGTCAGCTGATTCCCGATTTCTCTTACTGGTAATTCATGCGCCGCAGTTTTCCTGCGTCGTAATGTTTCATTTTCTCCGTTATCCGCCGCGGCGGACGGGGAGTTAACCATTGCATTCAGCCATGGACACAACAACGCATGTGAATGTGCTAACAGCTGGCATCGTTCACTTTCAATACGCAGAGCAGATCTGCGATGAAATGGAATCTTCCGCACGTGCTCGCGGAACAGGTATCGCAAGACGATCACCCGAATACATCATTGAGAAAATGATGGAAGGTAAAGCCGTGATTGCGTTGACCAGCGACGGAAAGTGGGCCGGATTCTGCTACATAGAAACGTGGAGTCATGGCGAGTATGTTGCCAACTCCGGACTCATCGTTGCTCCTGATTTTCGCAAACATGGTGTTGCGAAGAAAATAAAGGATGCGATTTTTCTTCTCTCGCGGGAGCAATATCCGGATGCGAAAATCTTCGGACTCACAACAGGCCTTGCGGTGATGAAGATCAATTCCGATCTCGGTTACGAACCTGTGACGTACTCTGAACTGACGCAGGATGAAGAATTCTGGAAAGGTTGTCGCAGCTGTGTGAACTATGAAATTCTTGAGTCGAAGGAAAGGAAGAATTGTTTGTGCACCGCTATGCTTTTTGATCCAATGGATAAGCTGAGCATGGAAGAACAGTTGCATGTCCGAACGAAGTCGCATCTCTATGAACGATTGCTTCGATTGAAACAGCGTCTGCTTCTGAAAAAACAAACTGTCTCTCATTAAATAAAACAGCCGACGGATTAATCCGCCGGTAATAAAACTATTCTGATGAAAAAAATACTTCTCGCCTT
>CAYUTR010000289.1:0-6669 GCA_964447465.1 uncultured Chryseobacterium sp.
TGAACTGTGGGTCAAGCTCAAGCGCTTTCTTGTAATCTGCAGAAGCTGCGTTGAGATCTCCTAGTTTCTCGTAACACTTTCCACGACCGAAATATCCGCGCGGCTCAGATGGATTATCCCGAATAGCGAGATTGAAATACTCCATACCCTTCTGTGCAGAATCAAGATAGTCGGTGTAAATGCATGCGATGTTGTAGTGCGCATCGAAGTACATTGGATCTACTGTCAGAATCGCATTATAGGTATTGATTGCCATTCGGTCTTGTGCAGTTTCCTGGTAGTACATGCCCAGATTGTATAGGGCTTCAATACTCGTCGGCTGAATCTCCAATGCGTTGCGATAATAATCAATAGCAATCGGGTTACCCTCAGATGCGCTGATCACACCCATTTGTATGTACGCGTTGTAATAATCCGGATCCATCTGCACAGCGAGCTGCATTTCTGCCATTGCCTTCGCTGTGTCGCCAAGTTCTTTGCGCACCATTCCGCGCATGAAGTACGCCTGAGCATTCCGGCGGTCTATATTAATCACCTGATCCAGCACCTTTATTTCTTCATCGTAACGCTTCAGGTAAAAATGAAGCTGCGCAAGTTTCAGAAGGCACTCAATATTTTGTGGCTCCAGCTCCGCTGCGCGTTTAAGCAGTTGATCGGCCCGCTGAATTTTCATGCTGAAGAAATGTATGTCAGCTGCGGCCAGAAGATATTTCGTGTTGCTGCTATCGTAAGCAAGCACACGATTGATATCAAGCGTTGCCGCACCAAGATCCTGGTGATTCACGTAATACATCGCACGCTGATAATACAGGTCGATGTTATTCGGGTCCTTGTGCAGCGAATCATTGATCATTGCAAGCGAGTCCTTTGCAGGAGTTGAATCAACAACAACTGTTGCGGGAGTATCGCCGCATGAAATCAGGAAAGGCATCAGCAGTAAGAGGAGAAAGCGGAGGTTCTTCATAATTCAAAAAAAATCCCAAGGCGAAGTGCCTCGGGGATGAGTTTCAAAGATACCAAATATTTTTACTCGCGAAACTAAGGCTTATTGCGCCCAAGGGCGCTTTGCCACAGATTCGCAGATTACGCAGATGAACAGATTCAATTGTGTTTATATTCTTGCGAGTGCCACTCCTTTTACAAAGCAAATTGACCAAACCAACAATACAATTTGAGAAATCTGCGTAATCTGCGAATCTGTGGCACCGGACGCCTGGGGCGGCCATCAACCCGGTTTGCTGTGTCTGAGCGATCGAATGAACATCCACCCTGCCAGTATTAATCCTGCAATGAAACCATAACGGGCCATTTGCGGATCTTTTCCTGTGAGGTAAAGAATTGAAGTGCTAACAATAACCAATCCGGTTGTTATACCGAGCCCGATGTTTATGCTGAAGATGCGTAAGGTCTTTCTGAGCTGTTTGTCTTCGCGCAGACTGATTTCATGAATGAGCTTGCCCTGTTTTAGCTTGAACATAATTTCGCTCACATCCCGTGGGAATTCACGCACAAGTGTTGTGTAATCGCTGATCGTGTCGGCAAGCGCACTTATAAATCGTTTCGGAGAAAACTTCATGCGAACCACGTCTTTTGCATACGGCACCAGCATTTCTGCAAGAGAAAATTCCGGTTCCATGCGCATGGCGAATTTCTGAATCGTGGCAATAGCCTTCAGCAACATGTAAATGCTGGATGGTATATGCAGCTGGTGTTTAACAATGAGACTTACACAATCCATCATGACTGCGGAAATATCTGCTTTCTTCAGTGGAATGTAGCTGTATCGATTGATGACCTCCTTCACCTCGAAACGAAGATCATCTTCAAATTCGAAAAACTTTTTATCGGAAAGCGTGAGCAATGCATCCGCAATCTTATTCGGATTTTTCATTGCGAATCCTAACGTGAAGTCGGCAATGAACTGTATATGCGCTGGACGCAATACGGCAACCATTCCGAAGTCGATAAAACAAATTCTGTTGCCCGGCAGAATGAAAATATTACCTGGATGTGGATCGGCGTGAAATACACCGTGACGAAGAATCATCGTGAGCAGAATATTACTTCCGTTCTTCGCGATTTCGTTGAGATCGTAACCCTCAGTACGCAGCCGCTCCAATTCATCCGGACAAATGCCTTCAATACGTTCCATCACCAATAAACGCTTCGTACAGATGTCCGAAAAAACTTTCGGTGCGTAAAAAGTTGGATCATCGCGGAACAGTTGAGTGAACCGCAAAATATTTGTGGCTTCGTTCTGGTAGTTCAGTTCCTTCATGAGGGTTTCACTGAACTCATCTACAAAGCCGAGCAAATTCATTGACGCCAATTCCGGGTAACGTTTGATCAATCGTCCCGCCAGAATTTTCATCAGCAACAGGTCAATTCTGATCTTCGAGTAAATTCCCGGACG
Source organism: uncultured Chryseobacterium sp. (assembly GCA_964447465.1). GTDB lineage: Bacteria > Bacteroidota > Bacteroidia > Palsa-965 > Palsa-965. The sequence continues at coordinate 2,414 of CAYUTR010000289.1, forward strand.
CTGAATCTTCACAACAACTTTTTCTCCGTTGTGAAGGACACCCGTATATACCTGTCCGATTGAAGCAGAAGCTATACATGTGCGATCGAATTCACTGAAGTAAACGTGAATCGGTGCACCCAATTCTTCTTCGATGAGTTGCATCGCTTCTTCATCGTCGAACGGGCGGGCAGATGCCTGAAGCTTTTTTAATTCGCGGCGAAGTTTTTCTGAAACCAGATCGGGACGATCGGCAAGGATCTGTCCGAACTTGATAAACGTTGGACCGAGGTCTTCAATCAGTGAACGGATTCTCCACTGTGTTGCTTTCGTCTGCGCTTCTTCGTGCGTTTTAGCGCGATAGAAAAACTTGTACAGGCGTGTACGCGTGAACCAATCGACAAACAACCCGATTGTAATCAACCAAATGATTGCAACCAGGCGTCTGAACTTTTGTATTGTGAGCTTAAGGCTTCCAAACAGCATTTCGGGGGTCGTAAAATGTTACTGCTTCTCTTGCTGTTCCATTTTCGTCTGGATTGCTTCGAGTTTGGCAGTGATTGCTTCCAATTTTTTATCGAGATCGCCTACTCCATTATTCACTCCTCGAGAGATAATGTCGATCTGGTTCCAGCGTTGAGCTACATCGTGAAAAAACTCGTACGCGAAATCGATCAACTCCTGTTGTTGGGCTTGTTCAACGCCATATTTGTCCAAGAGCGTCACAGCATGCTTTTCAAAGCGGGCGCGATCCTTGGTTCCGTACATCAAAACGAAAGTGAGCAGCGAGCGGGTTAGGTCTTTCATGATTGAATTTACGCCTATTGCTTTCTGAGGGAGGGTTGTATTCGACGGTTGACGGAAAGTGTAGGACGCTTTGCGCATTCCTGGATTGGAAATTGAAAATTTGGCGTTTGGCGTTGAACATTATTTTACGAGCTCCGATTGGACAACGAATGTCAAATGCTCAACTTCAAATGACCAATGATAAAATAAAAAGGGAGCTCTGTTTTCACAGTAACTCCCTTTTTTAGTTAACCAAACCAATAACTCAAGTTGAAAAGCTTCAGTATGCCTTCAAAACCAACCACGGCAAAATCTCCGGCAACTGAACCTTTCAACTGAATTCCTTGGGTGTCGAGCAGACTTAACTCTGTTTAAGTTCCGTTGTCATACTGAGCGTAGCCGAAGTATGACGATCGGGCTCTCCCGACTCCCATCTCTTTATACCGCTTCTACCGATTCTCCCTCACCTTTCGCTTTCACCGCATCGCGGATTTGCAATTCTATGCGTTCCATCAGATCAGGATTATCACTGAAGAGTTGCTTCACTGAATCGCGACCTTGTCCAAGCTTTGTTTCTTCGTAGCTGAACCAGCTTCCGCTTTTCTTGATGATGTTGAGTTCAACACCAAGATCAATGATCTCCCCTACTTTGGAAATTCCTTCTCCGAAGAGAATATCAAATTCTGCTGTGCGGAAAGGTGGCGCTACTTTGTTCTTCACCACTTTCACACGTGCACGGTTTCCGGTAGCCACTTCGCCATCTTTGATCTGGCCGGCACGACGGATATCCAATCGTACAGACGCATAGAACTTGAGTGCGTTACCACCGGTAGTTGTTTCCGGGTTTCCGAACATCACACCGATCTTCTCGCGAAGCTGGTTGATGAAGACACAACAGCAACCTGTTTTGCTTATTGTTCCGGTGAGTTTACGCAGTGCCTGCGACATGAGTCGGGCCTGCAGACCCATTTTCGATTCGCCCATTTCACCTTCGATCTCTGCCTTAGGTGTAAGCGCGGCAACCGAGTCAATTACAAGAATGTCTACAGCGCCGGAGCGGATGAGGTTGTCAGCGATTTCAAGAGCCTGTTCTCCGTTGTCTGGTTGAGAAATAAGCAGGCTGTCGATATCGACACCCAGGCGTTGTGCGTAGAAGCGGTCGAACGCATGTTCTGCATCAATGAAAGCCGCAATTCCACCTGCTTTTTGTACTTCAGCGATTGCGTGGATTGCCAATGTGGTTTTACCGGATGATTCTGGTCCATATATTTCGATTACTCTCCCTTTCGGATATCCGCCTACACCAAGTGCGATGTCAAGCGTTAGTGATCCAGTGGGAATTGTTTCCATGTGTTCGACAGGGCTATCACCCAGTCTCATAATTGTGCCTTTACCGTAGGTCTTATCGAGCTTGTCGATTGTCAGCTGAAGGGCTTTCAGCTTTTCCTTGTTTACCTCTTTGTTTGCCTCTTTGCTCATAGCGCGTAAAAATTAAATTGTTGTTTTAAAGTTACTAAATGATGATTTTTTATTTGTCTGATTGTTCACAACCGGCGCCATATTGTTCATACTTCCGATTGATTACAGGACAAACATATAACGAAGAAAAATGCTGTGCAGAAAAAACTAAATTTTTTAGTCAAGATTGCTAAAGTTTAATATCAAGTAGTTGATTTTGTGGCATTTAGAGTTATTAACAACGGCGCTCCGATCAACCCTGCGAGGGTTAAACCCTTGGAGGGTTACGCGTATGCGCGCGCTCATAAGGCTCAAAGGGTTAAACCCTTGGAGGGTTACGCGTTCGCAAGTTCGTATAAGTAAGGATCTAAGGCCTGCGCATGCATGCATGTAGAGTTACTTCCCGCTCAGAACAAACTCCACTCTTCGGTTTTGCCTGCGTCCTTCTTCTGTATCATTTAATGCTTTCGGCTGAGAACTACCATATCCCCTGTACGTGATTCTGGTGCGATCAATTCCACGTGAGATTAAATAGTCCGCGACAGATTTCGCGCGATTCTCAGAAAGTTTCTGATTGGAAATTTCGTTTCCTACATTATCAGTGTGGCCTATAACCTCTATTGTGACCCCATTATGTTCAGCGAGATATTTTCCGAGACTATCCAGCTCGCGGAATGATGTCGGAAGTAATGAACCCTTCCCTGACTCAAAAAAAACATTATTCAAAACAATACCCGAATCCGCTTCATAAAATTCGTATTCCAGAAGTGTACAATAAGTCGTATTCACATTTCGGGTTTCAATGATTTCCAAACCGTTATTATCATACACAAAAGTCTTGTCATAGATACTCCCGAACTGCATACTTTTATTAGTAATCATTCTTCCGGATTGATCATATCCGTATGAACTCCAGTGATATTCTTTTCGACCCGCATAATGATGCTCCATTCTATTAATTGCGCCGGAACTGTCCCAACCGTAGGTAAAATATTCAGCAAGAGTATCAGCACCTATCCCTATGTAGCTTTCGTGCCGAATCAATTTTCCCTGCTGATTGTATTCATATTTTTTTCTGACTACAGGCCGATGCTTCGCGTCATAAGTGAAATGATTCAGCACCAGCCCGGCGGGAGAATATTCGAAGGACTCCGAAGAAGAAACAATGCCATCTGATCGCGTCGATGTTGAAATAAGGTTTTCGGACTGGTCATAAAAATAAGCAGTGATGCTTGTCAGATGCATTCGCTTATCGTAAATCTTGTCACTTGATAAGTTTCCTTCTGCATTAAAGGTGTATACGTGATGAGTCACCATCCCGGCATCTGTATCATGCTCACTCATCAATTGATTTTTCCAATTGTACTCGTACGAGTTCCTCTCAAAAAGAATACTATCACCCAGTTCGAAGCGGGTTACATTTCCATTTCTGTCGTAATAATATCGCGCAACCTTTTCTTTGATGCCCTCAACTGTATCACGATTGTATTGCGTACGCGTCTTTACGTGCAACGAATCTCTTTTCTTCTGTTGATCAATCTCCATTTCGCCGTAAACAACCCACGCCGGGGATAGATGATTTTTATTCCACTTATACGGCTGATATGGCCATTGCGCAAAACACCGTTCCCCAAAGAGAATCAATATCAACACGGTGATTGTTTTACGGTTCATATTCCGTATAATAACGCGAATTACAACACAAGTTACACTTCCAAAATCTGCCTCGCATGATGTCCGCACTCCACATCTGAAATCACTTTCGCTTTTTCAACGTTTGCTTCACCCGTCGATGGCTGTCCTTATTGGGTTTATAAGTATACGAAAAACGAATTTTTCGATTGCCCAATTTGCGGAAACGCATGTCGACATGAGTGCCCGACGAAATACTTGCCGCATCAGTAAGTTTGAAGTAAATATTCAGATTACAATCAGCTGGATTCGCTATTCTCAGTTCCACCGGATCGTACTGGCCCCAGAAACAGTTTATTGATAATGGAAAATTCTCGCGTTTCAGGACAAGAAAATACGTA
>CAYUTR010000290.1:0-6636 GCA_964447465.1 uncultured Chryseobacterium sp.
ATATTACTACTGCGGGCCTGAAACCCGTAAAGCTGCTGAATACGCATTGTCATGTAGATCACGTTTTTGGCAATCTCTTCGTGGCCGAAAAATGGAAACTTGGACTCGAGATGCACAAGTTAGACGTACCGGTTCTCGAATCGTTTGCTCGTGTTTGTCAGATGTATGGATTACCGGGCGGACCTCAGCCGGCTCCGGCTCACTTCTTTGAAGACGACGACACGATTTCTTTCGGAAACTCAATTGTTAAAATTCTCTTCACGCCGGGACATTCTCCGGGAAGTGTCTGTTTCTACAATGAGGGTCAGAAATTCGTGATTGGTGGAGATGTACTTTTTCAAAATTCCATCGGCAGAACTGATTTGCCGGGCGGAGATTTCGACACGCTGGAGAAAAGCATTCGAACTAAGCTATATGTATTGCCGGATGAGGTGAAAGTATATCCCGGGCATGGTCCTGCCACGAGTATCGGGTACGAAAAGAAGAATAATTCTTTCTTCACTGCTTAAACCAAGAGCATGGCGGCGGGTCATAACAGCATGAACTCCACGCCTATGAAATCCTGACGTTTAGAGTCAGGATTCACGAATTCAAAACCCCAAAAATATAATCGTATGAGTAAAACGCAGCTACTCCCTGTTACTCTGTTCTTATTGCTTGATTGTGCATCGCTGCATTCGCAAAACATGCCGGTGTATCTGAATATTAATTCGCACAACGAAACAAATGATCCGAATGACTATTCCCTTTCTGCAACGTACTACCAGGTAAAATCCGTAGTGAAGGCCATTGCTGATACCGTTGGACAGAACGGAGCCAGTTGGAACATGCAGGTTGAATCGAATTTCATCAATGCTTGTCTTACGCACGAAAATGGCGTCAGTAATCCGAATGACCTTCTTGATTCGCTTGATAATCTGAATCACGTGGAAATAGATCCTCACAATCATTATTCTCCGCTCCCTGGGCCTAGTTACAACCCGTATAATTATGCAGACTGCGCTCACTTGCTTGACTCGTGTGGACTGACAATGCCGCGGAAAAACATGGGTGGTTTTTTGTGGCAAACCGCAAGCGATTGGATGCCTTATCAGTCAGGTGCTCCCGGGAATACTTATCCTGATTATACATGGCAACCGAATGTAGTATGGGGTGGCGGATCACCTGGTCACACCAACGACTACAACGTTTATGGTATCTGGAAACCTAACGGAGCGTCAGTACAATTCCCGGTGCACAATTCGTCGCGCCAACTAACCTGCATTGGAAACGGATGTTCCAATGTGCTGTCTGATACGACACCTGTGTCGGACAATATTAATCAGATCATCAACCTGATTAACTATATCAGCACGCTTCCATACGATCCGAACGCTTATTGGACAGCTTCGGTTCAATTTAATTTCCGCGACATCAATATGCCTGGATTAGCGGATTCGATTGCAACAATCATTCACTCGTTGCAACCTTATGTCAGTAGCGGTCAGTTAGTGTGGATGACCTTAACTGAGAAGTACGACAACTGGTACACGCTTCATACAAACGCAAATGATTACTTCCAGTTTCGTTGTGATTCTCTAACATTAGGTTCGGATGAAATTTCTATGCATCAAGGACTTCTCGCTTATCCGAATCCCGCGAGTGAAATCATTCACATCACTTCTTCCACTTCACCCTTCGCCACAATTTCTGTGTACGATGCATTTGGTCGACTTATTTATCGTCGTGAAATGGAAGGCGAATCAGAAACCGTCGTTAATTGTAGTTCATGGACCTCCGGTGCATACATGTTGATGACGGCTTCTAAGGATGGATCGGTTTCAGTTCAACGTGTGATCCGTAATTAAAACTCCACTTGTATCGTTATCCGTGCCACTTATTAGCCCGCAGGGATTTTTCTTGTGTTCTGTGTGGAATACCTTTTGAACCGCGTCATACCGGTAGAAACGAAGTTCAACAAGAAAAACCTCACAACATGAAAACGATCATAACTACACTAATCGCATTTCTGCTTCTCGCTCCGGCAGCGCTGGTTGCACAAGACAATGGACGAATTAAAGTAACTGTATACAATGAACTTAATGAGCCGATGATCGGTGCAATGGTAACCCTTGTTGCCGGCGGTTCCATGACAGGCGGTGCTACTGATGTTGAAGGCATTTACACTTTCGCAGCGCTAAGCCCTGGTGCATATGATGTACAAGTGCGTATGATGAACTACAAGCGGTACATCAAAGCGGGGATTCAGGTTTCAGCAGGACAAACAGCGTATGCGGAATACCTCATGATCCGTTCTGATGACACATTGGATGTGATAACAATCACTGCAGTTCAAAGCCCGGTTGATGTAACATTTTCCTCAGTTGAAAATATCAGCGCAGATCAAATAAAGCATTCTGCAGGTGTACGCGGGGATGTTGGTGGACTTATTACTGGTTACAGTACGCAGGTAAGTATCGGCAAAGGTGGCCAAATGGTGATGCGCGGTTCACGTGAAGGTGCATCAGCAGTATATGTTGACGGAGAAAAAATGTACGGCACAATGGGGACTCCTGCACTTGGAATTTCTCAGGTGTCGGTATTGTCAGGTGGAATTCCTGCGGAGTACGGTGATCTTTCAGGCGGGGCAGTAATCATCACAACGCATAGCTACTATTCCGGAATGAGAGCTCAAAATAAAATGTACGAAGCGGCTGCGGAACAAGCAGCGGCAGATAGTGCAGCAGCTGATGCAAAATCGGGCAAACGTGTAGAAAGTAAAGATGAAATCATCGAGAAAGAAACTCCGGAAGGTGTAGAACAACCGGCACCTCAGGAGGAGGCGAAACCGGAAGAAGCGCAACCGGAAGAGGAGAAAGAAGCGGTGGAGCCTAAATAATTTGCTAATAAGTTAATATGCTAAACGAGCGACTCTGGAAAAGGGTCGCTCGTGTTTTTTTGGGAGAAAGGTTTAATATCCTCGTTTTCATTAGCAAATTAGCACATCAGCATATAGTCCGACCGCTCGTGTAATTTTCGGCCGTCCAGAGGAAATTCAGAGTAAATTGCACACTCTAAAAACCCTCTCATGAAGAAACAAATTGTTCTTCCCGGCATTGCAGCAGTAATTACTGTTATCGCATTTGCTTGTGGCGACGCATCAAAAGGTGAAATAGTTGAAGAAGGTCCCGATTACCTTGCTTCGCACGTTGATACAAGTGTAAGTCCGGCCGACGATTTTTTCGCGTGGGCGAATGGTCAGTGGATAAAAAATAATCCCATTCCTGCATCCGAAGTTTCATGGAGCATCGGTCATCTCGTGGAAGAAGAAAATTATATTCACCTGAAAGAGATCAGTGTTAACGCAGCGGGACAGAATGCAGCAGAAGGAACTGACGCAAGAAAGATCGGCGACTTCTGGTCAACCGGAATGGATTCTGCAAAAGCAGAAACGCTGGGTTACTCACCGCTGCAGGCGCAATTCGATCGCATCAATTCAATTACTTCTGTGAAAGATGCAATTGCAGTGATGACGGAGTTCGAACCCCTTGGAGTTGGCGCATTCTATGGTGGATTTTATGTTGGACAAGATCCGAAACGCAGCGACGTGATGATTGTTCACCTCTGGCAAGGCGGACTCGGTCTTCCTGATCGCGACTATTATTTCAACACGGATGCAGAAACAAAAGCAATCCGCGAAGCATACCCTGCGCACGTAGCGGAAATGTTGGAGCTCACCGGCTACGCGAAAGACAAAGCAGCAGCTGCATCAACCGGCATCATGGCTTTCGAAACGAAGCTGGCAGAATCGTCACGCGAACTGGAAGAGCTTCGCGACGACAAAGCCAACTATAACAAGATGGCAACTGCTGACGTAACGAAGAAGCTGACTCCATCTATTGATTGGGCTGCGATCTGCACGGCACACAACTGCATGAATGTTGATTCTGTGATTGTAGGTCAGCCGGAATTTTTTACTGCACTTGAGAAAACACTCAACGCAACTTCGGTGGATGTATTGAAGGCTTATCTGCAGTATCACCTCGCTTCTACTTATGCAAGTTATCTGTCGAAACCGATTGATGATGCAGATTTCAACTTCTACGGAAAAATGTTGCAGGGCGCAGAAGAACAGCGCGAACGTTGGAAGCGTGTACTCGACGCAGAAGAAGAAGCGATGGGCATGGTGCTTGGAAAGCTGTGGTCAGAAAAATATTTCGACGCAAAAGCGAAGCAGCGTTATGTTGACCTGGTGGAAGCCATCCGCTCGGCATATGCCGTACGTATTCAGAATCTCGATTGGATGAGCGACACGACAAAAGCAAAGGCATTAGACAAGCTCACACGCATGACCAAGAAAGTTGGTTATCCCGACAAGTGGAAAGATTATTCTGCATTGATCGTTGGCACAAACTCGTTTTGCGAAAACATGATGAATGCATCCCGTTGGGAGTTCAACGACATGACCGATAATTATGGAAAGCCCGTTGACCGCACAGAGTGGGAAATGACACCGCAAACATACAATGCGTATTACAATCCTTCGAACAACGAGATTGTATTGCCAGCTGGAATATTTATTATTCCGGGATTGCCTGATTCATTGGCAGACGATGCAATGGTGTACGGCTACGCAGCAGCATCAACAATCGGTCACGAGATCACACATGGTTTCGATGATCAGGGCAGAGGATTTGATGCGGATGGAAACATGACTGACTGGTGGACATCGACTGACGCGGAGAAATTCAAGTCGCGCGCGCAAGTGATGATTGATCAGTTCAGTGCTTACGAGCCGCTGCCTGGTAAATTCATCAACGGTGAAGCAACTATCGGTGAGAATATTGCTGACTACGGCGGAATTCTTCTCGCATGGGATGCATTCATTCAGACTGAGCAATACAAGAAAGGTGAAATGAAAGGTGGTTATACTCCGGCACAGCGTTACTTCATGGGTTACGCACTCGGATGGATGGGTCATCAGCGCGAAGAAGCATTGGCGCAGCGATTACTTACCGATGTTCACTCACCTGGAAAGTATCGCGTGAATGGACCATTCGCAAACGTTCCTGCATTCTATGATGCGTTCAACGTGAAGCAGGGAGATAATATGTGGAGAGGTGAAGCAGAGCGCGTAGCAATCTGGTAATCATGTTTGCCTGCGGCGCTTGACACGGCGAACGGCGAAAAAAATGACGTACTAAGCCCACGAGAAAACGGCGTGATATAGAATAGAAAAGGTGAAGCTTAAGCTTCACCTTTTTTTACGCCGTGTCGCGTGGGTTTAGAATTAGAAACAACCTTCTGAACGCCGTTCGCCGTGTCAAGCGTCGCAGACACCTAGATCTTCTGGCGTACCGATTCCACCGGCTTATAGAAGCTGATGTTCAATCCGAGTCCCGCAGAAATTCTGAATTCTTCCAGCGAAAGTTGCGGTCCTACATTCGGACGATAAATGCCCTGCATCCATGCGCCTTCCACGAAGAAGTGAAAAATCCGTTCGCCATAGAAATTGATTCCGATTACTGGTGCCCAGGTAGGATCAATGTGCGCCGGGATCTGGAAACTGGAAGCGTTAGTAATTCCATCCGACAAAGGCATAGGTTGAACCTGTGTAAAGTTCATGCCCGCGCGCAGACCAATGAATGGATCGATGTTGCTGCCTTTGAGTAGGTGACACGAAGCGCCAATCTGAAATCCGTGATTGTGTTTTATTCCTCCGGGATTGCTGTTCTTGTTGAGCAGATAATATAGATCCGCCCGTGTGGAGAAACGTTCATCCCAATAGTATTCTGCAGTTGTATGAACGTAAACGTTAGTTCGGTCGCCTGCCACAGATTGAATACTGTCGCCACCCGAAAGTAACGTTACACTCCATGCAGGAGAAATTGTTGCCTGCACACGCATCATCTGAGCGAGTGTGCTAACCGTTACAGGACCCTCTTCCGGTGCAGGTGTTTGTGCTTTTACCGTGATTGTTGCAACGGAAAATAAAGCAAGTGCTATGATCTTTCTCATTGTCCTTCCTCCAATATCGGTGCTTTATCCTGCACACCTTTAGTTTTATTTTTCCAGAAATCTGCAATGCGGAAATTCAGGCTGACTGTAACGAGTAAGTGACCTTCCACGCCTTCCGGTTGTTCTTCGTCGATGTAGAGATAATCGACACCAGCGATGTTCGTGCGCTTCTCAGCTACAAGTTCATTTCCGAAATGGATCATGTATTGTCCGCTCAACGAAAGATCAACGCGATCGTGCAACGGAAGATGAAATCCGATTCCACCCTGTACTGCAGAACTGAATCGCTTCCCGATGTTGTTTTCTGTAAACAGGTTGGACTCAAATGTTGTCCAGTCGAAACAGTGTCCCGCAAGAAAATAGGGTTGCAGTTTCAAACGTTGATTGTTGCGGTACGCGAAGGAAGGATAAAACATCACCGACCAACCGATGTGGAAGTCTGTGCGGTTGCCAAGTCCTTCCGGAAGATCTGAAGTGATGTAATCCGCAAACCATTCCGAGTTGAGCAGGTGATAGAAACGGAGACGAACTTGTCCGCCGATTCCTCTTCCGGTGCCGCTTTCATCAGAAAACAATGAGGTTGTAGAGCGAACTCCAATTGAGAATTGACCACCCGGTTTGTTACCAAACTTCGACTGG
>CAYUTR010000291.1:0-6617 GCA_964447465.1 uncultured Chryseobacterium sp.
AGTTTGCCGGTAACGCGACAGATTCCGTACGTTTTGTTCTCGATACGGATCAGTGCGTTCTTCAGGTTCTGGATGTATTTCTCCTGACGAGCTGCGAGGTGCGCAGTTTCTTCCTTGGAGAGTACATCAGATCCATCTTCAAGCAGCTTGAAAGTTGGAGAAGTATCGTCGGTTCCGTGATCGTCCTTGTGCGAAAGAGTGTTCTTCAGCAGTTCGTAATCGCGGCTGGCTTCTTCCAGCTTTTTGTGGATGAGTACTTTGAATTCTTTTAGCTCAGCATCAGAATAACGGCTGCGGTTATCTTCCGGCAGGTTTGCTTTCTTAGCGATATGTGCTACGGGGCGACTCAAAGCAACCTTCACATTCGAAACAGGCTTGGAAGCCACAGGCTTCGGTGCAGGTTTAGATGCTTTAGCTACCGGTTTAGCAGCAGCTTTCGCTACTGGTTTAGCAGCTTTTTTAGGTGCGGGCTTTGATTTCCCTTTACTAACTGCTTTCGCAGCGGTCTTCGATTTAGGCTTAACAGCGGCTTTAGACTTAACAGCTCCGGATTTTTTTGCCGGAGCTGCTTTTTTCTTTGGAGCTGGTTTCTTGGCCTTACCAGAAGGTTTTTTGTTTGCTTTCTTGGCCATTGTAATTGTGACTACTGTAAAAATAAAAAGAGAGAAAAACTAGAAGTGATCAAACTGACCACGCTCTTCGCTTTCACCTTCTTCAGTTGCTTCTCCTTCAACTTCAGCGCCATCTTCGTTCATTTCGATCGCGTCATCAGAGTTGTTCATCATGTCATCATCATTAGCAACTGGAACCGGAGCTGGTTTTACTTCCGGTTTAACAACTGGCTTCGGAGCCGGGGCTGGCTTCGCTGCTTTTGGAGCTTTAGGAGCTGCTGCTTTTTTAGGAGCCGGAGCTGCTTTTTTCGCTGCTGGCTTCGCCGCTTTCTTAGTTGCTTTTTTAGGAGCAGCTTTTTTCTTCGTTGCTTTTGCTACTTTTTTCTTCGCAGCCTTTTTAGGCTTTGCAGCTTTCTTGGTTGCTTTTTTCTTCGCAGGTTTCTTGCTTGCTTTTTTCTTAGTCGCTTTTTTGCTCGACTTCTTAGCAGCAGCCTTTTTCTTTGCAGGTTTCGCTTTTTTAGCGCCGCCTTTTTTAGACTTCTTAGCCATGGGTAGGAAAGGTGTTAGTTGTTGTGTTTGGTTATGTAAATAATTGTTGTGACGTTTTCATCTACATCAACTGGTGTGGCTTCTTTTTCAGAGATTTCGCTGACCAGTTCGAGCGATGTAGCAAGAGTTTCAGAGCAAATATAATCGAAATTATTTCTTACAGCAGGCGCAAGCATTTTATGCTCTTTTATTCTCACGTCAATCCGATCTGTCACCTCAAAGCCACTGTCTTTTCGGATGTTCTGAATGCGATTTACGAGCTCTCTTGCAAGCCCTTCTTCTTTCAGTTCCTCACTCAACGTTACATCAAGCGCAACAGTAATATTTCCATCAACTGCAACCAACCAGCCCGGAAGATCGTCTACAAGTACCTCAACCTCAGTACGTTCAATGCGGACAGTTTCGGCTGCAAAAGTCAGGTCCAGGAAGCCCGTGCGTTCAAATTCATCGACCTGTTCTGCATTCAGTGAAGCAATTGCATCGGCCGCAGCCTTCATGTGCTTGCCTAGTTTTTTTCCAAGCGCCTTGAAATCGGGTTTTATTTTCTTAACGAATACACCAGCTTCAGTCACGTATTCAATCTTACGGATGTTGGTTTCCGCAAGAATGAGATGCTCAATCTTGTGCAGACGCTCACTAAACCGCGGGTCAAGCACCGGAATCATCACACGCTCAAGTGGTTGACGGACACGGATGTTTACCTTTTTCCTCAGTGAAAGCACCAATGACGATACCTTCTGGGCAATAGCCATGCGCTCTTCCAGTTCCGAATCAATTACGGAAGGATCTGGTTTGATCAGTAAAGTCAGGTGAACCGACTCCGGCACAGGCATTTTTTCATTCGCTGGTCCTGTAAGGCTCTTAAACAGCCAGTCGCCGAAGAATGGAGCGAACGGACTCATCAGTTGGGCAACTCCGCCTAAACACTCGTAAAGTGTCTGGTAAGCCGCTTGCTTGTCGTCGCTCATCGTCCCTTTCCAGAAACGACGGCGTGAAAGACGTACGTACCAATTCGAAAGATGCTCATCAACGAAATTGTCGATAGCACGTGCTGCCGGAGTTGGATCGTAATCGTCCAATTTTTCTGTAACGAAACGAATCAAACTGTGCAGACGTGAAATGATCCATTGATCAAGTTCAGAGCGATCTTTTACCGCGATGTATTTATTCGGATCGATTTCGAATCCGTCGATGTTTGCGTACAGCGCGAAGAACGAATACGTGTTGTACAGCGTTCCGAAGAACTTACGCTGCACTTCGGTAATTCCTACTTCATCGAATTTCAGATTGTCCCATGGACTCGCATTCGTAACCATGTACCAGCGCGTTGCATCGGGACCGTACTTGCTGAGCGTAATGAACGGATCAACGGCATTGCCCTTGCTCTTCGACATTTTTTCTCCATTCTTGTCGAGGACGAGTCCGTTGGAGATAACGTTTTTGTACGCAACGCTGTCGAACAACATCACGGCAATTGCATGCAGCGTGTAAAACCATCCGCGCGTCTGGTCAACTCCTTCTGCAATGAAATCAGCTGGATAATAACCGCGGTTATCAATCAGTTCTTTATTCTCGAACGGATAATGTAATTGCGCATATGGCATCGCACCTGAATCAAACCATACATCGATAAGATCTGATTGACGGAACAATTTCTTTCCGTTACGCTCGAGTACAATTTCATCGGCGTACGGACGGTGAAGATCAAACGTGTTGTAATTCTCCTTCGAGAAATTTCCCGGAACAAAATTTCCAAGCGGATTTTTCTCCATGAAACCGGCTTTCACCGAACGATCTATTTCATTCTTCAGTTCTTCAGCAGAACCCACGCAGATTTCTTCTGTTTTGTCTTCGCTCGTCCAGATCGGAAGTGGAATTCCCCAAAAGCGTGAACGCGAAAGGTTCCAGTCCTGCAGGTTGTTCAGCCATTCACCAAAGCGACCTGTTCCTGTGCTTTCCGGTTTCCAGTTGATGGTTTTATTCAGTTCAGCCATGCGCTCCTTCATAGAAGCAGCTTTGATGAACCAGCTATCGAGCGGGTAATACAATACCGGCTTGTCGGTTCTCCAACAATGCGGGTAGTTGTGCTCGTACGTTTCTTTCTTGAAGAGTTTGCCTTCCTGTTCGAGTTTCAGAACAAGACGTTCGTCAACACTGAGATATTCATTCGTGCGAGTTACGATTTTCGAAACCAGGTCATCAAGAGAATTTCCGGTTTGCGATTTCAATCGTTCGATCTCATTTGCTTTTTCTTTGTCGGTGAGATAATCCGCTTTCACGTATTCGCCGGCAAACTCTTTCATCTCGGGACGAAAACGTCCACGTAAATCAACGAGCGGCACAGCTTTTCCTGTTTCATCAACAACGAGCATTGGCGGCACACCCGCAGTTTTCGCTGCGCGCATGTCATCTGCACCGAACGTTGGTGCGATGTGTACGATTCCGGTTCCATCAGACGTAGAAACGAAATCGCCGGCAATTACACGGAATGCTTTTTCTCCATTTTCGAAAGGCAATGTGTATGGCAACAACTGTTCGTACTGCAATCCGATAAGATCAGAACCTTTGAACGTTCCTGCGATCTGGAAAGGAACAGCTTTGTCGCCCGCTTTGTAATCGGCAAGATTCAACGTTGCGTTTTTCTCCGGGAAATATTTTCCAACGAGATCTTTCGCGAGAATTACCGCAACAGCTTCGTGGGTAAATGGAGAGAACGTTTTTACAAGCGCGTACTCGATTTTTTCGCCAACTGCTAATGCAGTATTTGACGGAAGTGTCCACGGTGTGGTCGTCCATGCAAGTACAAATATATTTTCCGGAATGCTTTTGAAAAGATTTGCAAGCGGATGTTTTTCATCAGCACATTCTTTCAGCTTGAACATTGCTGTTGCCGTGCGATCTTTCACATTACGGTAGCATCCCGGCTGATTCAACTCGTGTGAAGACAAACCCGTTCCTGCCGCTGGAGAATACGGTTGAATCGTGTATCCTTCGTACAGCATTTTGCGGTTGTACAATTGCTGCAGCAACCACCAAACGCTTTCGATGTAAGTATTCTCGTACGTGATATACGGATCGCTCATGTCGACCCAGTAACCCATTTTCTTGGTTACTTCTTCCCAGAGATGCGTGTATTTCATCACCTCGGTACGACACGCTTTGTTATACTCTTCAATCGAGATTTTCTTCCCGATGTCTTCTTTCGTAATGCCCAATGTTTTTTCTACGCTGAGTTCGATCGGAAGTCCGTGTGTATCCCAACCCGCTTTGCGTTTCACCTGGCGACCTTTCAAAGTTTGGTAGCGGCAGAAAATATCTTTCATCGCGCGCGCCATCACGTGGTGAATTCCCGGCATTCCATTCGCAGAAGGCGGACCTTCATAAAACACGAACGGATCTTTTCCCTCACGCGAGGAAATGCTCTTCTCAAAAATCTTGTTCTCGTCCCAATCCTTCAGCACCTTTTCTGCAATGGCAGGAAGGTTCAATGAGCCGTATTCAGGGTATTTCTTCATAAGGGGTAGCGAAGTTACTAAACAGTAGGCAGTGGGCAAGTAGGCAGTAGGCAGTCAAAAAAATTGAGGCAATCCAGAATGGAAGAGAGTTTACCTTGAGTAAAGGTGGTAAACCTTCGTTGGGAGGTCGACTTTAGAGAAGCCGGAAGGAGGCTGTTTATCTTCAGGAACGATGAAAAAACGGGCAGTTGTGTCGGTTCTGGAAAGGGAAATGTCGTGGTAACGAATGAGATAGCCTTGAAGGCTCCAGTTGGACCAGGTTTCGGGATCAGACGAAATGCGCTCATCGCCGATATTGGTCGTTCCGATTACGGCGACATCATGAAGCAGGTCGACATCACGTTTTGGTGTTCCGGCCAGGAGAATTGTTGCGGTGATTGTTCCGGTTATGATCAGTGCGGATAAAGAATTCAGTGCGATGCGCAGTCCTCGTTTTTCTTCGCATTTTTTGTTCAACAAGTGTGCACCATCGAGCACGAACAATGCAATTGCGAGGGTCACGAACGGCAATGCGGTTACGAGATAGAATCCGCGTTGTTCGAGTGTGACCATGAGAGGGAGAATTCCGGAGAACCCGATGATGAGCAAAAACACAGCTTCTCTTTTGAACGTACGCGTGATTTTACGTGCAGCAATTGACAGAAGTGCAGCAGTGAAAAGAGCAGGCAGCAGATCCAACAGCAATTCGTACAGCAGAAAAAATCGACTGGAAGTTGTAGCAGCCGATTCCACGTTGAAAGTTGCCTGGATGCGATCGTGGAAATAAGCGAGGTAACTGTCGGCAGCTGGTTGATAAAACGAAAGTGCAACGTAAAACAGTATCGGAATGATTGCGACAATACTGTTTCCGACGAACGCTTTCCTAAATGAAATTCCACGCACAACAATGAACCACGTAAGCGGAATAATAATCGGAAATAATCCTTGTGCGCCTTTGCACATGCTCGATGCGATGAGCGCTAATCCGGCCAATGCGAACCAACCGTATGCATTTCCTGAACTGCGAATCGCTTTGAGTTGAAATCCGGCGGAGAGCAGCGCGAACACCACCATTGTTGCTTCTTCTAGGTTGTTGGTGTACACGTAGAATGTAACTGGAGAAGTAAAGAACAACAGCACGGGAAGCCAGAACAATTTCCGTTCGTTTTCCTGAGATGCGCACAACTGATTCCAGACAAACCTCAAGGAGAAGTAACACATCACAACCATGAACAGGCAATACAGTCTCTCAGTGTACATCGAATCGCCAAGGACTTTGAAAAACACAGACAGCAATCCGAATAGCAGAGGAGGTTGTTCATGATACGATTCCATGTACGTTGCAGAAAACTGCGGATCCCAAAACGTTCCTGTTCCTGCTGCGAGATTTTTTCCCACGCAGGTGTAGATCAATCCATCCATGAACATACCATCCATGAACAACGCAGGAATGAGCAGCACTCCGGAAATACTGAGTGCAAAAATGAGCAAGGTGCGATATGTCGGATTACTCATCATTGTTTTCTGAACGCTGCTTCAATTCAATGACGTGATAGCTTCCGATTTCAGCAATGGTATCGCCGAAAAATGGCTGCATTGTTGGATCGTTTTCGGTAGGGGGAGAATCGCTGTACAGGTATTGGGCACCTTTATCGATGAGCGTTTGCAACGCTGCAGCATTCAGGGGATCGCCTTCGTGAAAGTTCCAGCCTTCACGATCGGTATAATACAATCCAATGTGCGCGGACTCATCATTGCCGATGATTATCCTGGAGTCTGGTGGTGTTGCTGCCCGCAGTTCATTTTTGTATTTCAACAGATCAACGTTGAATCCCGGATCGTTTTCATTCCAGCGGCTGTCGGATCGGAGAAACGCTGTTACCGGCAGCGCACACAGCAGGACGAGCGCAGCAGCTTTCATCCAGGGTTTACCGTCCATAAATTTCAGAGTGCCGTACGTAAC
>CAYUTR010000292.1:0-6502 GCA_964447465.1 uncultured Chryseobacterium sp.
ATCACCGCAATACTACCAAAAACCAATACGGCCATTTTATCTGAATCGAGGAAGGCATTGAAAATACCGTGAACATAAAATGTGGTAAGGCCCAACACAGCGCCGTATAGCAAGAGTTTGTTCCGTTTGTCGGTTTCCGCGTAAATCACTTTCATGCCGTATCCGATCACGGAGAGAACTAATGCGAGAAACAATATCGCTCCCGGGAATCCTGTTTCAGAAAGCTGAGTGAAGTATTCGGAATGTGCGTGACCTTTTCCTCCCGTAAACGTACTGATGCGCGTCATGTGCCCGCGATCCTGGAATTGTCCGTATTCGAACTGGTATGTTCCCGGACCATAACCGGTAATTGGTTTCTGCAGAGCCATTCTCCAGGCACAAAGCCAACGGTTGATGCGTTCCATATTCGAAGCGTCCGATTGAACATTACCAGAAGAGAGCAGGTGATCGCCGAGATCACCTTTAGTACTCACCTTTTCGTTTTCACTGATGGTCTGATAAATCTGGTTGCTGTAAATGTAAGTGCAGACTCCGGCGACCAAGAGAAATGCAATGATGCTTCGCATTTTGATGCGCATCAATAGTAGTCCACCGAAACCAAATGCAACCAGCACACTGATCCATGCGGCACGTGAAAACGAAAGCACTAATGCAGCGATCATGAGGACAGTCAACACCACAACCACGGTGTACATCGCACCGCGTAGTCGTATAATTTTATTTCCGAATACAATCAGGATGAGCGTTGGGATAATGAATGCAAGACACGCGCCATAAATAGTGTGATCAGTATAAAACGGTTCGCACATTTTGTAAGCAGCAGCGCGAATGAAATGGAAGTCTCGGTGAAAGAGGTAGGAATGTATCACCGGCCAGACTAAACCTACTGCGTAGAACAGATAGAGGTAACTCACGCGTTTACTGTTCTGAGAGAAAACGTGAATTCCGAACAGTAGAAACACCTGAACGAAAAGTGCGCGCATCAAAACGCGTTTCATGCTCACCATCGGATTCGTGCTGAACGCGCCGCACACCAGCATCCAGGCAACTTCTGCCAGAATGAGAAGTACCAACGGATGCCGTAAAAGTGCTTTCGAAAAAATGGGTTTGATGAAAGAGATCACGACCAGATAAACAGCAAGAACAGCGATCAGTGCTTCAGATGGTAAACCAATGACTATTCCGCTTCCGGTTTTGTAGGGAATAGAAATCGGGATCAACGCAAATAATCCGAGGAGTACAAGATTTGTTTTTGCAAATAATAACCAGCACAATAATGGGATTGCAGCAACGGTGGTAATCATTGCAATGCTGTTGCCTTCTGTTTTGAGCAACAAGATGCAAAACACAAAGCAAGCTATAACAGGAATGAACGCCTGTTTTAGCTGAACGACCGGTGTGTGTATCTGATCAGTCACTCAGTTTGATTGATTTTAGTTTATCGCGCAGTAAAATAAAACCGGAGAGGAACAGCAGTGAACAAATGACCGAAACGAGTACGTTGGTTGTGTAATTCGGTGAGCGCTTTTGGTAAGAAGGCTTCGCGTACTGAAGAACGAAAACCTGTGTAGCAGGACGTTCATATTGTGTTTTTGCCCTCACGTATCGTTCGTACAGATCGTTGATTCGTGTTTGCTCAAAAAGATAATTGTTCAGCAGGCGCTCAAGGTTGGTTTGTTCTTTCGCTGTTGAAGAATTGTTATTCTTCAGAACCACCTGGTTGTTCATCATCGTGAGGACTTCAATGCTGGTGGCACCGCGTAACGCAGTAACAGAATCGGTCATAATGTCGAGATGATTCCTGCGCTCGTTGTATTCTTTCTCGAGCGACTGGTAAACGATAGAGAGATTTCTCTTGTAGAGGCGATTTCTGATTCCGTCAGAAAGAGAGATGATGTAATTGACAAGCTGAGCGCTTAGTTCCGGATTGTCCGTGGTTGCTGCAATTACAATGGAAACGTACTGCGATCGTGTGAACGAAACCTGACGATAGAATTTTTCTTTCAGCTCGTCGCGACCTTCTGGTTTGGAAGCATCAACGTTCAGCAATAAATACAGGTCGAATTTCACCGCACAGCTGTCCAGCACTTCTTCAGAATACAAAACCTGTAACATCCTGTCCGCTTCCACATCATATCCGAACACTGGATTGTCTACAACAGATTCAATCGAGTTATTCTGAACCGGAAATAAAATCGCGTTGGAGTAATATTTTGGTGTGATCATCATGGAGGTCACGATGCCACCAAGTATTGCGAGTATGACAACCAGCAAGTAAACTTTTCTGTTTCGATACAGGAACTGAATGAGCAATGCTCCGTCAGGTTCGTTGTTAATCGGATTCATCTGGTAACCCATGCAAAGTGAATTTGAAAGTTTAACTAAAGCGTATCGCCCTCACCGGTGTGATTTTCATTACCAGCAATGCCGGCAATAAAAGTGCAACGCCACAGGTGAGAAATGTGAAGAGGTTCAGCAACAAGAGATCTGTCCAAACAATGTTAACAGGAACTACTTTCACGTAGTAGGAGGTTTCGTCAAGTCCAATAAGTCCCGTGAATTTCTGAAGGTAACACAAGCCAATTCCAAGAATATTTCCTGCAAGCATTCCCGCGAAAATCATTCGCTGTCCGCTCCTCATAAATATTTTCATCACCATGCTGTTGCCGGCACCAAGTGCTTTCAGAACTCCTATCATGTTTGTGCGATCGATGATGAGAATCAGCAACGCAGAAATCATGTTGATCATTCCCACGAAAATCATCAGGAAAATAATGATCAGCGCATTCGTGTCGAGGATGTCGAGCCACGAAAAAATAGACGGTGTAAGATCGCGGATGTTATTTGCGATAAGCGCATAATCTATATTCTCGTTGACAGCATCTGTAATTTCCGCGAGTTCAGTTTTATTGTCAACCGCCACTTCATCACCAAGTAAAACTTCAAATCCGGCAATGGTGGTTGAATCCCAGTTGTTCAGTTTCTGTACCTGGCGAATATCGCACAGCACGAATTTATCATCGTAGCCTTCAGTAAGTCCGGTGTTGTAAATTCCGCTGATGACGAACACGCGTGGACGTGAACGGTTGTCGCTCAGGAAAAACATTTTCATCTTTTTCCCGACTTCAAGCTCCAGCTTATCCGCCATGTATTGTGAAACAAGAACGCGATCTCCAATCGAATCGGGATAACCGAAAATTTCTCCTTCAACAAGATTCTGTTTGAAAAAATCCCAATCGAAATCGCTGCCCACACCTTTGAGTTCCACTCCGAGGAGTTGCTCCTTGTTCTTGATGATGCCGTCCTTCAGTGCAAACGCCTGGATGTGACGAATGCCGGGATAATTTCGAAGTGACTCAACAGTTGGTTGATTGCTGTCGATTGAATCGGTATCAAACGAACCTTCATTCGTGTTGTAAGCCGTGATCGTGATATGAGCCCCAAAACCGGTTACTTTTTTGCGGATTTCGTCCTGGAATCCCTGTACAACCGCAAGTGTCAGAATCATCACCATCATTCCTATGGCAATTCCGATTTGCGCCACCCGCACAATGGGTTTCGACATACGTCCGCTCTCGTCCTTCTGCGTGAGCATACGCGAGGAAATCATGCGTTCGAAGAGGGAGCGGGACATGCGTTAAAGATAGCAAAACAGTGCGCAGTGCGCAGCGGGCTGTACGCAGTAAAATGTTTTTGCTAGCTTTATCTGACATGAAGAAACTGCGTTGGTATTGGCTTGTTGTCGCCATTGTGATTAGCGGAATTCTCCACGCGCAAAAAATCGACACGGTTTTTGGAAAACCGGTTGTAAGACAACACTTAGCGTTAAAATACAACGTTGGTGCAATAGGATTTTTTCTGGGCACTGAAATTGGGGCTACTTATGCACCGGTTCAATGGTTGCATGTAAATTGTTCTTATAGGTTGTACGCTATGATATTGTCAGGGTTTAGTGAAGGCACGCCTAACCGTGCGGAGTGGAATTTCTTTACTGAACTGCGTGTGCACTTTCCATTTGATTATACCTACACGGGAGTATTTTTTGCTCCCTTTTACGGTTACGGTAGACTGAATCTTGAATACAAAGAAAGATTAGGACCTTACAATCAGAAGTATTACGATCGCTTCAACGTAGACCGACATATACTTGGTGGGATATCTGGCGTTTCGTTTTGTGGTAAGAACCATCCAAGGTTTGTAATTGAACTTTACGCTGGAGTAGGTCAGGCTATACAAAGACAAATTGTACGTCGCGAACCGGAGATCAGTTGGCAAACCGATCATACCGAAATGGCACTACGCGACAGCAAAAACTGTTATAGATTCGGTTTTTGCCTCGGTTATGTGTTCCTCTAGCCAACTCAGGCACTGATTTTGCTTTACTTTCCTCAAGCGAAAAGCCTTTTTCCCTACTTTCACGTTGGCCATATGAAAACCCTCTTTTTCCTGATCCTTTTTGCTGTCGGAATTAACCTTTCTGCGCAGGTAAGTGTTCGCTCCCGCGTTACTCAAGATAAGACGGACGAAGACGTGATGACCGGTGCTGAACGCATTGATCAATGGCTTCCTTTAACCAAAGACAAGAAAGTGGCCGTTGTGGCAAATCATACGTCAATGATTAACACAACACACCTTGTTGACTCGATGTTATCGCTGGGTGTGAGCGTGGTGAAAATATTTTCTCCGGAACATGGTTTCCGCGGACTCGCTGATGATGGAGAAGAAGTGGCAAGCACCATTGACGAAAAAACAAAATTGCCGGTGATTTCATTGTATGGTAATCACCGTAAACCAACTGCTGCTGATCTGAAAGGAATTGATATTGTGATCTACGATATTCAGGATGTAGGTGTGCGTTGTTACACATTCATTTCTACGATGACGTACGTGATGGAAGCTTGTGCTGAACAGAAGAAACCTTTTGTTGTGCTCGATCGTCCCAACCCGAACGGATATTTCGTTGATGGTCCGGTGATGGAAAAAGCATACATGTCGTGGGTGGGATTGCATCCTGTTCCAATGGTGTATGGAATGACAATCGCGGAATACGCTCGCATGGTGAATGATGAAAAGTGGCTGACCGGCGCAGTGAAATGCGATCTGAAATGGGTGACGTGCGAGAACTATGATCACAACGATCAGTATCAATTGCCGGTAAGAACTTCACCGAATCTGCCGAACATGCAATCGGTTTACCTGTATCCTTCACTCTGTTTGTTTGAAGGAACGGTGATGAGTGTGGGACGTGGAACTGATTATCCATATCAGGTTGTGGGTCATCCCAAACTGAAGAACGCAGCGTTTACATTTACACCATCTCCGCATTTCGGAGCGAAGACTCCACTTTACAACGGTGAAGTTTGTTTCGGTCACGATCTGCACGAGTTTGCTGATCTGTACATCCGCGATTACAAAGGAGTTTATCTTTTCTGGCTGATGGGTTGCTACAAGGATTATCCCGACAAAGAGAATTTCTTCAATTCCTATTTCGAGAAATTGGCAGGAACTGGAACGCTTCGTCAGCAAATTAAGGATGGCACAACCGAGGAGAAAATCCGCGCAAGTTGGGTTCCGGAGATTTTGAAATTCAAGATGACGCGTAAAAAATACCTGCTTTACGCCGATTTCGAATAATCCACGGTTAAACCACTTGCGGTTTCCCGCGTCTCATAGGGTGAAATTCAATATCTTAGCATCTCAATTTCCCCATTAGCCGAATGAAAAAACTCCTTACTCTCGCAATCGCGATTATTCCGTTTTGTGTAAACGGACAAACAGGTCCTTATTGGGCTGAAGATGTAGCACCGATCTTCTACGCAAACTGCACGAAGTGTCACAACCCTAGCGGTATTGCTCCATTCTCGCTGATCACGTATAGTGATGCAGCCAATGAGGCAACAGATATTCAGACGGCAGTGACCAGTCGCACCATGCCGCCATGGCCTCCGGATACCGCGTATCGTCACTTCATGCACGAACGGATATTATCGCAGCAGGAAGTTCAAACTATTTCCGATTGGGTGACCAATGGTGCGCAGCAGGGAAATCTTGCGAATGCTCCTGCAGCGCCGGTTTACAACGGACAAGCGGAAATTGTTACTCCTGATCTCAGCGTGCAGATTCCGACTTACACCGTGAATGCAGCAACAGATCTGTATCGCTGTTTCGTAATGCCGAGCGGATTAACTCAGGATGAATTTGTAACGAAGATTGAAGTTCTTCCGGGCAACAGAAATATCGTGCATCACGTTCTTGTATTTCAGGATCAGTCAAACACGTGCGTCACTCTGGATGCAAATGATCCCGGTCCGGGCTACACCTGGTTTGGCGATGTTGGTTCTTCAACTGCAACATTAGTGATGGGTTGGGTTCCCGGACAGGGAATGTGGCAGCTTCCGCAAAACATGGGTATCAAATTATTGACGGGCACGAACATCATTATGCAGGTGCATTATCCCGGCGGAACATTCGGACAAGTTGATTCTACGCACGTGCGCTTCAC
>CAYUTR010000293.1:0-6497 GCA_964447465.1 uncultured Chryseobacterium sp.
TTGCCAAGATCAAGCATAGGAACTTCAACAACTGGTGTTGAACCTATCACTGAATCTGCATTCTCATGCGGAGCAATTTCCCCACCGCATGCGGAAAGCAACGTAAAGAGAAATAGTATACCGGTGAATTTCCACATGTTGTGAAGATATTGACGGTTTATTTATTCTGATAAATCACTCCGTCCTTGATCACCATCTTGTCTTGCAGAATATTTTCAGGATTCTCCAACGGATTCTGATCAAACATCACAAGATTCGCACGTTTACCAGGAGTTATACTTCCATATTTTTCTTCCTGACCAATTACGCGTGCAGTATTAATCGTCGCAATCTGAAAACAGTTCTCCATTGGAATTCCTGCTGCATTCAGTAAGAGAATTTCCGATAATACTGCCTTGCCACCGTCTTTGTGATCCGTTCCAATCGCAAGCACAACTCCGGCATCATACATCTGCTTAACGTATCCCGATAGAATTGCAAAACCATTCGCACAGCGCGACTTCTGTTCTGCCGTGAAATTGAGGGTGTTGAATCTTTCTCCTTTCGGCACAGAACAGAAATAACATTTGTCCAGCCACTGGGCGAAGAAATGCAGCGACGTCGTCATCGTAGCATTGTGCGCTTTTATATTCAGGATTGTTGCAAGTATTTCCGGATTATCGGCACCTACTTTGTTTGCTGCTTCGAGGTAAGGATAAATTCTTTGTCCTGCATCCCGATCTGGATAGTACTTCGTTAGTGTATCATCAAAGGGAATGTCGTTCGAGAAATCAAAAAGATTCCGCTGGTAAACCAACGTTGATGCGTGTTCGAAGTTTCGTAATCCTAACGTGAGTGCGCTGTCAATTGTAATTTCATTCTGTACCTGCGATGTTACAGGAAGATTCAATTCACGTGCTTTATTCAATCCTGCAGTGAAAATTGAATAGTTCATCGCGCCATTGCAATACAACTTGATGGAACTCACCGATCCGGTTTTGTACATGGAATTAATCCAGTATTCCGCTTCCGAAGAATCCTGCACAAGCAAGTGATTTACATAAGGCGTTCCGTCGTACCATCCTGCAATACTTCCACCGGAGAAATAGAAGTCGGGCGTATTTGCATCCGGAAACTGACGTAGATAATCGGCGATGGCGTAGTAACCAGTTCCGTCACCCGAACTACGCACTGTTGTCACACCAAATGGCAAATACGTTTCCGAAAATTCTTTCACGCATTCTTCGACAGAAGACTTCAGTGTATCAGGACGATCGCCGAATACATCATCAAGATGTCCAACTGCATCAATGAATCCCGGAACGATGAGCTTGTCTTGCGCGTCGATGATAGAATCAGCCTGCACATCCATTACAGAATCGAGCACAGCTGTTATCATTCCGCTGTCGATTACGATTGTTTTGTGCAATTCAATTTCCCCGGTTAGGGTATTGAGAATCGTGGCGTTGGTGATTACGAGATCGTGATTATCTACCGGTGCAGGATCAGAGCAGCCGAAAATGAAGCCGAGTAAGGGAAGAAGGAGAAAATACCGCATTTGTCAGGTCTAAATTAGGAAAGATGAGCCTGTGACCCTACAATAAAAAAGGACCAACTTTTCAGTTGATCCTTTTCGTGCGGACGGGGGGAAATTGGCGGGATAGGAAAAGTCCTGTGGACTTTTACCCGGCAATTTTGATCGCGTAAGCGAGTCGAGTCCCTTGATACAATGAAAAAAGGATCAACTTTTTCAGTTGATCCTTTTTCGTGCGGACGGGGGGACTCGAACCCACACGCCTCTCGGCACCAGATCCTAAGTCTGGCTTGGCTACCATTACAACACGTCCGCATATTCGGTGTTCGGTAGCAGGCGCAAATATCGGAAAAGAGTTCGATTTATTGACCAAAGGCTGAATGTTTAATGCCTAGATTTGCCCCTTAATTCAGAGCAAAATATGATCACAGCCGGACCACGCTTTACATGGGAAATTGATCTTAAGGATTTACGGAAACGATTTCCGAATGCAATTATGGGTGGCGATGAGCAAACTGAATTGATCAGCCTGCTGAAAAAGAATTTTGAATTTGAAGTACCCGTAGCCGAAAGGAAATATTCAAGAATGAATATTTCTTTGCAGTGTGCGAAAGGCGCTGATACCGGAGTTGACCTGCAGATTGGCGGAGAGTTTGGCGGAGTAGAAGCTAAACGTCGCGCTTATCCGGTTTCGATGATTGAAACTTCTGCCGGTGAGTTCGCAAACTGCACGATTGGCGTTGAGCCGGGATTGGAAAGTTTTTATCCGAAGATTGCGCACCTACAGGACACAGCACAAGATAAAGTGGTGTTCAAAGGTCGTGTGACGTACATGAAGTAACCGATTTCGGTTGATCTATACGATCACCGACTTCTGCGACCACTCCAATCCTTCCGGCAGTTCCAGATCACATAGTTCGAGGTGAATTACTCTTCGCTGCGCATCACTCGTTGAGCGCGACGACGAATGAAACAACAAAGGTTTCATCAGCATAACTCCACCGGCTGTCACCGGACAACTCACCGCATCATTATCAGAAAACGCAATGCCAGCTGTACGCGTACTCGCTTCACTGTGCGAATGTGGAATGACTTTCAACGCACCGTTTGTTTCATCGGCATCATCAAGGTGAATGCGCATCGTAATAATATTCCCAAGATATTCTGCAGGCGGCTGTACGCCAAACTCTCCGTCTTTCTTCGTCCAGTTCTTGAATCCAACAGTTTCAATTTTCTCCTTGACGAAAATTGTTTTGTCCTGGTGCCATGAAACAAACCAATTTGACTGCGGCGGCTTGTCGAAGTAAATGGATTTGATGATGAAATACTTCGGAGCAACTTCGCGGAGTAAATTCCCCAACGACTCATTCAGCAGAAGTTCTAAAAGTCCGGGTGTTCGCTGGAGAAATTGACGTTCACCGAATTTGATTGAATTGCCATGAACTGTAAAAATGAGATTCTCAATTGCAGTGATTTCTGACTGCGAGTATATGTCACTCTCAATCGCAAATCCAGTTCCATTGAGTTGATCAATGCGGTTCATTTTCTTGGCGTTTTGGCGTCTTGGCGGTAAGATTAAAAAGCCAAGATCTTGTTTGCGAGTAATTCAGGTGTATCCACCGCCAGATAATGCCCCGCCATCGGCACCAACACCGTCTCGCACTTCGGAATTTCTCTCTTCGCAATCGCCTGCAACTCCATCAACGTCAACTGCGGGTGTAACCAACGATTTGGAATAGCTGTGTCCATCGCACCGTTAATCACTAATGTCGGCTGAGTAATCAGTTTCAGAAAAGGAAACACCGGTTCATTCAGCATTCCGGCAACTGAGGAAGTAATCACTGCGGAAAGATGACGGAAATTTCCTTTCTGATGCACCACATGTTCGTGCATAAGCAGCGCACGTATCTCTGCATTCGCGTGATAGAACGTGCGGCTCAATACATCATCAGAAATCGGATTCGAATAAACCTGGTTGGTTATGGATTTCAGTTTCTCTGCTTCATCAGCTGTGAATGTTTCTATTCCAGCAGCGCAAACGAGCACGAGTTTCGAAATCACCGAAGGCATCTGCAATGCAAGTATCATGGAAATTTGTCCACCCATGGAATGACCAACGAGTGTGACTTCCGTGAGATTCAGTTTCTCGATTACTTCGCGAACAGCAGCAACGTAAGATGTCATCGAACCGTTCGTCTC
Source organism: uncultured Chryseobacterium sp. (assembly GCA_964447465.1). Taxonomy (GTDB): domain Bacteria; phylum Bacteroidota; class Bacteroidia; order Palsa-965; family Palsa-965. Next base: position 3,713 of record CAYUTR010000293.1, read on the forward strand.
AACTTTCTCCGATTCTCCATGACCGGGAAGATCGATTGCGATGCATCTGTGAGCAGAAGAGAGGTGTGTAATTGTGGACGACCAGAAATTGCGGTTGAGACCAAGGCCGTGAAGAAATACGATTGTGGGGCCAGAGCCGGTATCGGAGAATGATAGCATAAATCAAATTTAAGGAATGGGACGCGGAAAGGACGGAAAGGACGAATTAATACGGATTGACTTCAGGCGGTGCGCCGTGACGCCTTTTTTTTCGCCGTGTCGCCGTGGTACAAAAAAAGATCCCCAGCGACCAAACCGGGGATCTAAACAAGCACACCAATCAGGCATAATACCTGGATCAGTTCCGTATGCCATCCCTAAAAGCGTTAGCTCGTAGGGAATGACACGCTCCTAATCTCTGCTGCCCAAAAATTTCGCAACAGCCGGAGCCAATTCTTTCTGTGAGCGTCCACCTACGAACACACCAATGTGTCCGCCGGGGAATTTGTACAGCTCATTATCTTTTGTTCCTACGTGATCGTTCAACGGAATAGTTGCTGCTGGTGGAACAAGATGATCTTCCGCAGCGTAAATATTCATCAATGGCATTGTGAGATCTTTCAGGTTCACTGTTTTCCCACCCAAAACGAGTTCGCCTTTGATGAGTTTATTTCCCTGGTAAAGATCTTTCATGAACTGACGAAAACATTCTCCGGCCTGGTTCGGTGAATCGTTGATCCACTTTTCCATACGAAGGAAATTCATCAGCTTGTCTTTGTCCTGCATCGTCTCGAGTACGTTCATGTACTTCGATACACGCATCATCGGTTTCAACATAGAGAAACCGTTGTTCATGAATTCTCCCGGGATAGAACCGTGTGTATCTACCAAACGATCGAAATTGATATTCTTCGACCAACGGAATAGCAATCCGTCGTTTGTAGAGAAATCAATCGGCGTTACCAGCGTAACAAGGTTCTGAATTTTTTCAGGATGCAGACAAGAGTAGATTACGCTGATTGTTCCGCCCTGGCAAATGCCCATGAGGTTTACTTTCTCAACGTCGTTATTCTTGCGAACGAAATCAACTACATCGTTGAGATACCAGTTCACATAATCATCAAGCGTAACGAACTTGTCGGCTTTCGTTGGATAGCCCCAGTCGATGATGTACACATCGAAACCAAGTCCGAGCAGGTTGCGAACGAAACTACGATCAGGCTGAATATCCAGCATGTCGTGACGGTTCACAAGTGCATACGAAATCACAATTGGAGTCGTGAACTTCGCAGGCGTGTCGCGTGTGTAGCGATACAGCTTGATCTTGTCCACTTTGTGCACCAGCTCTTTTGGAGTAGTTGCAACTTCCACTTTATCGATCTTCAGGAGATTGTCGTAACCGGCAACCATTTTGGCGCTGGCATCTGACCATTCCTTAACTACGTTTTGCTGACTCATGACATTTATGAATTGTGATTTTAGATTCATGATTTGAAGCTTGACAGCTTCTCCAATCATAAATCTCAAATATTAAATCTCAATTGATTTCAGGAAAGCGTCAATGCCGTTTGTTTGCCATAACGACATTGACGCGATAAAAAATAGTTAAGCAGTTGCTTTCTTCTTAGCAGCAGGCTTGCTGTCTTTCGCTTCAGAAGTTTCTCCGCCAATTTGCTTCTCAAGAGCTGCAACGCGCTTGCGCAATTCGTAGATAGTTTCGTAAAGCTCATCAGCTTCGCTACGAAGAACTACAGGTGTATTTGCCAAAGCAATTTCCTGGATCTTCTCGTTCTTCTGACGGATCTCGAGAGAAAGGTCAAGAAGTTCAGCCTGAATTTTTGAATACTCTTCTCCACGGAAAATTCCGATGAAAGACTCTTCGCAATAAGCAACCCATTTCTGGAATACATCTTGTGTGTTGCTCAGGTCAGTTCCTTTGCGCATTTTCTCTGCGTTCTCAGTTACAAAAGATTCCCAAAGCTTCGCTCCGTTTACATAAAGGATGCGCTGCATTTCGTTCAGCTTCTGCCCATATGCTGAAGTCTTTTCAAGAACAGTTACTGTGAGTTCCTGCACTTCTGTTTCTTTTCCTGGATTGAAGAAAGAAACCAATGGCATTACCGATTTCTGGTAAGCAGCGAATGGATTGTTGTTCGCACCTTCCATCTGGTTCTGCCAGAAAGTGAATGGTGTAGAGTTACGTACGTTCTCAGGAAGCTGGTTCGCCCACTGAGTGTATGCATTCTTATTATAGTTCTGTGCCATATCACGCCAGTTCTGGAACTGTGTGAAAAGATCGCGCATCTGTGTAGGAGAGATCTGCTCGATCGTCTTGTCCATCAGTTCGCGGAATGATGCTGGATTGAATGCATTGCGGAACCACTCAGCGTTGAACTGATTGTTCTGTGCAGCATCAAACGCTGGCTTCCACTGCTCGAAGAACGCGAAGAATCCTTTGTTTGTATCAGCAAGATTTTTCCACGCATCTTTCGTCGTGTCGTTACTGAAATTTTTTGTCCAGTCGCTGAACGGTGAAGAATACTGACCGAAGTTCTTTGTAAACTGCTCGTATGTGTTCTTGGAAGTCTCCATCCAGTTCTTAGTCATATCAACTGGATTGCTGAAATTATTGAAACCGTTGAAGCCATTAAATCCGTTGAAAGAAGGAGTGAAAGTTTTGAATGACTCAAATGCTTTCGCTGCATTCTCCTGCTGCGACTTCAGCCAGTTGTTATATACGTCACCAAGGTTCGCTTGATTTTTGAACGCTTCAGAAGCTTTTTCGAAAGAAGCTTTTCCAGTACTT
>CAYUTR010000294.1:0-6491 GCA_964447465.1 uncultured Chryseobacterium sp.
TAGTAAAACGAATTTTCACCTTCCTGTTCCCGAACGAGCCGACCTTCTACGTCGTACCAAAGTTGTTTCTGCTTGTATCGTTTTCCGTCTTTACTTTTGAAGTAGATGTGCACAACTTTCACGTGATTGTTGATCACAGCTGCTGAATCAGGCAATGCAATGGTTTGTGCGCTCAACTGCGAGGCAAACACAAGAAAAATGAGGAGAGTAAAATTCCGAAGGTTCATGCGTGCGATTTTGTGACTTTCATTGAGCAAAATGTGTGCCGTATAAGACATTTTACAATTTTTGAACGTACTCTACGTGTATAACACCATTGTGCCACACACCATAAACGCGAACCCTTGCTTCTTTGACAAGTTTGTCGCCGCTGTCATGGACTTTGATACTTTCATCGGTATAATTCATTGGGAGATCTTCAATTCGGTTAGGAGTGTTGCCAATGAGAATTTCGATGGAAAGCGAATCCTCAGAATAATATTGCGAAATCAACTTCATCGGAACCACATCTGTTACCTGAACTGATGAAGGCACAATGAGATAACCATCGGCACACACTACCTTGTTTTCCCATTCCGGATACGATTTTCCGGGTGTAATACACACAGTATTTACTGTTTCATAATCGAAAGGTTCATCAACTTGTTTTTGAATCAGTTGCACGTCGATAGTACCGTATGCAGAATTTACGGGGCGATGATAAATGCCGGTGATCTTCACCTTGTCGTAAAGCACCACACCTTTTCCGGTATTGTCGATAATGTGCAGATCCGACTTTGTGTAATTTTCCGGAAGAGAATCCATCTGGTTGGGTTGATGGCCCATCGTTACGCTGATTTGCATTGGCTCTCCTATGCGCTGACCATTTCTCTCCCACAATTCGATGGTCGTTGTCGTTTCGGTTTGTGTAATACTCTCGGAAATCCCTATATAACCATCAATCGTAACGCGCTGGAGATCGTATTTTTCATCGGACGCTCCGCTGGAAAAAGAAATAGTCGTTGCCGGACCCCACAAGCGTATCGAATCGGCTTTCGCAATGGAATCGTACATCGCCGTAACGGGATCGACTCCGTATTCGGTACCGTTACCGCAAGATGAAATAACTGTTACAGTCAGGATTGCAAAACAGGAAAAGAGCTGGTTTTTCATAGATGAATCGGCCTAATCAAACTTACGATTTTACCGACGAGTTTCGCGTTCAGAAAGCGGAAATTGAACAACTGTGAACATAGAGCAGGGAACTGTGAACAGGGAACGGGGAACTGTGAACGGGGAACCGGGTATTCGGCTAACTTTGGGCCATGCTCGACGACCTTCTGCGCATGGATACCGATCTCTTTCTGAGCATCCATCACGTGCGCAACGGTTTCTTCGATTTTCTTGCACCTTGGCTCAGCAGCCGTTGGATCTGGATTCCGCTGTATCTCTGGTTTGCTGTAGTCATCCTCAATCACTACAAATCAAAATCGTGGATCATTATTCTTTCGGTTGTGGTGATGATTGTAATCAGCGACCAGGGTGCGAATCTTTTCAAGAATAATGTCAAGCGTTCACGACCGTGTCACAATACGGAGTTACTGGCAACCGGAAGCGTACTCATGCCGGAAGGTTGCGGTGGACCCTATGGATTTTTCTCCGGGCACGCTTCCAATTCATTTGCACTTGCGTTGATGATGCTGTTGTTGTCCCGCAGAAATAACCGCGATAAGTGGCGTCCGTGGTTGTGGATGTTTGTCTGGGCTGGCACAATTGCGTGGAGCAGAATTTATCTCGGCGTGCATTATCCCGGCGATGTTTTGTGCGGAGCTATTTTCGGAATGATCGTTGCCGCATGTGTTTACATCGGACTTTCAAAATTTTATCTCGATAAAGGAAATGCTTAATCTACTGCTCATATTCATTGGAGGTGGACTCGGTTGTCTTTCGCGCTACGGAGTTTCGAAAGTGATTCTCTCCACACCTGAACAACAATTTCCGTTGGCAACTTTGACCGCGAATGTAATCAGCGTTGTGGTGATGGGACTCGCACTTGGACTATTCGCTGAGAAACTTCAAGGCGAAGCATGGCGCGCATTTATCATCATCGGATTTTGCGGAGGCTTCAGTACGTTTTCTACTTTCAGTATGGAGACGCTCGAATTATTCCGTAAGGGAAATTATTTATTCGCAGCCGGAAATATTCTGCTCAGCGTTACGCTTTGCATGATTGTACTCGCTGTTCTCACTAAGAAAGCATCATGAAGAAAGTACTTGTAATTCTGCCATTAACATTCGCGATTCTTGCATTCGCCGGGCAAACTCGCAAAGATCCTCCACCTGTTGTTCCTCCACCGGCGCAACCAAAACTGGTGATCGGACTCGTGTTAGATCAGATGCGTTTCGACTATGTCTATCGCTATTGGGACAAACTCGGCAACGAAGGATTCAAACGACTGCTGGCTCAAGGATTCGAATGCAGAAACACGAATTACAATTACATGCCAACGTACACAGGTCCCGGACACGCTTCCATTTACACCGGAACAACTCCAGCGGTACATGGCATTATCGGAAACGATTGGCCTGATCGCGATGCTGGTAAAATGGTGTACTGCGTGCTGGACGATAATGCGAAAGGCGTCGGTACAGAAGGTGCAGTAGGGAAGAAGTCGCCGCGCAGAATGTTGTCGACTACAATAGGAACGCAATTGCAATTCGCAAACAACAATGGTTCGAAGGTTTTTGGAATTGCATTGAAAGATCGGGCGGCGATTCTTCCTGCAGGTCACACTGCAAACGGTGCATTCTGGTTTGACAATGCAAGCGGAAATTTCATCAGCAGCGATTTTTACATGAGTGCTTTGCCCGCATGGCTCAATACATTCAACGAGCGTAAACTTGCGGCACAATATCTTTCAACACCGTGGACGACCTTGCTTCCCATTGAACAGTACACTGAAAGTCTGCCCGACAACAGTCCGTACGAAGGAAAATGGGTTGGAGAAACGGCACCGATATTTCCGCACGACATTCCGAAACTGTTCGATGCAAACGGAAAGCTCGACATGATCAAAGCTACACCGGGAGGAAACACACTCACGCGTGATTTTGCTCAAGCCCTAATCATGGGAGAAAATCTCGGTAAAGGAAAATTTACTGATTTTCTCGCCGTGAGTTTTTCTACTCCCGATTATATCGGACACATGTACGGTCCACAGAGCATTGAAGTAGAAGATTGCTACCTGCGCATGGACAAAGAGCTTGCTGACTTCCTGAAGTTCATTGACAACTGGTGTGGAAAAAATAATGCGCTCATTTTTCTGACAGCCGATCATGGTGCAGTAGAAAATCCGCAATTCCTCATTGATGCTGGAGTTCCCGGGGGATTTTTTCCTGAAGAAATGGTTTACGATTCACTCCGGAAAAATCTCAAACGTGTGTATGCTGATTCACTGATCTGGGAAATCGCCAACGATCAGGTTTACTTCGATCACAAACGCATGCAGTCAAAAAATATTGATGCAGAAAAACTCCAACGCTATGTTGCGAAATTCCTGATGCGTTTTCCGGGAGTTGCATCTACAATGACAGCAAGTGATCTTGCGAACAATGAGTTCATGGAGTCGCCGAAACATTTGGTGCAGAAAGGATTTTATTTCCGTCGTTCGGGTGATGTTGCGATCATTCTCAATCCCGGATGGATTTCCGATTGGGGTCGCACGACTGGAACAACACATGGAACTGCATGGTCGTACGATACTCACGTTCCGCTGTACTGGTGGGGATGGAAAGTGAAAAGCGGAAAATCTACTGATGATGCGGTGAACATTACAGACATCGCACCTACTATTTGTCAGATGCTGAATATTCAGAATCCGGATGGGTGTACGGGCGTGCCGATATCGGGCATACTGAAATAGGACCGCGGATTTTTGACGTTCGTTAGGTGTTATTCCATTAATGGATCAGCCCTGTAAATGGAACGATTCGTTTTTCGGATTGACGCGGATGTTCATTCGCAGGCGAATGAACGGACCCAACAAATTTATCTCATTAAATCCGAAATCCAGAAGTTGTAATCTCTCCGTACTGATCCTATCGAAGCACCTAACACCAACGAACATAAAAATCCGCGTTCCTTTTTCCCGATCGCTACATGAAATCTCGGTTCAGCATCCATATCTTTGTCCGGTGAAACAGATCCAACCCGAACTCAATCGCCTCGGCGTCCTTCAGCGTCAGATCCTAAAATGGATTCGCCTCGAAGGTGGTGGCTGTCTCCCGGTTTCTGTTTTGTTCACTTCCCTGTACAACTCACAGGCCACGGCCGACCCGATTGCCATGGCCGAACGAATGGCGGAAGCGGTGGAGCAGCTTTCACGCGCCGGATTGGTGGAACTGCGCTTTGATCCGCCGTCCAAAAGCAAGTTTCCTTCCTTGTACGATTTTGGTGGACTGCACAAGAATCTTGTGGAAGGCAAAGACGACAAATGGACTTGGAAATCAGGCAACTGCCCAGAGGTGACGTTGACGGATTTTGGGAATCATTATGTGGCGAAGATGGCCTGAAAAAGGGACGCGGGACGGGAAATGGGGGACGAGGGTTGGAGGAATCCGTGAGATTTAGCTATTGCAAATGAGCAATTGTACCTCGCGGGTGTACTAAAGCTGAGGATGTCTCAGTTAAAGTATTGCTCACCCATCATACAACCATTTCATCACGTCGCCGCGTCGTTGGGTCGCTGCGGTAAGTGTCACAGACAGCCACTGTAATCTCAGGTGAATTTATTAATTTCAGAATCCCAATGTCTGTCGTAAAAAATATCACTAATCGCGTTTCTAACTTTAGGCTGAAGAGCTTGCTATCGTACTGTTCGGAAGAATGGATGGCGGGACAGACGAAGAAATATCGAACAGTATTTGATCGCGCTGAATTGCAATATATTCGTTGTGAGCTCGCTTTACATAATCTGGAATTAGGAAATGGAGTCTGGACACTCAAGACAACGTTCCGGTGTATCAATACAACTAATGGATTGAGAAAGGAAGTATGTGTTCTGGAGAATTCGCAGTTGGTAGCGCGCGATACAGATGTAGTTTACGTGCGGGATGGTTGGGGTGCCGAAGAGCAGGGGGTATTCTGGCAGAAGGGTGATTACACCTGGGAAGTGTATGTGGAGGATGAAAAAATCGGAGACTCGAGCTTCACAGTAAATGATGTGGGACTTGTGCGACGAATGGATAATCCCTACTTCTTCATCAAGGAAATAAAATTCTATGGCGGCGATTATGAAGGTTGGAAACAGGAGTCAAGGACATTCCTTGAAATTTTCTCACGCGCGAAAACACAATACGTGTGGGCTGAAGTAACCGTATGTAGCAAAACAAATCTTCCATGGAATTACGAATTGTTCTTCAATTTTTACGACGGTGCAAGACAGCATAAAGGACAGGTTGTGCGGACCGGACGTACAGAACACGATCAGCGTGAGTACAATTACACGTTCGATGTCGGTTGGGGCAACGCTACGCCCGGAAGTTGGAAATCGTATCAATATTACTTCGATGTGGTATTCATGGATCACCTTATTGCCAGCACAAGTTTTTATATCGGCGAGGATGATAAAGCAGGAATTCCATCGCTTACAATTATGATTGACTAAAAAGAATTTTGAAATTATATTTATAACTCATTCCAGTGAAGAAATACAAATTCAAAGAGCTTCGAACATTTGCATCCGACGAGTGGATGGCGAACTCGACCAAGAAGTACCGCAAGATTTTCGACAAGGCTGAGCTCACGTATGTGCGCGCGGAGTTTTCTTTTTACAACAAACAGTTTGATGAAGAAAACTGGGAGTGTACGATCATTCTGAAGTGTTTCGAAATTATTGCAGGCGCGGAACGCAAAGAAATCTGTTCGTTGGATACGAAGCGTGAAGTGAAAATGGATGAGAACATCGTGTACATGCGCGATGGTTGGGGAAATCCGAAAGAAGGTGTGTTCTGGAAGAAAGGCGAATTCGTTTGGGAAGCGTGGATCGACACCGAGAAAGTTTCCGAGACGCGATTTGTAGTGAATGATATCGGTAAAGTGACAAAGGAGTACAATCCGTATTTCAAAGTGAATCACATGAAACTGTATGCGGGTGATTTCAACGGATGGGAAAATAAGAATCGGGTTTACCTGAAGCAGATCAGTCGCGATAAAACGCAATACGTGTGGGCGGAAATGGAAATCGCCAACAAGGTTGATATGGATTGGGAGTATGAACTTACTTTCAATTTTCTAGATGATGCTCACCAGTTAAAGGGCCAGGTTCATCGCGAAGGAAAAGTGGAAAAGGCGAAGAAGGATTTCAAGTACACGTTCGATGTAGGTTGGGGAAATGCAACAGCCGGATCGTGGAAAGACGACGTTTATTTTGTGGAAGTAATTTTCCAGGATTCTTTAGTTGCGCAAATCCGTTTTGATGTAGGAACGCAGGACGTTGAAGGAACGCCTGAAT
>CAYUTR010000295.1:0-6487 GCA_964447465.1 uncultured Chryseobacterium sp.
CGAAACGTGTATCGGGTTTGTCGTTGCCATAGAATTTTGCAGCGTCTTCATAACTCATGTGAGGCAATGTTCCGATGTCGACACCTTTCACTTTCTTAAAGAGATGACGAATCAAGCCTTCGAACATTTCGAGAATGTCGGCACGCTCTACGAAGCTCATCTCGCAGTCGATTTGTGTGAATTCCGGCTGACGATCTGCACGCAAATCTTCATCGCGGAAACATTTCACAATCTGGAAATAGCGATCCATTCCTGCAACCATCAAAAGCTGTTTGAATGTTTGCGGCGATTGTGGCAACGCGTAAAACTGTCCTGCGTTCATGCGTGAGGGCACAACAAAATCTCTCGCTCCTTCGGGTGTAGATTTAATCAGCACCGGAGTTTCCACTTCAATAAATTCCTGGTTGCTGAGATACTGTCGCGTTTCCTGCGCAAGTTTGTGGCGCAACAATAGCGATTCACGAACCGGATTACGACGAATGTCGAGGTAACGGTATTTCATGCGAAGATCATCGCCACCATCAGTTTCATCTTCGATGGTGAATGGCGGAGTCTTCGCTGTATTGAGAATTTTTATTGAGTCAACAACAATCTCCACATCGCCCGTAGGCATTTTCGGATTTTTGTTTTCGCGCTCACGAACTGTTCCGACAATCTGCACAACATATTCGCGATTCAGCTTTTGCGCTTCAGCACCCAATGTTGCATTCGTCGCCATGTTGAAAGCAAGCTGCGTAATTCCGTAACGATCGCGCAGATCAACGAAAGTGAGTCCACCGAAATCACGTGAAGTCTGAACCCATCCGGCAAGAGTTACTTGTTTTCGGGCATCAGTTAAGCGAAGTTGTCCGCAGGTATGTGTACGCAGCATAATCGATTGAAATTGGGTCACAAAAATACGATAGTTCCCCGTTTCCGGTTCCCTGTTTCCGGTTTAAAAGTGGGTAGTTCGGTGTATATTGGTGTATTCTGATGAGAACATTGGTGCTATTTGCATTATTTGCTGTGCTTCCTGGATTGGGGAAGGCGCAGACAATGGCTTCATCCGCGAATTCCGATTCGATAGTGGTTGTCTACGATGTTTCTTCAAGTGTGAATGCCGAAGTAGGAGGCAATGGTGGAGTCTATTCCGTGAATTACCAACGATCGTTCGAAAGGTTGGTGAAACTTCGGTTAAGTTGGAGCGCGGGACTAAGTCTTTATCCTCGCGGACCGTTGATTACAATGAGTCTTCCAGTGTCGGTAATCTACAAGAAAACTTTGCGCAATGTCGATGAATTGATATTTGGTGCAGGACAGACATTGATTTTGTCAAATACGAAAGGTGGTTACATCCGCGGTACATTTCGCGTCGGTTATCGCTGGCACATCCTGCGAAGGAATGCATGGTATCTGGAGGCAGCATACACACCGTTCTATTCATACTTCTACAATTTTCAGTGGGATAATTGGTTAGGCGTATCATTCGGATATTATTTTCAACCAAAAAATCGATGAGATACTTCATTTGCATCATCGCGATTTTCTTTGTGACACTCATCGGCTGTCACAAAGAAGACATTGGTCCCGGACTGAAGTCTTATCACGACGATTTCGAGAGTTATACGACGTGGGAGGAGATGGTTGATTCATTGGCGGGTGATCGCTGGACCCAATTCAACGTCAACGAAATCAACACGAGCACAAATCCGATTTCGTTGGACACTGTGATCTTTCATTCGGGACGTCAATCGGTTCGCTTCGAAGCATCGCAGAATGATCCGGGCTTTATAGAAGTGACCAAGTGCAATCTCAACAAGAACGGATTTTATTTTCCGCATGGAGAAACGTTGAAATATTCATCGTGGTTTTACCTTGAACGTGCTGCGAACGATTACGGAACATTTTTCGTGTTTGATCTCGGGGAAATAGTTGGGGGCAGCGCAGAGATACGCATCATGGCGTGGGAAGAAAATCTGGAGCTCGAACGAAACAAGCTTGGCCTGCCGAATTTATTTCAGGAACAACCGGCGAAATTGTTTCCGGTGAATCAATGGTGTCACATCGAACTCGAAGTGAAACTTTCGCAGTACCGTTATGGCGCGGTGAAAATGTGGCTCGACGGTGAAGAAATCATCAGCGACGACAACATCATTACTATGCCGAAAGACCGGGGAACGTTGGTCTGGGGAACGAAAGGTTATTACGATCGGATTCAGGTTGGAATAACTGCGAAGAGTTTGACGCAGAATTTGGTGTTGTATGTGGATGATGTGGATATATCCTGCAACTAATCCGGCTTCTTATAATCTTTGTTCAGCGATTCAAGATAGGGTTCAATCGGCCCAAGTCCGACACTTTTTCTTCGCTCATTAACGTGCTCCGGATCTTCACAGGGAGCCATGATATACTTCGTGGAGTCTGCATTCAGTTGTGCTTGCGTTCCATACAACTGTAGTTTTCCTGTGTTGAGATTCACGCGATCGAAAAGGTAGGCGTATAAAGTTCCACTCACTTTTCCGCTGTCAACCAATGGTTTCATTTCTTTCAGAACACTATCCTGAAACATTGGATGTTTGTCCTGGTGCTGAACAAGCAGCCAGAAAAGAAACGGCGCAGACCCCCCACCTTCTGTCGCGTCGGGATAACCGCATTGCTTAAAAATCTGTTGCAGTTTCGGGTAGTGCAGACTGTCGGCCAGCGTCATTTTATTTGCGGCTTTGTTGCATCCGGCAGTATCACCGCGCCTGCTTGCTTTTACATATTGATTCCGTGGCGACTGATCCGCCTTATCCATTTTCCGCAACATTTTTGCAATCTGTTTTTTGCTGAGTTGTTGCGCAGATGAGTCCGGACTTGCTCCAACCAAGATAATCAACAGAAGAAGTATGCGCGGGATCTGGTTCATGCTAATGTGTGAGTATCAGTTTCTGAAAAGTACTTGTTTCACCGGAACTAATCTTCAACAAATATATTCCATCAGCCCGATCACTAAGATCAATGAAATTTTCATCAGACATTCTGCGCCAGATTAGTTGTCCGGATACGTTGTAAAGTTCAATTGACGCATCACTGCGCACCGATTCATCGAGATAAAAAATTCCCGATGACGGATTCGGATAAACAAGTACTTCATTCACAGATTCATTTTCCGGAATGCCAACACCGTCACAACTCCACTGTGTGTACACTTTAGGTACGACTACAAAAGCAGGGTGATAAATTGATTGCGCCCAACTATTCGTGGTAACCTGTCCTTGAACATTTGAAACCAAGCCAGGGACATTCTGTGCTGCGGCAACTTCAACACGCTCTCCGCAATTTGCATTCCCTTGTAATTCTGTTTTGAGCAACATCAAAATTGTGACGTTGCTCATCTCACGCGTGATCAGAAATCCATCCGGTGTTTCAGTCATGTTACGTATCGACCGTACAGTTGTGTCGTACGTGGTTGCCCAACTAACGACACCAGTAGAATCTGTTTTCATGAGCAGCATCAGACTGTCACCTCCAGGAGTAATCACTCGTCCGCCAACCAGAAGGCCATGATCGCTGGTCGCAAGTAACGATTCAAGTGTGAGCGTTCCGGTAGGAGAAGAGTATTTCCGTTCTGTTACCGCAACTCCACTCGTGTCGAAGTAAAACAGGTTGTTCAGTCTTATTGTTGTTACATATCCGTTGTTCATTCTCACGATGTCAACCGGACTGTACACAAAGCTTGGCAGAGAATTATTTTTTCGGCTCCACATCACTGTGCCTAGAGAATCGAAACTGAACATCCAGGCGGTAGTATCACTACGCGCGGAGACTACAAAGTTGCCTGCACAACTCTCTGCATCGAACAGGTAATTCACAGATGGATCTGCATTCACAGTTTTATGCCAGAGGAGTTGCCCTGAAGCGGAGAATCGTGCAATACCGGTGAAAAATGTTCCCGCAAATAATGTCGGCGGTTCAGTTGTGCAAACAATCACACCTCCATCATCAGTAGGAACAGGAATTGTTTTGATCATCTTGTTCGTGGAATCAATCACTGACATCCACAGCACATTTCCATTCGCATCCAGTTTTCCGGCGGCGATTTCATTCATAATTGCCGGACCGAAGGTGTTGGTGTATCCGGAAAATACAAACGCAGTATCTGAAGTGACCGCAACACTTTCAATATAGACCGGCGACTGAATGGTGATCGCCCAGATGACATTTCCAATGCTGTCCAGTCGTATGAAAGAATTTCCTGAAGAACAAATGATGTATCCGCCACCGGGGACATAGCAACCATTTCGTGGCAGATTGTTACCGGAACCCTGAAAATAAGTGCGGAAAGTGACTTGCGCGTCAATGTTCCCCGCAAACAGCAAACAGAGGAAAATGAGGAGTACGCGCACGATTTATACTGGTTAATTCAGTGATCAAGTTAACCAGAATGACTGAAAACGCGGCATAGTTCACAATTCCATGTGAATATCCCTGCGCAAACCGTCCAATTGCATAGGAAATTCCACGTTAATCTTGCACTGTGGAATTATCTGTCTTTACGGATGAGCATTTTATGCGCGAAGCCTTGAAAGAAGCTCAGAAGGCATTTGATGCAGATGAAGTGCCCGTTGGAGCGGTGATTGTTGCGAACAATCGCATCATCGCTCGCGCACATAATCTCACGGAACGTTTAACAGACGTAACAGCGCATGCGGAAATGCAGGCGATTACTGCTGCAGCAAATGCGCTCGGAGGAAAATATCTCACTGATTGTACAATGTTCGTTACGCTCGAACCTTGCATCATGTGTGCTGGTGCATTGAACTGGGCGCAGATGACACGAATTGTGTATGGAGCACCGGATACTCGACGCGGTTTTCAGCGCGTAGGAATGAATTTACTTCATCCGAAAACGGTGTTAGAAGGCGGATTACTTGAAATGGAATGCGCGGCGCTCCTCAAGGAGTTTTTTTTGAAGAAGAGATAGAGACCCCTGCCGATGAATCGGCAGGACATAAAGATTGTACTGAGCGTTAACACGCAGAATTTAGAAATGAACCCATGAAAAAGCTACTACTAAGCGCTGTGCTTGCTGTCGGAACCAGCATGTACGCAAAAACAATTGACATCACCATTGAAGGTGTGATGGTGCAATCGAAATCGATTGTGATCGGAACGTATCTCGGTGAGTATGTTGCCGGAAAATCGTATCATATTGATGTTGATTCAACCGTGAAAGGTGCGCCACGCGATGGAATTATTTCTGTCGGGAAAGCAAAAGGGATTCCACGCATTACGCCGGGAACAAAAGTGATGGTGTTCATCAATCAATACGATCAGTGGGAATGGGTTGGAAAATCTTCCGACTTCGCGCACGATGTAATTTATCTAAGCGGACACAACGATTATGGCGCTTATGATGTTTATCCAGATGCGATTTCAATGGTGCAACTGGGCGATTTCATGAAGACGGGAAAATATTCCGGAGTAATTGAAGGTAACCTGCGTTTCTGGTCGTTCGATAAAGATACATACGAAGCAACCAGCACCTACTTCGCAATCATGTACACGTATTTCAATAAAGATAGTGTGACTGCCCGTTCACTCGCTGGTGGATTGAACACCGGTGAATTCGGCACAACACCGGAAGTTTACTTCGCAGGATCGAATGTGATTCTCTCTTACGAAGATGATCCGTATCGTCCGTTCCAGATTGGTGGATTCATCGACTCTGTGAAATCAAACGGCAGAGATTTTGTTGCCGACTTTCAGGTGTGGCAACCATCGAATCTAAGTCTTTCACAATTCGGCGAGTATGTTGCGAAACCGCAATATGGCCCGTTGTGCTATGATCTTTCAGTGAGCGTGAATGGAAAACCGAATTCCTATTTCTATGGAGAAGAAGAAGGTGACATCGGGTATCTCGTACTCGATGGAAAAGAAATCGAGTGTACACAATCTTCAATGCCGACGGATGATCAAACCGGTATTCTGAAATTCGGAACGTGGTCGCAGACTGATGCAGAAATTATTCTCGATGAAATCACACCGGCAATTGATTTCGATCTTGTTCGCAGAATGCCCGGAGATCGCATGATAAATATTTTGCGGTTCACACCACTCACAGGAGAAATGTTCGTTTACGAAAACGGAACGCGCGTGAGTAAAGGAAGATGTGTGGTTGATGTGGTGCGTACACGGTTTACGAAGAATCTTTCTCTTGCCGATTAGTTGGTTGACGGCACAAGGATCTATACTCCGCGTGCTAAAGCACACGGCGATCTTCTCTCTGACTGGCATGTAAATTGCGCGGGCTTGATCCGAAGTATTATCTTCAGTCAAGCCCGCGCACATTAATTAATAACTATTAGATAAGATCGCCGTTGGCTTTAGCCAGCGGTGCCGGAATCAGTAGGAATTATTGAATCACGATTCGCTTCGTAGCAACTCCTGCTTCTGTCTGCAACTGCACCATGTAAACTCCCGGTGCGAGATCAGCAACATTGGTTGTTACAGTTCCGCTTCCTGC
>CAYUTR010000296.1:0-6432 GCA_964447465.1 uncultured Chryseobacterium sp.
CGTTTACGTTGCGGGTACGTTCTACAACGCGCTGGTTATTGGATTGGATACACTTTCATATGCTGGCGGAGCTTACTCCGATATGTTTGTCGCTAAATATGACGGAAATGGTTTTCCGTTATGGGCGATGCCTATTGGCGGAACGTATCTCGATGAGCCTACAGGATTAGCAGTAGACACGCAAGGCAGTTTATTCCTGTGCGGAAGCATGTACAGTTCAACAATTACAATTGGTTCTGATGTATTGAATAATTCCGGAACGAGTTTCTATTGCGACATACTTGTAGCGAAATTTGATGCGGCAGGCATTCCGCAGTGGGCAGATGCATGGGGTGTAGCTACCGGAAATGATATTGTAAAAGGAATTGCAGTTGATGCAGCGAACTTGCCGTACATCACAGGAATCCATGGCAACAATATTATGTTCGGATCGTACCAACTGAGCGGAACTGGTGCATTCGTTGTAATGTATGATGTCACCGGCAGTGTTTGGGCTGCGGAACATGTAACCAGCGCTTACGGCACATGTATTGCCGGTGGATTTTCAACGGATGTTGTCGTTGGCGGAATTCTTTATGATCCTTCAGCAACGTTCGGAATACACACTATTAACAATGCCGGCATGTACGATGCATTCGCGGCAAGGCTCGATCTGCAGTCGGGATTGAACGAAGCTGGTGCACAAGCGGATGTGAAAGTTTATCCGAATCCAACAACCGGCATCATTCAGTTCAACGGACTTTCTCCCGATGAAACCTATGATGTTCGCATCACAAATCTTCTCGGAGAAGTCGTGAAGACCACAACTTTATCTCCCGGTGAAGTGCAGATGAATTTAGGTGAGTTGGAGCGGGGTGTTTATTTTATAACTGCACTGGGCAGTAGTTCCGAGAGTGTGGTTGCACAGAAAATTATTCTGGAATAGGTCATAAACATTCACAAAGCATTTGAGCAATTAATAAACTTCGGTGCTGGCAGACAGTTTACGGTTTCGATAGCCCACCAACGCAAAACCCGAAACCGTTGTAGTCAATCCTGTCGACAAAGTGAAAACCGATAAAACCAAAATACCATGAAACAAATATTTTGTATTTTGATTGTAACGCTGACAATTCACAAAAACATGTCAGCCCAGTGTAATCAAGGCTTAACTTTAGGTGCAGTAATTGTGCCGACACACAGCGATTCTGCCAACGGAGGTAATTTTTTTAATGTTCCTGCGTGGCAACAGGCGGCAAATTGGCTGGACACTTTTAATCTTGATTATCGGCAGCGTTACTTAACGTGGACGGATGTCGTTCAACAAATTTCGGGAGGTGTTCCTACATACAATTCTTACCAGGGATTTGAAAATGGATTAACAACTTGGTCAGGAAATTGCAATGTGCATATAGTTTATCCTGTCATAAAAGTTGAATTGCCAAATACAACAATGGCTGAACCTCCCGGATTCACTTCCTTAGTTGATTCAACTAATGTTGCGTATTTTTCAGATACGGCCTTTGTAAATCAAAACTACCTGGCGATTAAACATATTTTACAGAATGTAACCAACGTAAAATGGATTTCGATAGGGAATGAAATTGATACCTATTTCAAAAATTCTTACTGGGGAACCGGAAGATTAACAAGGTATGTAGCGTTTCTTGATACAATCAGAAATCGCATGAACGCCGACGGCTTTTCTTATGTAAAACTTGGAAGTGTTGTGGCCTTTCACAATCTAACATGGTCGGGCAATTATGATATTATTGATTCCATACGACCTCATGTGGATTTTGTAGGATATACTTTTTATTACACTACGCTCGGACCACCTACCGACACCTGTTGGGGAAATCCATCCACCGTTACTACCTGGCTTAATATTGCTAAACTTGAAGTGGGAACAAAAAAGATGTTACTCACAGAAACATGCATGGGCGATGGTGGAGGATTCTTACAAAACTGCGGTTCTCCATCAAAACAACTTGCATACGCTGATACACTTTTAAGTTGGTATAACAGCGACACTTCCAAAATTGTAGGTATGACCTGGTTTACTATTGTTGACCCTTATCTCGGTTGGCAGACACCGAGTACGCTTTGGAATACTTGCGGTCTGGTGGACTCGAATGGCGTGACTGTTCAATCGGCAGGCACATTATGGCGGCATGACTGTATTACTAGTGGCAGTAACGAGATTTTTTTAGAAAATAATTTGACCGTTTTCCCAAATCCATTTTCTGCACAGACAATTTTGCAAACAAGCAATCAATTAGTCAACGGGACTCTTACTGTTTACAATTTAAACGGGCAGATCGTGAAACAAATGAACAATCTCACGGGACAGTCAATCATTCTAAACCGTGACGGTTTATCAAACGGGCTGTATTTTATTCAGTTGACACAAGACAATAAGATAATCGCGACAAATAAATTAGTGATCACCGATTGACAGCACAATCATGAAACACTTATATATCTTACTTTGTTGTTTTACTGCGCTGACGATTTCACGTCCCTCTCACGCGCAATCTCCTGCTGCAGTTTGGGACAGCATCAAAAACTCCACTGCACCGGTTATTGATCCAGCATTCATCACCGTTTACGACGCTGCGTATCGTCAGCCACTTGCCGACTACGGCTGGGAAGATGGTCTGCACATTTCTCCTGATGGTCTGAATCTGTACGCATTGTATTCGCCTATGGATTTTCTCTCGTGGAATTTGTATTTCTACACTTATCCTACTTCGCCGCTTTGCAACCTGTTTGCAAACATGGATTTTGTTCGTCCGTATGCAAACAATTACGGAATGGATCTCTCAACAAATTTCTTTGCTTGCGACAGCTTCGTAAACATTGATATTCTCTACTCGCACAGAAATACGTTGAACGACAGCTTCCTCACATGGCAGCTTTCCGGAATTCCGAGAGGCGGACAATGGGAAGCAGGTCCTGCTCCACTCTATTCCGAAACAAATCCAAATGTCGTTGACATCTTTATGTTCACCGGTCTTGGAGATATTTGGATGATCCGCAATACCGGACTCAATCCAACCGGTTTACCTTCCGCAATACGATTACCCGCTCCGATCAATCCCGACAGCAACGAGTTCATAGCCGACAACGCATTTCTCGAACACATTTCTTCGGATTCAATTATTCTGATTTATGAAAAGTACACTGATCCTGAATTTCGTGACTTTATGTTCTGCATCAGTACAGATACCGGTTTGACGTGGAGCACGCCACAAGTAATTACGACCATCACAAATTCTCTCGGTCACATCGAACATCCTTGTCTTCACAAGGACACGACAAATCAATGGTGGTTGTATTTTTCAATCGACTACAATGTTATCGTGCGTTCACAACAAACGCTTTCAGGAAACTGGGACAGTTGGGCAACTCCGCAAACAATTTTCTCCAAGGGAAATGCACTTTCCATCGGCGAACCGACTGTAACACGAAATGGTGATATCTCTTTCTCACTTGCGTACCAGAATACTGTGATTGGCGATACGTCTGACGTGTACGATCTTGATCCGTGGATATTGCCGGCGAAGACGACAACTTCGATACGGGAAGAACCAGATGGACTTCATGTAAGTGTATATCCAAATCCTGCGAGTGATCAGATTACACTGGCAGGATTAGATCCTACGAAATCATACAATGTTTCCTTGATTAACATACTTGGAGAAACGGTTACTTACCAAAATTTGCAACCTGGCGAGCGTGTTATTAACCTTGAATCTCTCACGGATGGCATCTATTTTCTGAAGGTGAAAGGTCCGTCTGCAATTGATGTGTTGACCACGAAAATTGTCGTTCAATAATTCGGTCAAAGTAGTAACTTGATATAAATCTTTCACCTTATGAAATCCTGACGTTTACGGTCTGGATTCACGAATTCAATAACTAAATATATTATCACATGAGTAGATACATTTCGCTCTCCGCACTTCTCATTTTTACGCTCTTCAGTTGCGGCAATGAAACCACGCCCCCGGTTACAGGCGACACCACTGCAGATCCAAAAGTGCAGAACGTTCCTACTCTGGAGGAGAAACAACAAAAAACTTCTTTCATCATAGAAACTACTATTGACAGCATGGATATTCCACATTCAAATGTCACCGTCGATTTCTATGATACGCGTGCTGCTCTCGACGCGATTACCTGTTCCGCTCAGTTATATACAAAAGAGGAATTCAAGGACATGGATATTCCCGACAATGCAATTACAGCTTGCGGTGGATGGTTCGCCGGTGGTGGAGATTACTATTACATAGCACCTACTCCAACAGGAATTGCCGTGTACAAAGGATGGCAGGATGAAGGACAGGAAGATGTTGGATATCACTGGGAGAAGTTCAAAGAAATAAATTAGTCAATCTCATGGTGTACCGGATTCTGCTGCTGTTTTTCATTGGCGTTTCCTCCTTACACGCGCAGGAGCCAACAGCTTCTTCCTTCAACGGTAAAGTAAAATCGGTTACTGAACATTCCTACAAAGCGAAAAAACGTCGCGGAGAAATTGTAAAAGGCAGGCCAGCTCACGAATATTCATGGCAATCGGATTTCGCGATCAGGTACGATTCTACCGGTCTTGTAGACTCGCGTGCGCTTTATTCCAAATCAGGAGAATGTACCAGTGTTACCATTTTCTATTATGATAAGCATCGCTTGATGACGAGACAGTACATAGTTGGCGATTCGAAAAAATCGCCGATAAATTTTGATTACATCAATGAATACGACGACAGCAACAAGGTGAAGAAACGCACAGTTCGGAGAAGAATTGGTGATCCCTTAATCGTCTATTTCTACAGTCATGATTCCAGGGGGAACATTTACGAAACAAAGCAGGTGAGCGAAGGCTTTCCCATGAAGACGGTTGACACGCGCCAATTTGATTCTGTCTGGCATGTAACCAAAGAGTGGTTCTATTCGAAAACAGGTTCACTCATTTCACGTCACGAATACACGTACAATTATCGTGGCGAAATGACATCGGAGATCGTTTATGATCCGTCGAACAAGATCATCGTTCAATATAATTGGATTTACGGCGAAAATGATGACTTGATTACTTATGAAGTCTGCACCTCTTCGCTTTTCAACTGTGAAGCCTGGACTTACAAGTACGAGTACGATAAAAGTGGTAATTGGGTCAAAAGGATAGACTATCGCAACGGAAAACCCGTATTCATCAAGGAAAGACAATTTATTTACCACTGAGGTGAACTTTTCGGGATTTGAGGGTTATATATCATATTCAGGATGTTCATCAGTCAAATTCTTCCGATTCATGAAAAATACGCTGACCATTGCACTGTTGCTTCTCGCCGGGATTCTGCCTGCAAGAACGTGGACGCACATCAATCCGATCCTGGGCGACCAGAGCTACATTCTGAAGTACGGTGAAACTCCGAACGAAACTGTCAACGATCAAGTCCGTATCGCAACACATCTCGAATACGCAGAGTTTGTTCTACGCAGTAAAGACGTGAGCGCAATGAGCGCAGAGCAAATCGAAAAACGCACTCACCTGCTCGACTTACTCCACGAATATTGGACACGCGGAATTTTTCCGGTCAACGATTACGAAACAGATGAACGCCGTCCTTGTTTCATCGATCACAACGGAACCATTTGTGCTGTTGGATATCTCATTGAACAAACCGCAGGACGGGATGTTGCTGAACTCATCAGTGAACGGTTTTTATACAATGAGATTTTGGAGATGAATGATGCGGTTGTAATTAACTGGATCGAAGAATGCGGATTGACCCGTGAAGAATGCGCGATGATTCAGCCTGGATATGGTCCGCGTTACGTTCATGAACCGCAATTGTCGTATGCCGCAAGTTATCGGGCTGGAGATAACTTTTATCACTCCTTTGGGATTTACAGCCTGAAGTACGTGGGCGGCGGATTTAGCGGCAGACGTGGAGCAATGATCAGCAGCGCCGGACTTCGCCTTGACCTACTCAACAACCGCAATTTTTCATTGGGTTTCCGTTATGCAAGAGCGCTGGGTCACTACGAGAAAAAAGTCGGATACATTGCACTCACGCCCGAGTGCTTTCGCTACGACAAACACTGGGGAATAAATCTCAAACCTGAATTGGAATTCACCAGAACGGTGAAGTTTCTGGAGTTTGGATTGGGCTATTCGTATGCAATTCCCATCACCTCCGCGTCATCCTATGGAGCAGGACGCCATGATATCACCGCCCGAGTCGGAGTAAATTTGACCGATGTGCATATTAACCTTCCGAAGAAACCGAAGCAAGAAAAACCGGATGACAATGCTGATGCGTGGAAGGATTAATCTTTCTGAATGTTTCTCATACCTACCAAAGCACCATGAAAAAAACGCTGACCATTTCAATCGTGTTGCTAACCGTTTTGCTGAATGCTAAAACCGGCACACGCATCAAT
>CAYUTR010000297.1:0-6405 GCA_964447465.1 uncultured Chryseobacterium sp.
TCCCTATGTGCTCTATGTGGGGGTTTCGCTTTTCGCGAAACCACTTTAGCAAACAGCGGACTTCAATATTTCCTATGTGGTAAGCGCCGCAGGCAGCCGTTAGCTAGGGCACAAACCTCATCTGACGGCCCAGGTAACGAGCCGAACCACCAAGCTGCTCCTCAATACGCAACAGCTGATTATACTTCGCCACACGGTCTGTACGCGATGGTGCTCCGGTCTTGATCTGGCCGCAGCTCAGCGCCACTGCAAGGTCCGCAATGGTGGTATCCTCCGTTTCGCCTGAGCGATGGCTCATAACACTGGTATAGCTGTTTGAGTGAGCCATTTGCACAGCGTCTATCGTCTCCGTGAGGGTTCCAATCTGGTTTACCTTCACGAGAATAGAATTCGCTACGCCCTTCCCTATTCCGTCGGCAAGGCGATCGGTATTGGTAACGAAAAGATCATCTCCAACAAGCTGAGTTGTATCACCAATGGTTTCGGTAAGCTTCGCCCAACCATTCCAGTCGTCTTCGGCAAGACCGTCTTCGATGGAAAGGATTGGATATTTCTTCGTCCAGTCGGCCCAGAACGCAACCATCTCGTCGCTGCTCAGAGTTTTGCCGCTCGATTTTTTGAACGTGTAAGTATTCGTTTTTGCATCGTAGAACTCGGTACTCGCTGCGTCCATGCCAATGAAAATATCATCACCGGCTTTGTAACCTGCCGCTTCAATCGCACGCAAAACATACTCGATGGCTTCCTGATTGTCTTTGATGTTCGGCGCAAATCCACCTTCATCACCAACGTTGGTAGAAAGTCCTTTGTCTTTCAGGACCTTTCTCAGCGTGTGAAATACTTCTGTACCCATGCGCAATGCATCTGCGAAATTATCTGCACCCACAGGAAGAATCATGAATTCCTGGAAGTCGATTCCGTTGTCCGCATGCGCTCCGCCGTTGAGAATATTCATCATCGGAATCGGAAGTAAATTAGTACTTACTCCGCCCACATAGCGATACAAAGGCTGACCTGCTTCCTGTGCTGCTGCTTTTGCTGCCGCAAGCGATACACCAAGAATTGCATTTGCACCAAGCGCCGCTTTGTTCGGAGTTCCATCGAGTGCAATCATCTTCGCATCAATTCCTGCCTGATCAAAAATGTATGTGCCTTTGAGTTCTTCGAGAATAGTGGTGTTGATGTTGTTCACCGCTTTCAGGACTCCTTTGCCAACGTAAACTTTCTTGTCGTTGTCACGAAGTTCAACAGCCTCGTGTGCGCCTGTGGATGCTCCCGATGGAACAGCTGCGCGACCAAGAACGCCGTTGGAAGTAATTACGTCGACTTCGACAGTAGGATTGCCGCGCGAGTCGAGGATTTGACGCGCTTGAATAGTAGAAATAAAACTCATAAAAATCTAGTGTTAGCTTATAACAGCCTTCGGCTGGTTTTATTTTGACAACCGTGGGATTCATCCCGCGGTAAGACGGATCAAGCGCTAGGCGGTCACGGGCTTCTTCACCGAATTCATCAGCGCAACAAAATCATCAAAAAGATAGCGTGCATCCATCGGACCCGGACTTGCTTCCGGATGATACTGCACGCAGAACACTTTCTTCGTTTTGTGGCGAAGTCCTTCGATGGTATTGTCGTTGAGATTAATGTGTGTGATCTCGATGTCTCTATTTTTCTGTGCTTCCTCGAGACGCACTGCAAAGCCGTGATTCTGCGAAGTGATTTCCGATTTTCCGGTGATCACGTTCTTCACCGGATGATTGATTCCACGGTGCCCGATTTTCGTTTTGAAAGTCGTGAGTCCGAATGCCTGCGCGATCAATTGGTGTCCTAGACAGATTCCGAAAACAGGAATATTGGAATTGATGAGCTTCGTGATGAGTGCAACTTCTTCGAGCATCACGCCAGGATCTCCCGGTCCGTTTGAAATCATAATTCCATCAGGACTCCATGCAAGAATTTCTTCCGCTGAAGTTTTCATTGGGAAAACCTTCACGAAATTGCCGCGCTCAGCAAGACAACGGATGATATTTTTCTTCACGCCGAGATCAAGCAATGCAACTTTACGTTCGGCAGATTGACTTCCGGAAGTGTAAGCCGCCTTCGTAGAAACCTTCGAAGAAAGCTCAAGACCCGCCATCGACGGAACTTTTTTCAATTGTTCCTTCAGCGAATTGATATCAAGATTATCGCTGGAGATGATTGCATTCATCGCACCTGCATCGCGTATGTGACGAACAATTGCGCGTGTATCAACTTCACAGATGCCAACTATTTTTTCATCCAGGAAATATTCTTTGATGGAACGATCGGCAGCAGGACGTGAATAGGTTTCCGAAAATTTCTTGCAAACGAGTCCGGCGATTTTGATGGAATCAGATTCCACCTCATCGTTTTTGATTCCGTAGTTGCCGATGTGTACGTTGGTCGCCACGAGAATCTGTCCGAAGTACGACGGATCGGTAAATACTTCCTGGTACCCGCTCATGCCGGTATTGAAACATATTTCTCCGGTAGTGATACCGATGGCGCCGGCGGCTTTACCGTAAAAAACGGTTCCGTCTTCCAGCACTAAGACCGCTGGAGCTAAGGCAGTGTATTTCTGCCGCGTTGATCTGGATTCTTTTTCTTCCACGTATTGGCTTTATCTATAAAGAAAAAGGGACTCGGTAAAATTACCTCATCCCTTTTTTGTGTTGAAATCAACTTGCTGACAACTTATTCACTTTTCGGCTCTTCAGTCGTTGTGTCGGTTGTAGCAGTTCCTTCCGCTTTCTTGGTCTTAGTGCGACCACGACGCGTAGTTTTAGCTTTCTTCTCGCCTTTGTTTGCAAGCATAACTTCGTTGTAATCAACGAGCTCGATCAGGCACATGTCAGCTCCGTCATCACGACGCTTAGCTGTAGGTTTCGGGCTCACAGTGATGCTGTAGCGGATGATACGCGTGTATCCACCCGGACGTGTTGCCACTTTAGGTCCAACCTCCTTGAAGAGCTCAGTAACCGCTTCTTTGTTCTGCAGGTAACTGAACACCTGGCGACGGTTGTGCTGGCTGTCTGTCTTAGAGCGTGTGATGATCGGCTCAACGTACACGCGCAGAGCTTTCGCCTTTGCAAGTGTAGTGTTGATGCGCTTGTTCATGATCAGCGACGCTGCCATGTTTGACATCAGGGCATGACGGTGAGCCGTTGTGCGCTTGAGGTTATTGATTTTATCTCCGTGTCTCATTGTATCATTTGTTATTTGACATTTGGTATTTGACATTTGACGTTCGCGAGAAGCCTTCTGTCATCAACCAACTTTCAAATGGTATTAATCTCTGTCGAGTTTATACTTCGCAACGTTCATTCCGAAGTTCAATCCTTTGCTTGCAACAAGCTCTTCCAATTCTGTAAGCGACTTCTTACCGAAGTTGCGGAATTTCAAGAGGTCGTTCTTGTTGAATGACACTAGGTCACCAAGCGTTTCAACGTCTGCTGCTTTGAGGCAGTTGAGTGCACGAACCGAAAGGTCCATGTCAACCAACTTCGTCTTCAGCAACTGGCGCATGTGCAATGAATCTTCATCAAACTCTTCAGAAGATGCTTTCTCTACTGTATCAAGAGTGATCTTGTCATCAGAGAACAACATGAAGTGGTGGATGAGGATTTTCGCTGCTTCTTTCAAAGCGTCTTTCGGGTGGATAGATCCGTCCGTAACGATTTCAAGAACCAGTTTCTCGTAATCCGTCTTCTGTTCCACACGATAGTTCTCAACAGAGAATTTCACGTTGCGGATCGGCGTGTAAATCGCGTCGATAGGAATAAGTCCGATTGGGGCATTCACCGGCTTGTTCTCTTCAGAAGGAACGTAACCACGTCCTTTTTCAATCGTGATCTCAATTTTGAGTTTCACGTTTGCTTCCATATTGCAGATTACGAAATCAGGATTCAACACCTGGAAACCAGAAGTGAATTTGCCGATATCGCCAGCAGTCAATTGCGTTTTGCCAGTGATGTTTACCACAACTTTTTCGCTGTCGGTAGTTTCGATCTGGCGCTTGAAACGGATCTGTTTGAAGTTCAGAACCATTTCAGTTACGTCTTCCATTACACCTTTGATAGTGGAGAACTCATGTTCAACACCTTCAACACGGATTGTAGTGATCGCATAACCTTCCAATGAAGAAAGGAGAATACGGCGAAGAGCGTTTCCGATAGTGATACCATAACCAGGCTCGAGCGGGCGGAATTCGAAAAGTCCGTCAGTCTCGCTAGACTGGATCATGATCACTTTATCTGGTTTCTGGAATGCAAGGATACCCATAGTGATATTGAGAGTTTGTATTGTTTGACTTCAGTGAAAGAATCAGCAACTATTACTTCGAATACAATTCGACGATGAGCTGTTCTTTGATGTTTTCCGGGATCTGTGTACGTTCCGGGTACGTAACGAATTTACCTTCCATTGCTGTAGGGTTGAATTCGATCCATGAGTAGTTGCTTCCTGCACCAATCGAGTTGTTGATTGCTTCCAGTGAACGTGAACGTTCGCGAACAGCAATTACATCACCAGGATTCAGCGTGTAAGAAGGAATGTTTACCACTTCTCCGTTCACCATGATGTGACGGTGAGAAACGAGTTGGCGTGCTCCTGCGCGTGAAGGTGAAATGCCCATACGGTAAACAACGTTATCTAAACGTGCTTCGATCAGCTGGAGAAGAACCTCACCAGTGATTCCTTTTGAACGTGATGCGCGATCGAAGATGATTGCGAACTGGCGCTCAAGAAGGCCGTAAGTATATTTCACTTTCTGCTTTTCAGAAAGCTGTACTGCGTATTCCGATTTTTTCTGACGCTTTGATCCGGCACCGTGTTGTCCGGGACCGTATGCTTTCTTTTCGAGAGCCTTGTCAGGTCCGAAAATAGGTTCTTTGAACCTGCGTGCAATCTTTGATTTTGGGCCTATGTATCTTGCCATTGTAGTAGTTCTCTAACGGTTAATTAAACACGACGACGTTTAGGTGGGCGGCAACCATTGTGCGGAATCGGAGTGATGTCGATGATCTCTACGATTTCAATTCCCGCCTGGTTAAGCGTACGGATTGCAGACTCACGTCCACCACCCGGTCCTTTTACATAAACTTTCACTTTGCGAAGACCTGCATCGAATGCAACTTTCCCGCAATCAGATGCTGCAGTTTGTGCAGCATAAGGTGTGTTCTTTTTTGAACCACGGAATCCCATCTTCCCTGCGCTAGACCATGCGATGGTTTGACCCTGCATGTTCGTGAGCGTGATGATGATGTTGTTGAATGTTGCGTTGATGTGCGCTTCTCCGGTAGCTTCTACCTTCACAACGCGCTTCTTCGCAGCAGCTTTGCCGGCTTGTGCGCCGCCTTTGCCACCTGTTGTTGTTGTTGTTTGCTGTTTAGCCATCTGTTGTCTATAGTTTACGCTGCCGCGTGCGTCCCGGCAGTCAGTAATTCAATTTTACTTAACCGCTTTCTTTTTGTTCGCAACGGTCTTACGTTTCCCCTTACGGGTACGCGAGTTGTTTTTGGTCGATTGTCCACGAACAGGAAGACCAACACGGTGACGAACACCGCGATAACATCCGATATCCATCAGACGCTTGATGTTCAGCTGAGTTTCAGAACGCAGAGCGCCTTCCACTTTCGCAGAATCTGTAATGATCGTACGGATCTTGTTCAGATCGTCGTCGTCCCATTCAGAAACTTTCTTATCAAAATTCACACCTGCTTCAGAAAGGATGCGCTGCGCTGTGCTGCGACCAATTCCATAGATGTACGTGAGGCCAATTTCTCCTCTTTTGTTTTTCGGTAAATCGATACCAGCAATACGAGCCATTTATCGTGTTGTTATTGTGTTCTTAAATCTGAACAGATCAGTTTTTCTGACGCTGTTTGAACTTTGGGTTCTTTTTGTTGATCACGTAAACGCGGCCTTTGCGTCGTACTACGATGCATTCCGGTGTGCGTTTCTTGACAGATGTTCTAACTTTCATCTCACTTCTGTTTTTGCAGGTTATTTATACCTGTATGTTATTCTTCCTTTACTCAAATCGTATGGCGAAATCTCCACCTTCACTTTATCACCAGGGAGAATTTTGATGTAATTCATTCTCATCTTCCCCGAGATGTGAGCTACTACAACGTGACCATTTTCGAGTTCTACGCGAAACATCGCGTTAGATAGTGCCTCTAGAATGGTACCGTCCTGCTCAATTGATTCTGTTTTTGCCATTTATATTATTTCAATCTTTCTTTCTTTCAAAACCTGTTCGATTTCCACGAACGACGACAGAATATCTGCCTTTCCTTGTCTCACTGCAATCGTGTGCTCGAAATGCGCAGATGGCAATCCGTCGGCTGTAGTGATGGTCCAACCGTCTTTCTCCTGTTTCAC
>CAYUTR010000298.1:0-6394 GCA_964447465.1 uncultured Chryseobacterium sp.
GCATAATTATTTCATCGAGGGTGTTGTGTGGGCGAGTATCATCGTGAAAGGACTGCAGGCATTGTTTCTGTACCTCGTTGTGCGAAGGTTCTTTAAGTTTTCGTTCAATCCGTTCAAGATGATTGTACTGCCGGTGATGTTCATTGCGCTTTCTATCGCACTTTGGAAATATCTCGACAGATTCGATTGGATGTGGTATGGAGGATTGGCCGTCTCAACATTCGCTTTGATCTCCGCAATTTACTACCGTGAGATGAAACAGATATTGGAAAAATTCACGGCGAAGAAAACAGTTTGAACCGAGAGAATCTAACTGGCAGCAATTACGATTACTGCTAAAATGAAAGACGAGCTGTCCGCTTCTGCGAACAGCTCGTCTTTCATTCTACTGTTGTTGAATTATTTATTGATGAGCAATGGTGTCGTGACCACTTCTGTATCACCGGTAACTTGTACAACATACATGCCGTCGCTGAGTGAACTAAGATTGATTTCAATTCCACTCTGCGCCTGAAAAATCACCTGCATAGTGAGAACTTCCTGTCCAACAGAATTGAAAATTGTGATCTGTGCTGGTCCTTCCTCAGTGAAAAGTAAAGTTGTCGATTGACCTGCCGGATTTGGCAGCAGGTGTATTTCAGGTGTTGTTGATTGCGATTCTACAATTCCAACGCACGCGTCAACCTGAACACTTACTGCATCGTTTGTAACGCAACCGTTCGCATCAGTAAAAGTTACAGAATAGGTGATGGTTGTTGTTGGTGATGCGATAACACTCGGTCCGGTTGTGGTATTTAATCCTGTCGAAGGTCCCCACGCAAATGTTCCGTTTCCTGCGCATGACAGAGATGTTGATTCGCCGACACAAATGGAATCATCTCCCAGTATCGCGGCGTTCATAACATCATAGAGTCCGATTGTTACCGCATCAGTATCCGAACAACCCTGACTGTTGTAGCCAACCAGGTAATATGTTGTTGGTGAAGTAGGAGTGTCGGTGATAGTTGTTCCTGTACCACTTGCACCACCTGCCCATACATAAGTGACAGCGTTGCCAACTGCGGTAAGTGTTACACCGGTGCCAGGACAAATCATCGTGGGTGCAATAATCGTAACCGTAGGACTTGGTGTTACTACAACAGTTATTGTATCAAATCCACTGGTACACGGACCATTCGACGTTGTAACAAAGTAAGTGGTTGTTGCAATCGGACTAACTGTAATTGAAGCTGTAGTATCTGTTGACCCGCCGCTCCACTGGTAACTCGTACCGCCAGTTGCGGTCAACGTAGTAGATTGACCAGCGCAGATTGTAGTGTTACCACTCGCGTTTACAATCGGGGTAGGCGTCACTACAATTGTTAATGTATCAGGAATCCCCGGGCAGGTGCTTGCACCCGGCGATGCGTAATAAGTTGTGTTCGTTATAGGACTCACGGTAATCGTAGAAGTAGTTGCATTCGATCCACCGCTCCACTGATACGATGTGGCTCCGTTTGCTGCAAGAGTTACTGTTTGTCCGTAACAAATTGTTGTTGGACCAACAATTGTTACAATTGGAGTAGGCAAAATGGTTACCACAAAAGTGTCAGGCACACTTGTACACAATCCGTCGGACGTTGTAACGTAATACGTGGTTGTAGAAAGTGGTGCAACATTTATCGCAGATGTAGTTGCGGAACTTCCGCCGCTCCATTGGTAGTTGACCGCACCACTTGCTGTTAGCGTAATATTCTGGCCGGCGCAAATGTTGTTCAGCCCGGAAATGGTAACAAGAGGAAGAGGTCTCACAACTACCATAAATGTATCTGGTTCACTTGCACATGTTCCGTTGGAAACAGTAGCATAGTATGCCGTTGTATTCTGTGGACTGTCGCTTATCGTGTAGGTTGTTGCAGTACTTCCGCCACTCCACTGAATGGAAGTTCCGCCGGTTGCTGTTAACGTAACTGATTGCCCTTGACAAATAGTGTCAACACCTGAGATTGATGCCGCAGGCACGCTGGGTATTACCACCGTACTGATTGTAGTATCCGAAGCACACGTGTTGTCAGAAATTAGTGTAACTGTAAAGGTTCCTGCGCCTGGAAATGTATGCGTAGGATTGGTAGCTACCGATGTGTCTCCATCACCGAAATTCCAATGGTAGGAAACTCCATTCGTTGTGTTATTGGTGAACACAATTGTAGAATCACAAGCAAAGTTGGTTGCAATAAACTGGCCATTGGGCGCACCACCAGATGTTGATACCAGTTGTGTTAATGTGTCGCTAAAGCAGGTATAGTTAATGATTAACTGTACTGCATATGTACCCGCAGATGAAAATGTATGTACCGCAGAATAAGTTGATGCCGTGTTAAGTGGTCCCGTTGAAGGATCACCAAAATTCCAGTTTGCTGAAAGAAGATCAGTCGTGTCAGAAATATTGAATTGATACTGACAAGTTCCGCTATACTGTATCACCGGCAGAGTCAATCCTTGCCAGACGCTATTATCTAATCCCGCCTGAGAAGTTGGTCCACCAAGGCTAAATCCATTATCAACGAAGTTGCAGCCTGATCCTAATACATCCGGATTATCGATTACTCCAAGAAATGGACTCGAATATTTTGTGACATATATTTTTCCATCAGGACCTCGTTTAATGTAGCCAGATTTATAATTCGGATGGGGGCTTGATGGTGAGCCGACAAGGTATGTTGATGCCTGAATCGCTGCTGCATTCCCTGCAAGAAGATTTACCTGCCATAGCGCAGTTCCCTGCCAACGCGTGATGTACGCAACATTACCATTGTCAGAAAATTCAATACCCCAGGCATTGGGAAATCCTGAAATGCTCACGGGATTAGACACCGCTCCACTTGTATTATCAAAGTCAAGAAATTCTGCAGTTCCATCACTGTGCAAGGTCAAGCCGATTCTACTCCCATCTTTACTAACAGTGATTTGCCCGCAGGCATTATAGTAACCTAAAGTACCCCCGATGTGCGTTGTTCCTACCGACGACACAACCGGCACAGTGTTCAAACCATTATTATCAATAAGATAAACCTTGAACTGATTGTTTTGCCACGCATGAGTAATGAGCCAAAAGTCGCGGCGATTGCAATGTTTAACAGCAATTACTTTCTCAGTTGCAGGAGCATATATTAATACGTTTTTTATGGTAGTAACGGCACCCAATCCACTTTGTTGAGACATGTCAATGATCGAATAGCGGATTCCATTAGAGAACGCGAACGCATCGACAGTAAACAGATAATATAGGTTCGGATTTCCTGGATAAGGAACAATAGTGGCCGGTTGACCACCTGTTTGACTACCTAGCAGTCCTGTGCCATTAGACATTACATTGTGTAAACTATTCCAAACAGTGACTCCGTCGGAATAAAACAAAAGGTTTCCGGCAGCATCAGATATTGTTGCCGTGTTATCAGCAATATTGGCCTGCCCTCCAGTCATTGGAACAGGAGTGCCGGACATAAAGTCCATTCCGGCGTAAGAACCGAAGTACCATTTCTTCGTTTGGTTCTGAGCAAGACATATTGAACTAAGTGCGATAAAACAGCAAAGTAGGGTTAGCTTTTTCATTTGGAAAGTTTAATAAATCTAAAATAGTGCAAATCATTGAATAGAGTACGTAAAATCAAGATGAAATGCTTTGTGGTTTTACTTAATTTCGCTCGGCATGCCCGATAAAGCTTCAAAACGCCTCCTCATCATCACCTACTACTGGCCTCCCTCAGGCGGTGCCGGCGTACAGCGTTGGCTCAAGTTTGTAAAGTACCTGCGCGATTTCGGTTGGGAACCGGTTGTGTATACGCCATCGAATCCCGAAAATCCCGGTGAAGATGAATCATTGCTGAAAGATATTCCTGAAGGTGTGACGGTTCTGAAGACAGAAATCTGGGAACCGTACAATCTTTATCGCCGATTCACAGGTGCGAAGAAATCAGAGAAGATCAATCCTGCATTCCACACTGATCAGAAGAAAGCCAGTACCACGCAATCATTTTCCGTTTGGCTTCGCGGAAACTTTTTCATTCCTGATCCGCGAAAGTTCTGGATCAAACCTTCGGTGAAATTTCTCACAGAATGGATTGCCAAAAATCCGGTTGATGCAATCGTTTCTTCCGGACCTCCGCACAGCATGCACATGATCGCACGCGGAGTGCATCGCAACACAAAACTTCCGTGGATTGCCGACTTCCGTGATCCGTGGACAAACATCGATTTCTACGACGACCTGAAACTTTCCGGTTGGGCCGATCGCAAACATCATCGACTCGAGAGAAGTGTGCTGGAAGAAGCAAACGTGGTGCTATCTGTTGGCAAAACGATGAACGAAGAGTTTACTCAGATGATGAAAGACTACAATTCATCAACTGATCTCTCGAAGTTCAAAGTCATTGCGAATGGTTATGACGAAACGGATGTGTTCAAAGGAGAAATTGTTGCTGACAAGAAATTCTCCATTGCACACATCGGTACTATGTCGCATGCGCGCAATCCGGAAGTATTGTGGAAAGTACTCAAGCGTTTGAGTGAAGCTGATTCAGAATTCAGATCTGCGCTTGAAATAAAACTCGTTGGAAAAGTTGATGCTTCCGTTACAGATTCTGTTCGCAGTTTTGGATTGGGTGACGCACTGAATCTCGTTCCGTACGTGGCGCACCACGAAGTAGTGAAAGTTCAGCAGCAATCGCGATTGCTTTTGCTCGTGCTCAATAACACACGGACCGCAAAAGGAATTCTCACCGGAAAATTCTTTGAGTACATGTCGGCGAAACGGCCTGTGCTTGCGATCGGACCTGTTGATGGTGATGCAGCTGAAATTCTTCGTCAGACCAATGCTGGTGCGATTGCCGGATACAACGATGAAGAGTTGTTGTACCAGCAGGTGAAGGAATTCTATGCGAAGTTTAAGGCGGGAACGCTGGAAGTGAATTCTTCGGGGATTGAACAGTATTCGCGGCGGGAATTGACAAAGCAACTCTCGGTACTGCTCGATCAAGTATCGATGGGTTTGAGAACTTAACAATCAAAAATTAACCACGGAGACACGGAGGCACGGGGAATCGCTAAAGCGATTTCTGATGGTGCTACGATTCCTTGCAATTAGCACCGAACGAAATATTTCTCCGTGCCTCCGTGTCTCCGTGGTAAAAATTTGCTGAGGCTAAAACGCCCTGTTAATCCCAACAACCCACCTGAACTTCACATTCTCCGGCGAATTATACGGCGCGCGATTGATAAACAATGGCACATCGAAACGAATCGTCAATGGCTTCACAGTCTGAAGCGGAGGAAAGCGCTTGATGGTTAAAGCACATCCAAGTCCAGCATCCATTCTGAGCGAACCCATTGCAAGCGGTTCACCAGGGACATTGAAATTAATCGCACCGATGTCACCAAATCCATAAGTCGTTAATCCGATAACGCTGCTCACTTTCGGCATTGCTCTTCCAACAAAACGGAAGAGCTCCTGGAATTCAACTTCCATGTTGAATGCATAACCCGATGTGCCTTTGTAGGTCGAACGAACATCTCCGTACCAATCAAGTGTCGGCAATTGATATCCGGCATACCCGCGAAGGTTTAATCCACCACCTTGATGCAGGTGATTGATGTCAGGTCCATATCCGCCCCAATCTGTCGGGAATAATCCGATGGAACGTGTGTACTTACTCTCCATCATCTGTTCCGGATTTGCACCAGCCGCGTACAACATCGATTCATCAGGTACATTCGTTCCTCCTCCAAGCTGGAAGAATGTGCGCGTGTTGATATTAATTCTTCCAAGATCGTTCTTGTTCACCACGTTCAACGACAGCGCCTGCCAGTTGTAATCACTTCCGATCGAAGAAGAACGCAGCTGCATGTTGATGTTTCCGTTTCCGCGACCCTTCATGTATTGATACGGATGATCGACTCCGAAAGTAATCGTGTTGTTGAATTTTCCGGGCTGCCATTCATCCGGATTAACGAGGTAAACAAGATCCGAAGAATCCTGACGGTACATCATTTTGTACTGCACGTAAAATTTGTTGTGCTGCTTGCGGTCCCACACATCGAAAGTTCCTGATGCAAGATCCAATCCGTCGAGATGACGTGCCGTTAATCCAAATGATGAATTACGGATGAGCTTGTTCGTGGGTGTGCGATAACCGAATGAGATATCAAACTGATCGAACTCGTTGATCGGGGCATCAGATGGCAGCTGCGACTGGAACGCACCGGTATTGAAGTGTCCACTCAGATCGAACTGGTGAATTCCGTTCATGTACATCCCACCAATGTAGAATCCTGCTTTAACTCCGTCATATGAGTTGTACCAGATGTCGGGACGCGCGAGCATGCGATAGTTCTTCCATGAAGGTGGATTGTAAATCTT
>CAYUTR010000299.1:0-6383 GCA_964447465.1 uncultured Chryseobacterium sp.
TGAAATCGCCTCCACTTTTCTTATTGATGTAAAGTGAATCATCACAAACTGCAAATGCAGCGGTAGAAGTGATTGTGAGCGCAACGATGGTGTGTAATATCTTTTTCATGATGGTTAGTTTTCTTGTTTGTTTGGTATAAGACGGCGTGGCTGTTTTGTTTGTTACAGGTTTTGCGAAGATTACTTCAAACCGGCCAAGAACAGGAGATTTCCGCGCTTTTTATTTACCACATAGTTTTCCTGGAAGTGCTCTGTTTTCTAAGTGTTTCGTGAAAAACGAAACCCATATAGGGCACATAGGGAAGTGCGTTGTTTTCAAAAGTTTGTACTTCCCTATGTGCGCTATGTGGTAAGCGGCTTGCCGCGCCTTTAGCAAACAACAATCCTCAAACATTTCTATGTGGTAAAGATTACTTTTGTTGCGATGATGGAAAACCGCAAATTGAGCATGGAAGAACTGGGCAGAATTCAGCCCGGAGAATTCAAATCGTCCGAAAAAACACCACTCATTTTTCTGCTCGATGATGTGCGCAGCATGAATAACGTAGGATCTGTCTTCAGAACTGCTGATGCATTCCGGTTGGAATCAATTTATCTCTGCGGCATTACTCCGCAACCACCGCATCGTGAAATACAAAAGACCGCATTAGGAGCAACGGAGTCCGTCGATTGGAAATACGCACAGGATGCCACTGCAACGGTTCGCGAACTGAAAGCTCAAGGCTACATTATTATATGCGCGGAACAGGTGCACAACAGCACGAAGCTGAATGAAGCGAAATTCACGGCGAAAGAAAAATACGTTATCGTTCTCGGCAGCGAAGTCGACGGCGTAAACCAGGAGATCATCAACCTCGCGGATTATTGCGTAGAGATCCCGCAGGCCGGCACGAAGCATTCGTTAAATATTGCGGTTGCGGCGGGGATAATTGCGTGGGAAGCATTCAGGCAATTCGAGAATTCGAAGTCATGAATTCCAATGATAGCCGTGCGATTTATCGCGCGGACTATGATTGCCCGATGAAACATAAACGACATGAGTGGCGCGGGTTTAAACCCGCGCTTCTCATGCTGTTGGGTTGTCTCAGCCGTACGCCATCCGCGGGATAAATCCCGCGGATGTCAAAATGGTCCCACAAAAAAAGCCGCTCATTTCTGAGCGGCTTTTTTATACCTAATAGGAAGTCTTAGTTCACGATTCCCTGGAAATCCGCATCATCGCGATACTTCAGGAACTCAACATCGGTCTTCGCTTTTGCTTTCAGAGAAGGATCTTTCTGAGTTGCAGTGCGGAGGTTGTTGATCAACATGTCTTTGTTGCCTTTGCGTGCACCAACGATTGCTTTGAGGTAGTAAGACAATGCGTCTTCTTTCTCTGAGCTCGCATCGATAGTTGAAGCAGCACCATCATTATCGCCGCTCAATACTTTCGCAAGACCAACGTTGAATGATTTCGCAGAACCGAAGTTCGTCAATGCATCAGCATATTTTCCGTCCTGGATGTCGAGGAGCCCGAGGTTGTAAGAAACTTCAGAACCAGCGCCTTTTGCTTTTCCAAGAGCTTCACGAGCACCTTTACGGTCGCCTTCCCAACGCATAACGATTGCTTTGTTGTTCCAGATGATAGGATTGTTAGGAGAAAGCTTATCTGCCTTCGTAAACTGCGCCTTAGCATCCTGCAGTTTGTTCTGCTGGAGATAAATGCAACCTACGTTATTAGATGTTCTCCAGTCTCCCGGGTACATACGCTCTGATGCTTTGTAGAAAGTAAGTTTCTCGTTCACATCTGTAGTAAGAGTAGCAGCGTAAAGAATCTCTTCAACTGAAAGGCTATCAGGAGTTGTACGTGCAAGTGCAAGGATCTGCTCGTCGGTACGGTTGTGCTTGATAACGTTTACAGTGTAAACAGAACGACGCAGGCTAGGAAGAATGTCAACTTTGAGCACTTCATAAGTCTCAGACATATTCTTGATTTCCTGCTCACGCTTTTCTCCGTCAGGATACTGGCTAAGAACGCGCAAGATCAAATCTTTGTCAGGAATGCTTGACGCTGCAACTGCAGCCTGGAATCCAGGCCAATCTTCTGCAATTGTTTCCTTCTTGTAGTTTGTTTCAACTTGTCCGGCAGGGAAAGGAGACTTTTTGTCTTTCGACTGACCCATCATATCTTTCTTCGACTTCTCGAAACGATCTTCCGCAAGTTCAGCATTTCCGCCAGCCTCACCATCAGGAGATGCGTAAGAAGATATCGCGATGTTCGAAATCTCATAATTAGGATTGCTGCCGTTTGCTTTAGTGAAATCATTCACCGGCTTCATTCCTTCGCCCTTCATATCTTTCTTACCAACATAAGTTGTAGAGCTGATTACGAAGTTAGTCTGACCAACAACAGTCATCGGAGTTACTTTTTCAAACTTGTCTTTTCCGATAATTGGCTTGTCATCATTCTTCATAAGATATGGAGTGATGATTGTACCGTGACCAACAACACGCGCAGGCATGTCTTTGGTTTTCTTTTTCACTGTACCGTTAGCATTAACAACCAGATCTGCATCAAGCATATCAGGAGTGTAAGCTACTTTGTCGGTGTAAGTGTAAGAACCACCTGTTTTGTAAGGAATTTTTGTTCCTGTTCCTTCAGCTTTCTCTCCAAGAAGAGTAACTGTTTTGAATTTATGGTCGCCCAGTTGTGGTGTTACATTCAACACAACTTTCTTACCGAAATATTTTGCGGGATAGTTAACAGTAATCGAAATCGCAACACTATCGCCGTGCATCTCTGCAGGGTTAGGAGTTACAGAATACTGAACCATCGCTTCCTTCTTCGCCATCTTGCCAAGACCTGTGCAGGATGCAAGGCCGAACGTAGCTAGAACAGCCAGGCCGAGGACTTTAATGAGAGATTTTTTCATGATCAGGTAGGTTAACCTTTTTGGTACGCGGCAAAATTAGAATAATTCCCGAAATCTGAAAGGAAATAAAGGGATTTAGACCTGTTTGAGCGCTTCCCAGTTCTTACTGGGCGATAACGTGCAGTCCTTTGCCGAAGGTTTGCTCCATCAGGCGTAACACAGCGGCAGCAAGGGCTTCAGGACCCATTTCATGATTGATCCAGAGCACCGGCATACGGTTCTCTTTGGAGAAAAACTGTTGATAACCTGCACCTATTTGTTGAAGATATTCCGGACTGATGGCCTTCTCGAAGTCGCGACCCCGCTTGGCAATCTGTCGATGGAGGGTTTCTGAAGACCTATGTAAATAGATTACCAGATCGGGTACCGGAATCGAAGCTGCCAAAACCTGATATAATCGCTCAAATAGCTGCAATTCCGCCCCTTTTAAGTTCACCCGGGCAAAAACCATAGACTTTTCCCAGAGGTAATCGGCCACAACTGGCTTCCCAGCCGCCAATGCCTGCTTCACATTGCGGAACCGTTCTTCGAGAAAAGAGAGCTCGACCGTAAAACCATATCGCTCTTTATCGAGATAAAAGTCACGCAGAAAGGGATTCTCGTCAAATTGCTCGGGAAGAAATACAGAACCCGTTCTTTCAGCGAGTAACGAGGCAAGTGTCGACTTACCGGCGCCGATATTGCCTTCGATGGCTACGTATTTATAGGATGCGCCACTCATTTCTTCTGCAATGAAGGTGCATGATCGATGCATTCTGTAAACAGCTGTACAAGGGATTTCTTCAGACCGGGGTGAATCATTTCTCCTGCAATTTCAACAGATGGTTCAAGCACAAAACGACGTTCGTGCATGTGCGGATGCGGAACTTTGATCTCAGCTGAGTTCACAATTTCGTCTCCGAACAGGATGATATCTATGTCAATCAGTCGTGGTCCCCACTTTTCTTCTCGTTCACGTCCCATTATTTTCTCAATGGATAGAATATTCTGCATCAGTTCACCGACTGTAAGATCAGTAGTCAGCATTACAGACATATTCAGAAAATCAGGTTGATCGGTTTTGCCCCAAGGTGCGGTAATGTGAACAGAACTCTTACTCACCACCTGTGACTTTTCCATCGCCGCAAGATGAACCACAGCAATTTCGAGGTTTAAACGCGAATTGCCGGTGTTGCTGCCTAATGAAAGTAATACACGAGTCACGAGTCAAATGTACAAACGGTTCTCAGTTCTCCGTGCTCTGTGCTCGGTTGTTCCAGGTTAAATGGTGTAGAGGTTTATCTGATTTATAACAAAACATAGAACAATGCACTTCGCACCACCGAGCACTGAGAACAGAGCACCGAGCACTATCTTTGCTGTAACAAAATTCGGTCTGAGACGTCTCAGGCATAAACCAAACTCATGAAACAATTTTTCGGCTCCCTGCTCGGAGCATTTATCGGTGTTGTAGTCGCTACGCTCATCGCAGTGTTTATCATCATCGGCGCAATTTCTTCAGCGTTCTCCGATAAGTCGGTAACGAACGTCAAAGACAATTCCGTTCTGCACATTACACTGAACGGTCCGATCATAGAACGTGAACCGAAAAATGAGTTCGCAAAACTGACCGGTTTCAGTGATGACAAAAAACTGGGCCTTGATGTGATCGTTGAGTCTATTAAGAAAGCGAAAGACGACGATAAGATCAAAGGAATTTTCCTTGAGACGCAGAATGTTGATGCAGGAATGGCTTCTGTTGAAGAAATCCGTGTAGCACTTCTCGATTTCAAAAAATCAGGGAAGTTCATTTATGCTTATGGAGAATCGTATTCGCAAAAAGGATATTACGTATCGAGCGTTGCAGATTCACTGTTCCTTAATCCACAAGGTGGAATGGATTTCAAAGGCATTGGCGGACAGGTCATGTTCTACAAAAAGATGCTGGAGAAACTGGACATCAACGTGCAGATATTCCGTCACGGAAAATTCAAGAGCGCTGTAGAACCATTCGATCTTGAAAAAATGAGCGAAGCAAACCGCCTGCAGACGATGACCTACATTTCTGCATTGTGGAACCAGATGCTTCTTGGAATTTCCACTGAGCGTGGAGTATCGATTGATGAGTTGAACAACATCGCAACAAACCTTGAAATCAGAAATGCGGAAGATGCGGTGACGAAAAAATTGGCCGACGCAACTTTGTACTACGACCAGGTGATGGATGAACTGAAGAAAAGACTCGGTAAAGAAACAACAGACAAAATTGAACTCGTGACTTTGTCGAAATACATGGAAGCAGGAGAATCTGCTGATAAGGACGATGATGATGAAGTTGTACCATCCAAAAACAAAATCGCGGTCATTTACGCGGTCGGAAGTATTGAAAGCGGTGAAGGTGATGATGAAACGATTGGATCTGATCGCATCGCGCGTGCAATACGCGAAGCACGTGAAGACAGCACTGTGAAAGCAGTAGTGATGCGCGTAAATTCTCCAGGAGGAAGTGCATTGGCGAGTGATGTGATCTGGCGTGAAGTTGTGCTGACGAAAGAAGCAAAGCCATTCATTATTTCCATGGGCGATGTTGCTGCATCGGGCGGATATTATATTGCTTGCGCTGCTGACGTGATTGTTGCAGAGCCAAACACAATCACCGGTTCTATTGGTGTTTTCGGATTGATTCCGGAAGCTGGTAAATTATTGAGTGAGCAGTTCGGAATTACAATCGATACAATAAACACAAATAAGAACGCGGGAATCGGATCGATTTATCGTCCGGTTACCGAACTCGAAGCGCAGGTGATTCAGGAAGGTGTTGAAGAAGTATACACCACCTTCATCACTCGTGTTGCTGACGGTCGCGGAATGTCGATTGCAGATGTAGACAGCATTGGACAAGGTCGCGTGTGGGCAGGAATTGATGCGCTTCGCATCGGACTGGTTGACACACTTGGAACACTTGATGATGCAATTGCAATTGCTGCACGCAGAGCAAATCTTGGAACAGATTATCGTCTGAAGAAATTGCCGGTGCAGAAAGATCCGTTCGAAGATTTCCTGAATGGCGATGACGAAGAAGTGAAAGCAGAACTTACGCAGGCGTTCATGGTGCAACAGCTGAGTGTGTTCAAAGAACAGTACTTCGTGTTCCGTCGCAGCCAGATGCTTTTGAATTGTAAAGGTGTGCAGGCGAGAATGCCGTACGATATTATCATCGAGTAGTTGGTAGTTTGTAGATGGTAAACGGTAGTGGTCTATCAGCGATTTTGTCAGTTCGAGCGCAGTCGAGAACTTAACAAAATCGCTGATAGACCTACAGTTGTTGACTTCTCGACTGCGCTCGAAGTGACAACTACTCCCGTCTCCCATCTCCAGACTCCCAACTCTTTGCCGTAACTTTAATCATGTTTCGAAGCATAACATTCCTAAGTGTGATTTTAGCTTCGCTGGTCGGCAAAGCACAA
This sequence comes from uncultured Chryseobacterium sp., assembly GCA_964447465.1. GTDB lineage: Bacteria > Bacteroidota > Bacteroidia > Palsa-965 > Palsa-965. Next base: position 6,359 of record CAYUTR010000299.1, read on the forward strand.
ACCTTTTCCAAAACTCCGCTCGTAA
>CAYUTR010000300.1:0-6364 GCA_964447465.1 uncultured Chryseobacterium sp.
ACTTGAAGACGGTGCATGGGTAGGAGCGAAGTCGGTTGTGTGTCCCGGTGTAACAATGAAATCGCATGCGATCCTTACAGTTGGATCAGTAGCCACAAAAGATCTCGAAGAATGGTCAATTTATCAGGGCAATCCTGCTGTGAAAATTAAGGATCGTACAACGACGTCAGCAAATAATGGTTAGTCGTATAACATTCATTATGTTTTTTGTTGCCTTGCTGCAGATTGGTTGTGGCAATCGTAAGATCATTGAAACTTATGACAACGGTGCTGTGCATTTCGAATACTATCAGAACGCAAACGGAGAGAAGGAAGGTCATTACATTTCATATTATGAAAATGGGAATAAACGTAGTGAAGGAGAGTATGAACATGCCCTCCAATCGAGAGAATGGAAAAATTGGGGTGAGGAAGGAGCGCTGTTGAGCTTGGGCGGTTATGATTCAGAGGGTAAGCAAACAGGCGAGTGGTTGTTTTATTATCCTAGTGGAATTGTTCAGCAAAGAAATTATTTTGTCAATGGTTTGGCCAACGGCCGTTTTGTCGACTATTTCGAATCAGGAAAAATAAAAAGAGCAGGTTCAAATCGTGACGAACTAATGAACGGATGGGATACAACATTTTTTGAAAATGGACAGATCGAATCTATTGGGATGTGGGAAAACGGTTATTTGCACGGCCCATCCACCTTCTTTGCAATGAATGGTGGTTTGAACTTGACGGAGATTAGAGATGATGGAGGACCCATTGGTTACATTTTTGTTCACGATTCAATTACAGGAGACACTTTATTCAAGCACTGGATTCGTTGGGGCGTCTTATCAGATTCCTCTATTGAGTACAAGAATAACAAACCATTCGATACAATAGTGGACAGTGAGTAATTCGAAAATAAAGCAGCGTATTGATGAGCTCCGCAAGGAACTGGATGATCACAACTACCGTTATTACGTTTTAGCGGAGCCTTCTATCAGCGATTTTGAATTCGACAAGAGGCTGGAAGAGTTGCAGAATTTAGAAACTGCGCATCCGGAATATTTCTCAACAGAATCGCCAACGCAACGTGTAGGCGGAACTGTAACGAAGGAGTTCAAAAACGTCAAGCATAAATATCCAATGCTTTCGTTGAGCAATACCTACAACGAAGAAGAGCTTCGTGAATTTGACGATCGCATAAAGAAAGCCGGTATCACTGATTTTGAATACGTGGCTGAGTTGAAATACGACGGAGTTTCCATTTCGCTTACGTACGTCAATGGAATGTTAACGCAGGCGGTTACTCGTGGAGACGGAGACAAGGGAGATGATGTAACTGCGAATGTGAAAACAATCGGCAGCATTCCTCTTAAGCTGAGGGGAGAAAAATTTCCGGCAGAATTTGAAATTCGTGGAGAAATTTTCATGCCTAAAACTGAATTTCAGAGAATCAATTCTGAAATGCGTAAACAATTGCATGCTGATGGGTATTCCGAAGAAGAAATTCTGGATAAGCTGTTGAAGAATCCACGTAATGCAACTGCAGGAACACTGAAGCAACAAGACTCGAAAGCAGTGGCACAACGAAAACTGGATTGCTATCTCTACTCAGTTCTAGGTGAAAATCTTCCGTTTAAATCGCATTATGATAGTTTGGTCGGCGCTCAGCAATGGGGCTTCAAAGTATCTGCAGACATGGAGAAATTATCTTCTGTTGAAGGTCTGATCAAATATCTCGCGAAGTGGGATAAGAAAAGGCGCGAGCTGAATGTCGAAACCGACGGAGTGGTAATCAAAGTCAACTCGTATGACCATCAGAAGTCACTCGGCTTTACCGCGAAATCGCCACGATGGGCGATTGCTTATAAGTTCAAAGCAGAACGTGCATCAACGAAACTGCTTGCGATTACTTATCAGGTTGGACGGACAGGTGCGATAACGCCCGTTGCAAATCTTCAACCAGTTGCAATTTCAGGAACAACAGTACAGAATGCTTCATTGCACAATGCGGATATCATTGCAGAACTCGATGTGCGCATTGGCGACACTGTTTACGTGGAGAAAGGCGGAGAGATCATTCCGAAGATTGTCGGAGTCGATCTTTCTGTTCGCGATCCAAAGTCTGAAGCGGTGAAATACATTGAGAAGTGTCCGGAATGCGACGCACCTCTTAAACGCGGTGAAGATGAAGCAAAGCACTATTGCTCGAATGAAGATGGTTGTCCGCCTCAGATAAAAGGCAAGCTTGAACATTTTGTGGGTCGTCGCGCGATGAATATTGATTCATTGGGTGAAGAAACCATTGCACAGTTCTATGAAGCCGGATTAGTAAAGTCCATCGCAGATATTTATTCCTTGAAGAATAAGAAGGAACAGATTCTTCAGTTGGATCGCATGGCTGAAAAAAAAGTGTCGAATCTGCTCGATGGTATTGAAGAATCGAAAAATGTTCCTTTCGAACGCGTGCTGTTTGCAATTGGAATGCGTCATGTGGGTGAAACAACTGCGAAGAAACTGGCAGTTGCATTCAGATCGATGGATGCATTCGAAACGGCAACGCGTGAACAATTGCTTGACGTACCGGAAGTGGGAGAAATTCTAGCTGACAGTATTCTGGAATACTTCTCGCATCAGGAACATCGCGATCTCATAAGTGTTCTTAAAAGTGCGGGACTGCAAATGGAACTTTCAGCCGATCAGTTGTCGCAGCAAAGTGATGTTCTCGCAGGCAAATCGTTCGTAGTAAGCGGAGTGTTTTCGCGCTCGCGTGATGATATAAAAGGTCTCATAGAACAGAACGGCGGAAAGAACACGGGCTCGGTTTCCGGCAAAACCTCTTATCTTGTTGCTGGAGATAACATGGGTCCTGAGAAAAGGACGAAAGCCGAGAAACTCGGAGTGCCGATTATTTCTGAAGACGAACTGCTGAAACTCATTGGTAAATAAAGTATGATTGACGCAATCAAAAGGAAGCTTGCAATGTCGAAAATCCGACAGGATGCTGCTGCAGTTGTGCGTCAGAAAGAAGTCATCAATCTCGATGTTGCCAAAACAATTGGCATTGCGTTCGAATACACTAATCCGGAAGATTTCGAATTGCTCAAGAAATATGTGATTTACCTCCGGGAACTTAAGAAGCGGGTGAAGTGTATCGGCTACTATTCAGGCAAAACAGAACCACAAGTTCAATACTCGAAAGTCGATTACGATTTCATTAACGAGAAAGCATTCACCTGGTGGGGAAAACCATCAAGCCACATCGTTTCGAATTTTCTGGAAGAACCCTATGATGTTTACATCGACGTAAATCTTCGCGATAATATTGCAGTACGTTACATCGCAAATGTTTCCGCAGCAAAATTCAAAATCGGGCATTACAAAGAAGATGAGGAATCTCCCTTCGATATGCAGATCTCTGTTCCCAAAGAACAAGGATTGAAAGCTTATTTGCGCGAGGTGGATACTTACCTGCAGATGATAAACAAAGCGAAACAGGAAGAAACGAAGTAGTCGCTCGAAATCATTTTGCCGCAGATTCCGCTGATGGCGCAGATCATAGGGTGTTAAAAATAATTTTGAAAGTGATTTGGGCGAGATCGCCCTTTGATCAATCCGCTGGCGGATTAAATCATTTTAGAAATTATTTTCTCGGGAAACACATCTGCGCAATCAGCGTAATCAGCGGCTAACTTTAACTAACGCTACTTGTGATCTATGGGCATAGTTTTTCCTCCTGTTGAACTAGCTGATGAAGATGGTCTTTTGGCCATTGGCGGTGATCTCTCCATCGAAACATTACTCACTGCTTACCGTTCCGGAATATTTCCATGGTTTTCTAAAGGCGAACCCATCATGTGGTGGAGTCCGAATCCGCGCTTTGTGATTCTTCCCGAGAAGCTCATCGTCTCTAAAAGCATGCGCAAGGTGCTCGACTCCGGAGAATTTGTAATCCGTTTCAACACCTCGTTTGAAGTTGTCATCAACGAATGCGCAAAAATCAAACGTCGTGGTCAACGCGGTACGTGGATCACCGAAGAAATGAAACAGGCGTACATCGAATTTCACAAAGCCGGTTACGCATTCTGTGGCGAAGCCTGGAAAAACAACAAACTCGTCGGCGGATTTTACGGTGTAAAACTTGGAAACTGTTTCTTCGGAGAATCCATGTTCAGCAAAGAATCGAATGCATCAAAGGCAGCGTTTCTTGCTTTCGCTGAGGAGTTCTTTGCAGAGACTGGGAAGTTAATAGACTGTCAGGTTTACACAGAGCATCTCGAGTCGCTCGGTGCCAAGATGATTCCCAGAACGGCATTTGTTAAGATGATCGGGTGATGGAATGACAGGATTTTCTTTGCGGTCCTTTGCGACTTTGCGTCGTTGTGGTTGATGACCATGAGTATATCGGCCCTCACAACAAAGCCACAATCACGGTTTCCGGAAATCTTAGGTGGTGAAACTCTACGGATTTTATCAACACTTGTTCAAACCTCCGCTTTCGGTATAGACGAACCCGTACTTTTGACCCGTTATTCAGCTAATCGGAAATCAACAATCAGCTAATCAAAAATGGCCTCCAAAAAATCTCACGCACTCGCAGGAACCGGCGTAGCAGTAGTTACTCCTTTCCTCAAAGACGGAAACGTCGATTACTCCGGATTAACGAATGTGATCAACCACATCATCAAGGGTAAATGTGAGTACCTCGTGATCATGGGAACTACGGCTGAATCTCCTACTCTGAACAAGAAGGAGAAGAAAGAAGTTCTCAAACATGCATTGAAAGTTGTCGCGAAACGTGTTCCGGTTGTGTACGGAGTAGGAGGGAACAACACTGCGGAAGTTTGTGAGCAGCTCGAGCACACGGATTTCTCCGGCGTCACCGCAATTCTCTCTGTTGCGCCTTTCTATAACAAACCCAATCAGCGCGGACTCTACGAGCATTACAAAGCCGTTGCGAATTCATCTCCGCTTCCGGTAATTATGTACAACGTTCCTGCACGTACAGGAATGAACATGACAGCAGAAACAACATTGAAGCTCGCTCACGATTTCCCGCGACTCGTTGCAATGAAGGAAGCTTCCGGCAACCTCGAACAGATCATGGCCATCATCAAAGATGCGCCGAAAGATTTCCTCGTGATCTCCGGTGATGATCTGCTCACATTACCAATGATTGCTTGCGGTGCACACGGCGTAATTTCTGTGGTTGCAAATGCATTCCCTCGCAAATTCTCCGACATGGTTCGCCATTCTCTCGCCGGCGATTTCGCTAAAGCACGTCCGTTGCACTACGATCTCATGCGCGTAACTCAACTTTTGTTCGCCGACGGAAATCCGGGTGGCGTGAAAGTTTCGCTCGAAGCACAAAAGGTTTGCAAAGCTCATCTTCGTTTGCCGTTGTATGCGGTGAATGATCAGGTGGCTGCGGGGATTGTGAAGGAAACCAAACGTTTTCGGTAAGCCGCGCCATTTGATATGGTTACGGCTCATGATTTTGGTCGGCTCTGCCGTCTGCTTTACCACGGAGTCACGGCGAGCACGGCGAAAACTTAAATGTAGATTCTTCTGAACTATCGCTGCAACAACTCTCGGAACCAAACGAAGAAAATCTCCGTGCTCGCCGTGACTCCGTGGTAGAGCGCGCCATAGGCGCAACTGACTTGATTGGGCTTGCGGTGGGCTACATTCGTCGGGATTCCCATGCTTTTGACCCTTTTTCCCTTGATGAAGCCCCTTTTTTTAGGCAACTTTGGTATTCATCCTTCTAACTCATTATTACCAAATTTCCTAAAATGAAAAAAGGTTTACGATTCAAAATCGCGGTTGCTGCTTTGATGGTTTCTGCGGGACTTACTGCGCAGTCATCACTGAATACAGTTCTTGCTGATCAGCTTGCAATGGCAGGTGGAAACACGCTGGCTAACATCTGCGGATATACTGCTCCTAACGGGAACGAATACGCGCTACTTGGGGATGAAGATGGAATGATCATCGTTGATGTTACAATTCCTACAGCAGTAGTTCAGATTGTCCAGATCCCAATGGTGAATAGTCTTTGGAAAGAGATCAAGGTATACCAGAACTACGCATACGTTACCACGGAAGGAACGGGTGGAGCTTTGCAGATCGTAGATCTTTCTGCAATTCCTGCGACAACAGCCGGTGCTTATACTTACCAAACGTACACGGGTGATGGTGCAATTGCAGGTCAGTTGAGCACGGTACACGCCTTGCACATTGACACAGTTACTGGTTATTGCCACCTTTTCGGATCAAATCTTTTCAATGGTGGAGTTATTTTCCTTGATCTGAATACTGATCCGTATAATCCAACTTACGCTGGAAAATATGACGCGAACGGGTATGTACACGATGGATACGTTGACAA
>CAYUTR010000301.1:0-6346 GCA_964447465.1 uncultured Chryseobacterium sp.
GCAGCCTTGTTGTGAAGCTCTTCATAGTTCTTCGGCTTGTCTGTAGGCTTGCCGTCTTTGTCGCTTGGGTTCGCCATACGGTCATAAACGTTTCCAACTACGAAGAACAATTCCGGATCGTCTTTACGCTGAGCCGTCAAAGCTTCAAGTTGTGCAACTGCACCAGCTGCGTTTCCTTCTTTCAGCTTGATGTTCACATCTTCAGTCAACAGATCCGCGTCGTTTGGATACTTCTTCAATCCATCATTGATCGTCTTCTTGTAATTGGTTGAATCGCCTTTTTCGTTGTAAGCCTGACCAAGCAGCAACCATGTATTTCCTTTGCCGAAACCGATTGTCGTAAGCTTCTGGAAATTTGGAATCGCCTTGTCGTACATTTTTGCATTCAACGCGCTCACTGCAGCATTGTTGATGTTCGTCGTATCAGTTACGCCGTTCGATGCAGAAATTGCCATCGCCAGATCAAACATCGGATATGCTTCAGCGTATTTCTCCTGGTTGTAATGCGAGATGCCGATGTTCTGCGTGTAGAAATAACAGTCAGCAAGTCCTTTTCCGATTCCATCGTACACCTGAACTTTATCAAGCGCCTTTGCTTTCAGATACGAATTGGTTGCCTCAACAATGTTAGCTGTTGGTGTTGTAACATACGCCACCAGTTGAGTTTTACCTCCATCTGTGCTTTCTTTATTCTTAGTAACATTTGCATTGTATTCGGCCTGATACAAACGCAGATAAACGTTCCCGCGATAAAACCATGTCTTCGCATCATCCTTGGTATCGGCGTGAACCGATGCATCGTCGATGTTTGTTTTGGCTTTCTGCAGGTCCGCAGGATCTTTACTCCGATCGTAACTGTTCGTCGCGTTATAGCAAGTAGTTACTTTCGCCTTCTGTGCATATGTTGCTCCGGTAGAAACCAGTAACGCTGCCGCAATAACCAGGATTTTCTTCATAAGAATCTTATTCTGTTTTGTCTGTATCTGTTTCAATATCTGTGCCATCCTCAGGACCTTTATCAGTTTCATCATCGGCTTCTGGCTCTACATCTGCTTCTGCCTCAGGCTCATCAGCACTATCGGCCATTGATGTATCAACCGTTCCGTCAATCGCTACAACTTCCTCTTCAGGATCTGTTTCAACGGTTGTTACTGCTCCGATTGAATCATCATCATCCAGGGAAATCAATCGCACACCTTGTGTTGCGCGACCCATTACACGAAGGTCTGCTACACGCATACGAATCATGATTCCGGCAACGGTGATGATCATCAGATCATTCTCGTCGGTCACGGCCTTGATCGCAATCAACTGCCCGGTCTTATCCGTTACGTTGATCGTCTTAACACCTTTCGCTCCGCGACGTGTCTGTCTGTAAGACTCCACATCGGAACGTTTTCCATAACCTTTCTCAGAAACAACCAGCACTTGCGGCGGATTCTCCTTCGGCATCACGATCATTCCGATCACTTCGTCCTTCTCGCCATTCAGTGTAATTGCACGAACACCTGTTGCGGTACGACCCATGTCGCGAACTTCAGTATTGTTGAAGCGAACTACTTTACCAAACTTCGACGCTACCATGAGCTGATCGTTGTCGGTTACTAGTACTGCCTCAAGCAACATATCGCCTTCGCGAACCGTGATTGCGTTGATACCGTTTGTACGTGGACGTGAATACTGTTCAAGAACTGTTTTCTTGATCACTCCACGCGTGGTACACATTACGATGTAATGCTTGTTGATATAACCTTCTTCTGTGAGGTTGTCGACTTTAACGTATGCACGCACTTTATCTCCCGCAGGTAGATTCAGCAAGTTCTGGATTGCACGTCCTTTGGAGGTCTTCTCCCCTTCCGGAATTTCGTATGCACGCATCCAGAAGCAACGTCCCTGCTCCGTGAAGAGCAACAGGTATGCGTGTGTATTCGTAACGAACAAGTGTTCCACGAAGTCCTCGTCGCGCGTTGCCGAGCCACGTGAACCACGTCCTCCCCTATTCTGCGCACGGTAATCGACAAGCGGTGTACGCTTGATATAACCCATGTGCGAAATGGTGATTACAACATCTTCGTCTGCGATCAGATCTTCCATACGCTGATCGTCGGCTGCATAAACCACTTCGGTTCTGCGCGAGTCACCATACTTTTCTTTGATCTCCTCGAGTTCTCCTTTGATGATCTCCATACGCAACGCTTCGTCATCGAGGATGTTACGCAGGTAAGCTATCAGCTTCATCAGTTCCTCAAACTCTGCACGCAACTTGTCGCGCTCGAGTCCGGTAAGAACACGTAAACGTAATTCAAGAATTGCACCCGACTGGATTTCCGATAATGCAAAACGCACCATCAATTCTTCTTTCGCCTGATTCGGAGTTTGTGACTCGCGAATGATCTTGATTACTTCATCGAGGTGATCGAGAGCAATCAGGTAACCTTGCAAGATGTGCGCACGCTTCTCTGCCTGCTCCAGTTCGTATTTCGTACGGCGAACGACAACAGTGTGACGGAACTCAACGAAATGATGAATGAGTGATTTGATCGTCAACATCTCCGGACGTCCATTCACCAACGCAATGTTGTTTACGCTGAACGAAGTCTGGAGCGAAGTGTATTTGTATAGCTGGTTGAGGACTACGCTGGAAACTGCATCGCGCTTCAGTTCGTACACGATCCGCATTCCATCACGGTCAGATTCATCGCGGATGTCGCTGATGCCTTCGAGTTTCTTCTCGTTGATCAGGTCGGCAGTAGCTTTGATCATCTGCCACTTGTTCACCTGATATGGAATCTCAGTTACGATGATACGATCGCGACCTTTGTGTTCTTCGATAGATGTTTTCGCACGCAGTACAATTCGTCCGCGTCCTGTTTCAAATGCTTCACGTACTCCGTTGAAACCGTAGATGTGCCCACCTGTCGGAAAGTCAGGAGCCTTCACATGCTTCATTATGCCTTCCGTGTCAATATTCCGGTCATCGATATACGCCAATGTAGCGTTGATGATCTCTGTAAGGTTATGAGGCGGCATATTCGTTGCCATACCTACTGCAATTCCGGATGCTCCGTTAATAAGAAGCTGCGGAATACGCGAAGGCATTACGGTCGGTTCCTCCAATGAATCATCGAAGTTCGGACGGAAGTCAACCGTGTTCTTGTCGATATCTGCGATCACCTCTTCTGCAATCTTGCGGAGACGCGCTTCTGTGTAACGCATTGCTGCCGGAGGATCTCCATCGACAGAACCGAAGTTACCCTGACCATCGACCAACGGATAACGCAAGCTCCAGTCCTGGGCCATACGCACCATGGCGTCGTACACCGAACTATCACCGTGCGGGTGATACTTACCGAGAACTTCTCCCACAATACGGGCAGATTTCTTATACGGTCGATTCGAGAGTACGCCCAGTTCAAGCATTCCGAACAGCACCCGGCGGTGAACCGGCTTTAGTCCGTCGCGTACGTCAGGTAACGCTCGTGAAACGATAACAGACATCGAATAGTCGATGTATGCTGTACGCATCTCATCTTCAATGTTAATCGGGATAATTTTTTCGCCTGAAGCCATGTCGTTTTGTCACTATTAAAGTTTAGCACGCTTATTGAATAAACAGTACTAAATGAGTAAGATTTTAAGGAGACCGAAAGTACCTTTTTTCACTCTGAAAAGTGCTCATTTTACGTGTTAATTATTAACAATTTTTCGTGGATAAAAACGACCGATTTACCTCATAAAAAACTTGTTTGTATCTACATTTGAGAACGACCGGAAAAATGGGTAAATTCATAGTGCAAACCACGGACGAGAAAAGACAATAATTGGCGGGTCAGGATACGATCCTGACGCCACATAACAACAACACAACAGAAACGCGATATATGGAAGCTAAATTTTCACCCCGGGTTAAGGACGTCATTACGTTCAGTCGTGAAGAAGCACTTCGTCTGGGGCACGACTACATTGGGACAGAGCATCTTCTGTTGGGAATTATCCGCGAGGGCGAAGGAAGTGCAGTGAAGCTGATGAAACAGCTCAATGTTAATCTTCTGGATCTTCGTAAGGAAGTTGAATCACTTACTTCAGGTTCGGCACGTAAAACGGCTGCTAACCTTGGAAATATTCCGCTGGTTAAACAGGCTGAACGTGCTTTGAAGATCACGTATCTCGAAGCGAAATTGTTCAAAAGTGCTGTGATCGGTACGGAGCATCTCCTGCTTTCAATCCTTAAGGACGACGATTCTGTTGCCACGAAGGCGCTAAATCGTTTTGGGCTCGATTATGAGTCTGTGAAAGGCGAATTAGACAACACTGCAGGCAGCGGTAGTGACGAAACGTCATCTCCCCGCTTTGAAGCTGGTAATACTCCGGAAGACGATGACTCGGAAGAAAGCACTTTTGGTTCAAGCCAGAAGAAGATCACCGATTCAAAATCCAAAACTCCTGTACTCGACAACTTCGGTCGCGATCTCACGAAAGCTGCGGAAGACGGAAAACTGGATCCTATCGTTGGACGTGAGAAAGAAATCGAGCGTGTATCGCAGATTCTTTCCCGCCGTAAGAAAAACAACCCGATTCTCATTGGAGAACCCGGTGTTGGTAAATCTGCCATCGCTGAAGGACTTGCTTTGCGTATCATCCAGAAGAAAGTTTCACGTGTACTCTTCAACAAACGCGTAGTATCGCTTGATCTTGCATCACTTGTTGCAGGAACAAAATACCGCGGTCAGTTCGAGGAACGTATGAAAGCTGTGATGAACGAGCTGGAGAAATCTCCTGACGTTATCCTGTTCATCGATGAGATTCACACAATCATTGGCGCTGGTGGAGCTTCCGGTTCCCTCGACGCATCGAATATGTTCAAGCCGGCTCTTGCACGTGGAGAAATCCAATGTATCGGAGCTACAACGCTTGACGAGTACCGTCAGTATATCGAGAAAGACGGAGCACTCGAGCGTCGTTTCCAGAAAGTAATTGTGGAACCTACAACGATTGATGAAACGATTCAGATCCTGAATAACATCAAGAGCCGTTACGAGGATCACCACAACGTTACTTACACCGACGAAGCGATCAAAGCTTGTGTTACTCTGACTGCACGATACATTACAGATCGTCACTTGCCGGATAAAGCAATTGATGCACTCGATGAATCAGGTTCACGAGTTCACATCACCAACATCAAGGTTCCGAAGAAGATTCTTGAAGTTGAAGAAGAGATCGAGAAAGTAAAAGAAGAAAAGAATCAGGTTGTCCGCTCCCAACGTTACGAGGAAGCTGCACGCCTGCGCGATAAAGAACGTCAGCTCCAGGAACAACTCGAAGCTGCTAAGAAGCAGTGGGAAGACGAAAGCAAAACGCACCGCGAACCGGTGAGTGAAGATAACGTCGCAGAAGTTGTTTCGATGATGACCGGAATTCCTGTTCAGCGTGTTTCTCAGAACGAAGGCGATAAGCTTTCCGTGATGTTTGAATCACTGAAAGGAAAAGTAATCGGCCAGGATGAAGCGATCAAGAAAGTTGTTCGTGCAATACAGCGTAACCGTGCCGGACTGAAAGATCCGAACAAACCGATTGGTTCATTTATCTTCCTCGGTCCTACCGGTGTTGGTAAAACCCAACTGGCGAAGATTCTTGCGAAATATCTGTTCGACAATGAAGATGCGTTGATCCGTATCGACATGAGCGAGTACATGGAGAAGTTTGCAGTATCGCGTCTTGTTGGAGCGCCTCCGGGATATGTTGGTTACGAAGAAGGCGGACAGCTCACAGAGAAAGTTCGTCGCAAACCATATTCAGTAGTTCTCCTTGACGAGATCGAGAAAGCTCACCCTGACGTATTCAACTTGCTTCTGCAGACGTTGGACGACGGTCAGCTTACAGATTCTCTCGGACGCAAAGTCGACTTCAAGAATTCTATCATCATCATGACGTCGAACATCGGTTCACGGCAGCTGAAAGATTTCGGAACTGGAGTTGGATTCCAGACCGGCGCTAAGCAGGAAAATTCCGGCGATCACGCGAAAGGTGTTATCGAGAATGCATTGAAGAAAGCCTTTGCTCCTGAATTCCTGAACCGTATTGATGATGTGGTGATGTTCAATTCACTTTCGCGTGAAGACATTCACAAGATTATCGATATCGAACTCGACAAATTGTACGGACGTGTGACTACACTGGGTTATACCATATCAATCACCGACAAGTGCAAAGATTACATTGTTGAGAAAGGATTCGATCAGGCATACGGTGCCCGTCCACTCAAACGCGCTATCCAGAAGTACATCGAAGATCCGCTGGCTGAGGAAATCATCAAGTCCGGAATTTCTGAAGGCGATGTGGTAGC
>CAYUTR010000302.1:0-6324 GCA_964447465.1 uncultured Chryseobacterium sp.
TAGCGCGGGCATTATCATGAACGGCGAACCTGCTTCGGCCCCGAAGAACTGGTTCAACCTTTCTTACAAGGATAATGGAACGAAAGGTGTTGGTACCGAAAAGACCTACAAGGAACTGCTTGCGGGAAAAACTCCGGATACAATTATTGTTGCAGTGATCGATGGTGGCGTTGATTATGCGCACGAGGATCTGAAGAACGTAATGTGGCACAATCCGGGTGAAATTCCTGCGAACAAAATCGACGACGACAAAAACGGTTACGTTGATGATATCTACGGATGGAATTTCATCGGTGGCGCGAACGGAGAAAACGTTGAGCACGATAACCTCGAACTTACACGCGAATACCGTCGCCTGAAGAAGAAGTTCAAAAACAAAACCCGCGAAGATCTTCCACCTTCGGATACAGCTGATTTCACAAAGTATCTCGTAGTTCAGAAAGACTTCAATGCGAAGTATGATGAAACCAAAACTACGCTTGATAACATCGCGAATTTCCGCAAGATGAATAATGGTCTGAAGGATGAGATTAAAGCGAAGTCAGGAAAAGACACCGTTACTTACGAAGATTGGGTTGCGCACAACGCAAGCTCACAGTACAAGAACTTCCACACACTTCTGAAAACACTGGTTGTGAAGAAAGCGGAAGATTGGACTTCTCTTAATGCGGAACTCGAGGAAGGTTTCAAAGTTTATAACAGCATGCTCGATTATCACCTGAATGTTGATTACGATCCGCGTAGCATCGTGGGTGATGATTACGAGAACCAGGAAGAGAAATATTATGGCAACCCGGATATTAAAGGTCCGGATGCATTTCACGGAACTCACGTTGCGGGAATCATTGGTGCACAGCGCGGAAATGGCATCGGAATCGACGGTGTTTCAAATTCAGTTTTGATTATGGGAATTCGCGTAGTTCCTGATGGTGACGAACGGGACAAGGATGTTGCGAATGGAATTATCTACGCAGTTGACAACGGAGCGAAAATCATCAATATGAGCTTTGGTAAGTCATATGGCTACAACAAGGCAGTAGTTGACAAAGCAGTGAAGTATGCTGAAAGCAAAGGTGTGCTTCTTGTTCACGCGGCTGGAAACGATAATAAAGACAACGATAAGACGAACAATTTCCCGACTGCACGTTACCTCGATGGTGGTGTTGCGACGAACTGGATTGAAGTTGGAGCATTGAGCTGGAGAACAGGAAAGAGTTCACTCGCTCCGTTCTCGAATTATGGAAAAAAGAATGTTGATGTGTTCGCACCGGGAGTTGATATTTACTCCTGCAAGCCTGAGAATGGTTATGCAGATGCAAGCGGAACAAGCATGGCTTCTCCTGTAACAGCAGGTGTTTGCGCCGTATTGAAATCTTACTTCCCTGCACTTACACCAGCGGATATCAAACGCATTGTTGAAACTTCTTCTGACAAGTCGATGGCTAAAAAGAAAGTGATCATCCCTGGCGAAAAGAAAAAGAAAGCGAAGTTCAACACGTTTAGCAGAACGGGTGGAACTGTTGACCTTTATGCAGCAGTGCAGATGGCCAGTGGCGCTGTCGTGAAGAAATAAATTTCAATAGGCAAGTAACAAAGAAGCGTCCCGACGATTTAGCGATGTCGGGGCGCTTTTTTGTTTCAGTAACTTAGTGCCGCATGTCGGAATCAACTCGCCTTAATAAATTCATTGCCGAATCGGGAACGTGTTCCCGCCGCGATGCCGATCGATTCATTGAACAAGGCAACGTGAAGATCAACGGTAAACGCGCAAAGATCGGCGACCAGGTTTATCCCGGAGATATTGTTCACGTTAATGGAAATGCGCTGGAGCCGATGGAGAAGTCTCAGCAGATTTATATCGTGCTGAATAAACCTCCGGGTGTGACGAGTACAACTGAATTGGGTGATCGCACAAACATCGTGGACTTCGTAAATCACAGTCGTCGTGTGTTTCCGATCGGGCGACTCGATAAAGATTCGCAAGGATTAATATTCATGACGAGCGACGGCGACATCGTAAACAAGATTCTCCGCGCCTCGAATAATCACGAGAAGGAATATGTGGTTACGGTGAATAAACCGATGACTGATGAATTTATCACCGGCATGGGCGCAGGTGTTCCGATTCTTGGTCAGCGCACGAAGAAGTGTGTGATCAAAAAAGAAACTCCGACCATCTTCAGAATTATTCTTGTACAAGGATTGAATCGCCAGATACGACGCATGTGCGAACACTTCGGCTATGAAGTTGTGAAGCTCGAACGTGTGCGTATCATGAACATTACGATCAAAGGATTGCCTCAAGGAGATTGGCGCGATTTAACTCCGGATGAGATGAAGGGTATTTTCAAGATGATTGAAAAATCGGAAGGAGAAGCACCAAAGGAGAAAAAGGTGATTACTCAATCCCGGCGGTGGAGTGGAAAGCCGAAGGGAAATTCTGGGAGTCAACCTGTAAAAGGAAAACCGGGAAGTCACAAGCCACGTAAGGCTGGAGGTGATAAGTTGAAAGGAAAATTCGAGGGCAATAAGCCGAAAAATAAATCAGGAAATTTTCGCCGCAAGAAATAACACGCAATAAAAAAGGCTTCTCGTCACCGCAGCTGAGTAGGAGTAACATCAAATCTCTACTCCGCTAAACGAGACTGCCACGCAGGCTCGCAGTGACGGACGCCTTTTTTATTGCTTCGGGCTATACGCCCATTGCGTGTGCTTCGTTGATGATCATGTATTCGTTCTTGCTTACATCGCCTGTTGCTCCTTCGAGGAACGCGGTGATTGTTGCAAGATCCGCTGCTTCCCAAACGCAGGTAGCAACGTTCATTGTTTCGTTTGGCATTACTGCGTGAACTTTAATTCCTTCAGGAAGGTTCGGTAATGCTTTCTGCGCGCGTCCCCAGAATTCTTCCGGATTCGAGATAGTGTGGTTGACTCTGAATTTCATCGTTGGTTTTTTTAGTTGTGTGCAAATGAAGATACGACAACCGTGCCAATGAAAGTGTTTCAACTACCCATTTTGTGTGAGAATTATCCTGAGCTACGTACTGCTACGTAGTGGACTTCGTGATGCCTTCAGAATTGTATCTTCTTTTTGTAACAACACAAACAGCGGGACGTTAACATACAGGATGTCGCGTCCGGCTTTTATTCCGCGCACCAAGCCAATCTTCTGCAATTCCTTCAGGTATTTACTTGCAGTGAAGCGGGAAATATCCAATGCCAACTGCAACGTGTAGATGCGGCAATACGGTTGCTGAAACAGCAACTCGACCAATTCGCGCGAATATATTTTGGGTCGTTTGTCTTTCACGCGTTTTGATTCGCTACTGATCAGCTCACCGATTTCTGTCACGGTTTTCATCGTACTGCGCGCGGTTTGCTCAACTGAATCGAGCATAAACAGGATCCAGCTTTCCCAATCGCCTTTGGTACGCACCTTCTCCAGGCCTTCGTAATATTTCCTGCGATGCTGCATGATGTAGGAACTCAGGTACAGGATTGGCGCATCCAGCAATCCATTCAGTACAAGAAACAGCACATTCAGAATTCGTCCGGTTCTTCCGTTTCCGTCATAGAATGGGTGAATGGACTCGAACTGATAGTGAATTATTGCCATCCTGATTAGCGGATCAACACCGTCATCAGTGTTCATGTACTTCTCAAGATTTTTCAGCTTCTGTTCAATCACATCCTTGCCGGAAGGCGGAGTGTAAATTACAGCTCCGGTTTTAGTATTGCGCAGTGCTGTTCCCGGCTGTTTCCTGATTCCGGCGTTGTTACCAATGAGATACTCCTGAACTTTCAGAATATCACGTATGGTAATCATCTGACGTGCGAGTACCTGATTATTTCCCCGGTACAAAGCTTCCCTGTAATTCAGTACTTCTTTGACATCGGGGTTCGACATGACCGCATCAGCAGAAAGTGCCTGATAGAGTTCGTCGTTGGTCGTGACTATGTTCTCAATTTCTGAACTGTCTTTCGCTTCACGCAATGTAAGACTGTTGAGTACGATTTCCGGATTTGGAATAAGACGTGACGCCCCCTTGAGTTCCGCTAAGGCTTTGTTAGCTGCAATGGTCTTCCTGTACACTTTCTCTGAGAAAGTAATTTTTGGTGGAAGCAGCGGAAGCTTGTTATATGGTTTTTCTCGTAGGTTCATAGTTTCTATATATGTTGAAAATATTCAAATTTTTCAACATATTGCAAAGATAGGTTGAAACCTTCAACACATATCCAAAACATGTTGAAGAATTGGAATAAATTCAACATATTGGGTTAGCCTGTTCAGCACTGCTTTATAGAGAAAATGCGTTGTGTGCACTACCTTTTGGCGCTCGTCAGTTTTCAACTGTGCAGAAACACAACATACCTCCGGAACCCGATTTTCTTCGTATTCAGCCAAATTTCGAAGGGTACCCCCGTATTTATACGGGGGTACTACCGTATAAATACGGGGGTATCAAATCCCGTATTTATACGGTTGACACGCTTTAGTCGCCCCGGTACTTTTGTTGGGCTATCCCTCGCGGGTTTTCTGATGTCCTGATGAATGTGAAGATTCAACTTAGCGGCTGATCTAAATAGCCGGACATCACCTGAGGGGAACGATATAACCGCAGGGATAGCACTTTTTCACCAAACAGTATTGTGAACAAACCACTGAAAGGGCCGTCAAAACCGCCTACGGACCCTTTCATGCGCCCTTTCTTGCCACATTTCTGCACCGTACGAATCCTTATCTTAGGACTCTATTCCAACACAAAAAATGGCAAACGAAGAACAACCACAACAGGGACAAATGAATATTGAACTCGGCGAAGAAGTAGCCGGAGGAACTTATTCCAATCTTGCGATTATCACACACTCGAATTCAGAATTCATTCTTGATTTCATCCAGGTGATGCCAGGAGTTCCTAAGGCACGCGTTAAGTCGCGCATCATTCTGACACCGCAGCATGCAAAGCGTTTGATGAAGGCACTCAAGGAAAATATCACGCGTTTCGAAAGTGCAAATGGTGCAATCAACGATACAGAGTTTTCAAATGCATTCCCGATGAATTTCGGCGGAACGAAAGGAATGGCATAATAGCAGACAGTAAGCAGTCGTTCAGTTGGCAGTCGAATAGCTAATGTTATTTAGAATGCACATCGATTGCGAAGCACTTGATTCATGAAATTTCTTCAGCCGCACGGGTTAATCCCGCGGTGAAGAAAGCAAGCAGTCAAAAACTAATGCAGAAAATATTCATAGTCGGTTTATTCATGGTTCTCATTGCTGGATTAACTTCCTGCTCAATGGAGAAACGGCATTATCGCAATGGATATTATATCAGTGGATTTCCCAATCGGGATCAGGCGGTGAAGGAAATTACGAATAATGAGAATGTCGAAACCCCGGAAACGGTTCCAGCTACGGTAGTTCATGAGAATGCAGCTGAGCCGATTCACGTAACTACCGTAGTTGAAGAAACCTTAGCAACGCCTACACAGGATGTTGTGTCGACAACAGCGAAAAAGGAAAACGAAACGGATCACGTTGCAGTTAAACATCCATCTCAAGCAAGACCAGGAATAATTGAGCCTGATAAAAAACAGGCAATCGGTGCGGGAATTGCGGCCGCATTGTTTTTCTTTCTCGGTATGGGTGGACTAGTTATTACTGGTGGGTCTACCGGTGTAGGCATTTTTATCGGTGCTGCATTCGTGTGTTTCATTTTGTGCATTGTGCTGGCCTCTTTTCTCTATCCGCGAGAAACAGTAGTGAAGGCACCAAAGGAAAAACCAAACGACGTACCAACAGCTGATAAAACTGTTATCGGAATCGGACTTATCTTATTGCTCGTTTCAGCGCTTGCAGTATTGGGATTGGCGGCATGGTTTTTCATCGGCCTAACCTCCCTCTTTTTTTAACATCACATTTTCAAGTCTCTGCCGGATCAGTTCTATTCCAGGATTTCCGATGCTTCCGGTATGCGTATGAACAATTTCGTTCGGCCGTGAAAATTCCTTGGTGTTAACTTGTTCGCCTACGATCTTGTAAGCCGTCCGGAATGATGTTCCATTCATCACGAGCTCGTTCACTGCATCGACAGTAAAGAGCGAATCATACTTTTTATCGCCGAGAATATTTTTCCGGACGATGATTTGTCTGATTACGGAATTGCCTACGGTGAGAACTTCTTTCATTGTTTGCAATCCAGGAAATAATATTTCTTTCGTGAGCTGCACATCGCGGTGATAACCGGAAGGCATGTTCGCAATCAACAACGTAAGTTCATTCGGCAACGACTGAATTCTGTTGCATTTCGCGCGAATGAGTTC
>CAYUTR010000303.1:0-6277 GCA_964447465.1 uncultured Chryseobacterium sp.
CGATGTTCTACTATACGCGTGTTCTCAATTTATGCGACAGTCTTGAGGATGAAGATGGAACTTCCCGCGCTATGATCAACATCGGTGTGGTGTATCGGAACAAGGGAGAGTTTGTAACCGCCGAAAAATATTTTCTCGATGCAGTGGCGATAAAAATTGCAATTGAAGATTCGGATGGAGAAGCAATCGCAAGCCTCGATATCGCTGAGAACTATAGATTGATGAAGCGCTACGCGCTGAGTGAAAAATATCTCGTTCGTGCCGATACACTCGCACAATCACTGAATCAGAAAGAACTGCAACGCGACATTTATCAGGTGTACGCCGATTTGTATAGTGAAACAGGTCGCCCGGCACTCGCGTTGGAGTATTTCCGAAAGTATGATGCGCTGAATAAGTTGTTGCTCGACGACGAAAAAATTCGTGCGATGGAGGAAATGCGCACCCGATTCGGTTCAGTGAAAAAGGAACGTGAAAATGCACAGCTACGGGAAGAACAACTGGTGAGTGCCGCAGCTGCAGCTGAAGATCAGCGTCAGAAAAAAATAATGTTTGGCGGACTTTGCGCTTTGGTGATTGTTCTCGGACTATCGTTTTACGCGTATCGCACGAAAATTAAATCGAATAAATTGCTGGAAAGCAAGAACGAACAGATTTCGCGGCAAAACTCGACGTTGAAGGAGCTGAACAAGAAACTGATTGATTCGGAAGAAGAACTCACTGCGTTGAATGCAACGAAAGATCAGTTGTTCTCTATCATCTCGCACGATTTGGGTAATCCGGTGAATGCGATTGTGAATTACAATACTGTTGTGCAGAGCCGGAAAGATTCCATGACGAAGGAAGATATGGCGCAATCACTGGAGAAGGTGAATCTGACATTGCGCCCCTTGCAGGAGTTTCTTGAAAATCTATTGCAATGGTCGGTGCAGCAAAAGAACGGTGTGCGTATAAACAAGGAGAAGTTTTCAATCACAGAAGTCGTGGATGAAATTGCTACTCTGTACATGGGAAGCATGGGAGCGAAACAATTGCAGATGCATACTACTGCTGTGGGCGATGTGATTGTAGACACCGACAAAAACATTGCGCGCTTGCTGTTGCGTAATCTCATCGGCAATGCCATCAAGTTTTCACCGGTCGGCGGTCGTATCGATGTTGGTATTGACACGGTAGGAGGAAAGCTGGTGGTTTCAGTTGCTGACAATGGTGCGGGAATTTCCAAAGAGAAGCTGGAGAAAATTCGGCAAGGTGGAATCATTACTTCAGAGCGTGGCACTGCAATGGAAACCGGAACGGGATTGGGATTGAATCTCGTGAGGGAGTTTCTGAATGCATTAGGCGGAAAGCTGGAAATTGAAAGTGAGAATGGAAAGACGGTAGTGACTGCGAGATTTTCCTGATTAAATTTTCTTTGCGTGGCCTTTGCGCCTTTGCGTCTTTGTGGTTTAATGCCAGAAAAGATCTGGGTCCTCACGATACCACCGCAATCTTGGTTCTCACAATTTAGTCGTCGAGCAATCCGTGCTTTAACGCATACTTCACCAACCCAACCGTATTCGATACACCCAGTTTCACCAATAGATTCTTGCGATGTGTATCAACAGTTCCGGTACTGATGAAAAGTTGCTCACCGATTTCTTTGCTCGAAAATTCTTTACAAACAAGAACAAGAATTTCCTGTTCACGTGCCGTGAGTTGTTTCTCCGGCGTGCCTGAAGTGATAACTGAAGACTTCAATCGCACATCTTCTTCGTGATCATACGCCATTGCCTCTTCCGGAAAATGTTCTTCTCCTTTGTGCACGCGTTGAATTACATCAACAAGATTTTCCAGTGAAACACTTTTCAGCACGTATCCTTGCACGCCCCATTTTTTCAAACGATCGACATATCGCCCGCCGCGCTGCATGGTAAGCATGATGATTTTGAACGGAACATTTTGCTTCGAAAGTTCTTCAGCAATCTGCATTCCATCTTTGTTCGGAATGTGAAGATCGAGCAGGAGAACATCGAACTGTTCTTTCTCAATCATCTTCATTGCTTCCAATCCGTCAGCTGCTGTTGCAACCACTTTTGCCGCACCTGAACTATTGAGCAGCATTTCAAGTCCTTCGAGATACAAAGGATGGTCGTCTGCTAAAGCGATACGGATAGGGGAACTCATATCAGAACAAGATACAATTTCGTTGCGCTTGTCACTCCTCGGTACGCCGGAAATCTTGAATCAAGCTACAGATCAATGTGATTACTCGGACTGACAAGCATATCGTTGTCAGTCCGAGTAATCGGAATAATATTCTTGAGCGTAAATCTTGGATGTACCGAGGATTGACAGCGTTAAGCGTCTTTCATCACAAGCTGGGCAGTATAACGACTCTTCACCTCAAGCAAGATGGTCTTACCAATTATTACCCGATCAAGAGTAGCCTGATCGTAGTAACGCACCGTCACCAATTCCATCTTGTCGTTGTATAGTACGCGATATTGCTTGCGAAGTTCTTCGATCAGCCCCGGCAAACGTTTTTCATCATTATCAACGCAAAGTGAAAAACTGATCGCCGAATTCTGCATCGTGTTAATCTTCACGCGATGTTTCGAGAATAAGGAAAATATACTTCCCATGTTTTCTTCCACGATGAATGAGAAATCACGCGGAGAAATCGAAATCAGAACCTGGTTTACTTTGAAGATGAAACACGGAATTGGAAGCGGCGCCTGCACGTCGTGAATTTTCGTTCCTTCTTTCGACGGATCAAGAAATGAACGCACATACAATGGAATATTTTTATTCTGCAATGGCTTGATTGTCTTCGGGTGAATGACAGTCGCACCGTAGTACGTCAGCTCAATAGCATCCTGGTACGTCATCTGCGGAATGAGTCGCGTATCGTCAAACCATTTCGGATCGGCGTTCAGAACTCCCGGGACATCTTTCCAGATGGTGAGACTTTCTGCATCCATGCAATACGCCATGATGGCTGCTGTGTAATCAGATCCTTCGCGTCCAAGTGTTGTTGTGAAGTTCTCTGATGTCACACCGAGAAATCCCTGCGTGATGATCATATTCGTTTTTTGCAAAGCAGGAACCAGATCAGTTGTGATCAATTGCTGTGTCTGCTCCCAATCTACTTTTCCTTCGCGATAGGTGTTGTCCGTCTTCACGTAATCGCGAACGTCTCTCCATTCGCACTTCAGATTCTGTTCTTTCAGGAACGCGGCAACAATTTTCGTCGAGAGAATTTCTCCGACAGAAACTATCTGGTCGTATTCGCAATCGTAAGAATGCGTTGGTGGATCTTCAATCGCCCATTCGAGTTCTACAAGCGCGTTGTGAATATCTGTGTAAACCGCGTGCGTTTTATCCGGGAACAATCCCTCAATAATTCCGAAATGATAATCGCGTACTTCTTTTAGAATGGCTTCTGCATTTCCGTTCTGGGAATAGAATGCATCAGTCAATCGCTCCAGCGTATTCGTTGTTTTTCCCATAGCGGAAATAACGACGATGAGTTTGTCGCCAGAATATGATTTGGCGATTGAAGCGAGATTACGAACGGCGGATTCGTCTTTAACGGAGGCACCACCGAATTTGAATACTTTCATTGGGACGAAGATAATGATCAGTGCGCAGTTGGCAGTGTGCAGTACGCAGTTTAGTGCGATATACTGCGTATTGCGCATTGACTATTGCGCACTGAGCTGCGGGCCACTGAGTCTATAGTTCAACCACTCCCGCAGCACCTCCGGTTGATATTTCTCATAAAACTGAATCGCCGGTTTATTCCAATCCAACACCTGCCACTCCATTCTCAGCGCTCCGAGTTTTCGTGTTTCTTCAATCACTTTTTCGAAGAGCATTTTTCCGATTCCGCTTCTGCGTTCTGATTGTGATACAATAATGTCTTCAAGGAAAACACAGGGACCTTTCCACGTAGAATACTTGATGTAATACAACGCCATTCCGGGAATTTTTCCGTCCTCCGTTTCCGCAACGTAACAGTAGAAAAGTGGATTTTCTCCGAATCCATCGCGCAACAAAATGTCTTCCGTAGTCACAACTTCTTCCGGCGCCTTCTCATATTCTGCGAGTTCCTTGATGAGACCCAAAATGTGTTTTACATCGTTTTGAGTTGCTTTGCGAATCGTAATTGCAGCCATTGCGAAATTTGCATGTTTATTAGACCAATTAACGCTAAAATTAGACAGAATTCGCTTCCCGCGACTCCTGTCTTCTTACTCATTCCTCTCAACTCTCTTATATTTGCACCCTCACTTTTGACCAATATCGCTTATGAGCATTGTTAAAACACTTGGGCAGTTTATCATTGAAAAGCAAACTGATTTTCCTTACGCAAAAGGAGAGTTGTCGCGACTGTTACGCGATATCGGTATTGCAGCGAAAATCGTAAACCGCGAAGTGAACAAAGCCGGACTTGCCGATATTCTCGGTGAAGCTGGTGAAACCAATGTTCAGGGCGAAGCAGTGAAGAAGCTGGACGTTTTCGCGAACGAACAATTTATTGCTGCATTGAGTGTGGGTGGCGAGTGTTGCGGAATTGCATCAGAAGAAAACGAAGACATTATTCATATCGATACACCACAATCACGCAATGCAAAATATGTTGTTGCAATTGACCCGCTCGATGGCTCTTCGAATATCGACGTGAATGTTTCTGTAGGAACAATATTCTCTATCTATCGTCGCGTATCACTTTCGGGTCCTGCAACAGATGAGGATTTTCTTCAGCGCGGAACAGAACAGGTTGCTGCAGGTTATGTGATCTATGGTTCTTCCACAATGATGGTGTACACAACCGGAAAAGGTGTGAACGGATTTACACTCGATCCTTCAATTGGAGAATTCTGTTTGTCGCACCCGCAGATGACAACACCTTCCAGTGGAAAAACATATTCCATCAACGAAGGAAACTATGTTCACTTTCCTGATGGCGTGAAAAAGTACATCAAGTATTGCCAGGAAGAAGACAAATCAACAAAGCGTCCTTATTCATCGCGTTATATTGGTTCGGCAGTGGCAGATGTTCACCGTAACTTAATTACAGGTGGAATTTATATCTATCCGGTAACTGCGTCTTCACCGAACGGAAAATTACGTTTGGTTTACGAATGCAATCCAATGGCTTTCCTGGTCGAACAGGCGGGTGGAAAAGCAACTGATGGTTATCGTCGCATTCTGGAAATCGAGCCTAAGAAATTGCACCAACGCACTCCTTTCTTTGCAGGATCATCTGAGATGGTGGAAACTGCGAGTGAATTTATGTCGCGTTTCTCTACTGCGAATCAAGCTTAAAGCACACGGATTTTGATGCCTGCGTGCTGTTTATCTGCCCCACTTCGGGTTGAAATAATTTTTGCTGCAGTACACAGTTTCAATTTTCGTCTTGAAGTTGTAGAAACAGTAAAATCCCTGGTATAGTCCTTTACCTGGAAATTTAACGTCAGTCGTACAATCGTCATACCCGTATGCAACCAGAATGTGATCATTCTTCCATCCGGAATCTTCAAACGACGCGCAGGTACCCACTACATCTAAGGAAAACGAGAGACCTTTTTTCACGTCAATCAGGAACAGATAACTGTCTGGCTCACCACCTATCCAATTAGGAACTGTATAAGTGTAGTAAGATGTATCAGGTGAAGGTGTGAAGTAGGATGGTACTTCACGATCCCATGGATTGCTATAGCCGAAATCAAAATCGTGTTGAGCAGCTGCGTAGAAATTATCGAGATCAAAGTTTACTCCCCGCATCTGCAATTCTTTTTCCCAATTCAGAAGAATTTCAGGATAAGGACGACTAACGGTATTTGACACATCAGCTGCAACCTCCTGGACTGTGTCGACTTTGGACTCTTGAGTTAAAGAACTGTCTATAGCGGTTGAATCAGGAACAGTGTTTGAAGTTTCTTCCGCGCACGAAGTGTACAACAAGATTGCAAACCCCAAAAATAGTTTGTCGAAACTTCGCATACAGAAATGTACGCCAAAATATTTTCGTGGCGATTGTAACTTATCGAAAGGTGTACGCGTCTTGTGCATGAATTTAACCTTAACTCACACCCAACAAAAATGAAAACGCTTCACATCCTCGCATTATCGCTTGCTCTTACATTCTCACCTGTGCTTTCATCGGCACACGAAACAACTGATTCATCAACTACAGTGATCCAGGAAAAAATCCAGAACACTGTTCGTCTTGAAAACAATGATGAAAATGCACGCGTATTCGTTGTATTTTCGATCGCTGAAAACGGTT
>CAYUTR010000304.1:0-6245 GCA_964447465.1 uncultured Chryseobacterium sp.
GGTTCAATTCCTAAAATCCAGAACGGCTTGATCAGCAGGTTCAGGCAAAGGAGAATGATGAGATTCGTGACGAATTTCTTCTGCACGTGTAGATAGTTGTGGGACGCGAAGATAGCAAAACAGTAGGCAGTTGGGCAGTTAGACCGTAGGCAGTCCAGTTAAAGAGTGAAAAAGTAAAGGACCCTTTTCGAGCCCCTTCCTTAGGTCTTGTAACTTCCATGCTTTATGGTTGATTAAGCGACTGCCTACTGCCAAACTGCCCGACTGCCTACTGGATGGGTCTTGCAAGAAAATTAATCCTTCCTGCATGCTTCACCGCATCATACTTCACATGCGTCCCATCCACATTCACGGTCACCTCATACTTCCACTTTGTGAAAAAATCAAAACACGCATTCTTGTTTTCATTTTCCCAGAGTTCGAGGTAGATGAGCGGACGATGCATCTCAACAAGTTTTTCTGCGCCTGCTAATACAAATCGTTCGAAATTCTCCACATCCATTTTTATGCCGGTGACTTTCGCTCCGTTTGCGAAGAGGTAATCTATGCTATCGAGTTTTTTCAGCGGAACTTTGAAACGCACACCGTCGTTATGTTCTTTAATGGTGTCGTGCACAACGTGACTCAATCCCTGCTGACGTGCTTTTCCCGTTACAGGTAAAACCATTTCCACTTCTCCATCGTGATCGCCAAGCGCGCAAGATTCAACAGTAACGTTCTTCAGATCAAATTTCTTCACTACGTAATTCAACGCGTGAAGATTATCGGGCATAGGCTCGAAAGAAATCACCTTGCCTTTGTTCACTTTTCGTGCGAGATGTGCCGTGAGAAATCCCAGGTTTGCTCCGATGTCCAGCACAATTCCTTGGGCTGGCAAAAGCGACAGGAAAGCGAAGAAATCATTCTCCCGTTTGTCCTTGTGAAGATTATTCACCTTGTACGATGCAAAAACACGCAGGTATCTCCGGTAACCCAGAATTCCCTGTAGAATAGCTTTGATCGCGTTTTTCACGCCGCGAATATAGGAATTGGTTCTCAGTGCTCGGTGCTCAGTGCTCAGTTCAACGTGGTTCTATGCCATTAAACTTTCAAATAAAACTAATTCACGGTAAGCCTGCCGCCAATCAGGAAATGATCAATGCGCTTTTTTGTAACCCTAAAAATCAACAAACCACGAACAACCGAGCACTGAGCACAGAGAACTGAGTACTTTTGGCAACGTGATCGTCGTAGTAAACACCCGCCTTCTTATTCACAACCGCCTCGATGGAATCGGCCGGTTCGCGTACGAAACATTGATGCGCATTACGCAGAAGCAGGAAGACGTGAATTTTGTTTTCCTGTTCGATCGCAAGATTCACGAAGACTTTATTTTTTCGGATAACATCACTCCTGCGAAAATATTTCCGCCGGCGAGAAGAACCTGGTTGTTTAACTGGTGGCTGAATTATTCTGTGCATGGCGTGTTGCGCGATCTGAAACCGGATCTTTTCTTTTCACCTGATGGGTTTCTTCCGTTGCGTGGCACCACAAAATGTCTTCCGGTAATTCACGATCTCAACTTCGAACATTATCCCGAAGATATTCCGACGCATTACGCGAAGTGGTACAAGGAGAAATTTCCTTTGTTCGCAAAACGCGCTGAACGTATTGTAACGGTTTCTGAATATTCAAAACAGGATATTCACAAACAATACGGATACGATCTCAATAAAATCGATGTTGTTCACAACGCTGCTGCAAACGGATTTCTCCCTCAGACGCCGGAGAAAACGAAAACTGTTCGTGAAAAGTGGAGCAAAGGACAACCTTACTTTCTCTATGTCGGTTCTTTGCATCCACGAAAAAATCTGGAGCGGCTTGTGCGTGCATTCGCGCAGTACAAAAAGAAAAACGGCGGCAACATCAAACTTGTGTTGACTGGGCAGCCCTTCTGGAAGAACGAAGGAATGCGTAATGCGTTGATGGAAGTTTCCGATAAAGAAGATGTGATTTTCACGGGCCGCGTAAGCGAAGATGAAGTGCGTGAAATTACCGGCGCGGCACTCGCACTCGCGTATGTTCCTTACTTCGAAGGATTCGGAATTCCGCTGGTAGAAGCAATGGCGTGTGATGTTCCGGTCATCAGCTCGAACGTAACCGCTATGCCTGAAGTCGCTGGAGAAGCTGCTCTGTATTGCGATCCGTTTTCAGTCGACAGTATTGCCGATGCATTGCATTCGGTTGCGAACGATGCAACACTTCGCGATGTGTTAATCGCAAAAGGAAGAATTCAGCGCGAATTGTACTCGTGGGATAAATCGGCCGACAAGCTCTGGTCCATCATGCTAAAAACGATGGGACATGCTTAAACTCTGTTTCAATAAGACCGTGATTGAAGCCGGTTGCGATGAAGCCGGAAGAGGTTGTTTCGCCGGACCTGTTTTCGCTGCGGCTGTAATACTTCCTGCGAATTTCAAACACAAGTTGTTGAACGATTCCAAGAAGATGACGCACGATCAGAGAATGGAAGTGCGTCCATACATAGAGGAACACGCTATTGCATGGGCTGTGGCGAGTTGTACGGCAGAAGAAATCGATACCATCAATATTCTCCGCGCATCATTTACGGCCATGCACCGCGCGGTGGCACAGTTGAAGACAATTCCGCAGCATCTGCTCATTGACGGAAATCGTTTCAACCCATTCGAAGGCATTCCGCACACCTGCATCATCGAAGGCGACGGCAAGTACAAAAATATTGCAGCAGCATCAGTACTTGCGAAAACGTATCGCGACGATTACATGGTGAAGCTGCACGAAGAATTTCCGCATTACGCGTGGGACCGGAATAAAGGATACGGCACAGCCGCGCATCGCAAAGCCATTGTTGAGTTTGGAATCACCGACCATCACCGTAAAAGTTTCCGTTTGATTCCTGATCAGCTGGAGTTATTCAGTAACCTTCAGGAACAAACGACGTAGAACTCTCCAATGAAACTGTTGCTTTTCTTCTTTCTGTTCGTGTTTTCCTTCTTCGCAGATTTCGCAGATGTGTGCGGTTACTATTACGGAGAGAAAGACGATTTTGCAACGGAAATAAAGCTGTACGACGACAGCACTTTTACTTATTCCGCGCGCCGTGAATTCCCATTTGAAGTTTCTGAAGGCAATTGGACGTTGAAGGGCGATACCGTTGTTCTCACTTCTGTGGCATGCAAAAATCCCGAGGCACTCGAGCATGTCCCAATCCGGACCTATAAAGCCTTCACGGGTGAGAAGTATTTCTATAAAAAGAACTCGCTCACCCCGGTGAGCAATCACAAGCTCATCAAAAGTGAAATTTTGCTAAAGGAAAAATAGTGGTGCATAGTCGGATTACCTTGCGGGTAAATCCATCTATCCCAACCACCATGAACAAACTCCTTTTCCTGACTCCTGCGCTTGCACTGCTTGCATCCTGCGGAACAGAAACCACACGAGAAATCGCTGCGAAAGAACGTACCATTACCGTTACCGGTGCAGCCGACACGAAGCTGTGTCCTGATGAGATGATCCTTACCATCCAGATCGAAGAATATTATACCGAACAATTCGAAGCAGGAAAAACAGAAAAGGATTACAAAACACTCGTGAAGCTCGAGGATATTGAAGGAACGCTCATGGAGCTGTTGAGCAAAAACGGGGTAGCAGATTCACTCGTCACTTTCAGTTTCGTGAATACATCCTGGCAATGGAATTATTACGATGAAACCAAAAAGCCGGTGAAGTTTGAGAAAACTATCAAGGTGAAACTGTCGGATCATACAAAAGCGGTTGCCATCATCCGCGACATCGACACGAAAGGCGTTTCTTACCTGTCGCTTGGCGATTTCCACTCTTCAAAAGAACAGGAAATGCGTAAAGAACTGAAAGCGGAAGCACTGAAAGCAGCGAAGGAGAAAGCGGCTTACATGTTAAGCGGAGTTGACAAAGAACTTGGAGATATCATCACAATCAAGGAACTGAACGACGAGTATCCGTACTGGAGCTGGAGAGGTCCCGCGCAAACGTCGGTGAGTAATGCATCATACGAATACGACAGCAGTGAACCTGCAGGTCCGGCCGAAATTATGATGCGCTACGAGGTAGAAGCCGAGTTCGAGATACAGTAAATGCTGTACGTGGATTCCTTACATTTGGAAATACACGCTTGCTCGGATGGAAGACAATTTACCTTTGCAAGATGAAACGCCTGAGACCGTTGAGTCGCCGGGAAAATCATATGCGCCAGCGCGAATCACGATTATCATTTTTGCAATTCTGATCGCATCAACCTCGTTGTGCGCCTACAAATGGTATAAGTCAGAACAGTTTCTGGATTGGGTTTCACAAACCAAAAACTTCACCATTGCAGATTCATATGATGGTTCAATAACGAGTTACCACTGGAAACGAAACGGATTAACTGCAAATCTGTGGATGGATGACAATCACGATGGCAACAATGAAAAGAGCATCATGTACGATTTCAACGGAAACAAGCTGTTCGAAACCTTTGATGACAATGAAGACGGCTACTCCGAATATTCACTTATGTACGATACAACAGGTAACGTCGTACAGGAAGTATATGATCTGGACCAGGACGGTTATTACGAACGTACTGTTGTTTACTCCAACGGCTTAAAAATTGAATCGAAAGACATCGATTTTGATACACATCACGACAGCCTGTACGTTTACCGAGGGAAAAAACAGATCAACACAATTCCGGTTACTGCGCTCGACAATTTTTTAATCAACTATAGCGCCGATTCCTTACTGTGGAATCATTAAACGAAATCCAACAGCTCGAACTTTTTACCGAGCACAATCTCATGATCCGTTCCCAACCAGTTCTGCAGAATCGTCGCATACACCTGTCGGAAATCTACGGTGTGAATTAAATCTCCTTCATCGAGATTTACAAGATCGGCTGCTTCGTTAATCACACCTTTTTTCTTCAGTGATCCGCCCGCAAGCATCACACAGTTCGCTGTTCCATGATCCGTTCCCTGGCTCGCGTTCTGTTTCACGCGACGACCAAATTCACTGAACGTGAGAACGAGTGTATCATTCCACAATCCTGCAGCGGTAAGATCTTTTGCTAGTGCATCCATCGCCTGACTGTAAATTCCCAGCAAGCGATTCTGTTGACCGTTCTGTCCAGCGTGCGTATCGAATCCTGGAAGGGAAACATAGTAAACTGTAGTTTCACTTCCCGCGAGAATAAGATCAGCTACATTCTTCATCTGCTTCCCAAAAGCATGTTGCGGATAAATTGATTTCGCTCCGCCGGTTTTTGCTTTCGAGATCAGGTAGTTTGCGCTCTGTGAAGTTTCTGCAAGACACTGGTGCAGGTAATCAACCAACGCGTGATCACTTTCGTGATGCTTGTAGTCGTTTGCAATCTGCATCAGCAACGCATCTTCAGTAAGCATTTTCATACGCTTCGGATTGCGTGTTGCAATTCCGTTACGGTGATCTCCTTTCAGCGCAAGACTCATCGCATCATCAATCTCCACCGCTTTGTGGGGAGGTGTCAGATCGCCGCATTCATCTAGATAACGACCGATCCAACCTGTGGTAAGATACTCTTCCGGACCAGATCCGCTCTGCCAGATGTCCATAGAACGGAAGTGCGATCGGTTCGGATCAGGATAACCAACCGAATTGATTGCAGCGAAATGTCCGTTGTTGTACAGATCGTGAATTCCTGTCATGATGGGATTGAATCCGTGATAGTCGTCCATCTTCAGCACATCTGTTTTCTTGATGCCTACGGTCGGACGATTGCTGTGGTACAAATCGTTACCATACGGAATCACCATGTTCAGTCCATCGTTACCACCGGAAAACTGAATAACGATCAGTCGTTTCCCATTGGTATTCGGAAGAAACAGATTGTCCAACGCCGTTTTCGATTCTGCGTTCGTTCCGCGAAGAAGTTTCGGCAACATCAATGAAGCTGATGCCAGCGCAGTGATCCGTAAAAAATCTTTTCTCGAGAAGCTACTCATATCGTATGTCTTTAAAATTTATTTTCTCAATTCAGTTGTCCGAACGGCTGCTTTTTTGTCAGACTGAGCGGAGTCGAAGGCGGCAAAAAAGCGGAACCGGAAACTACATGATCTGAAACTCCGGAAACTGCATGATCGTTGCCAACGTTGTAATGATACGTCTCGACTTCGTCGATTTATCCACCAGCTTTTCCACTTCTGCTTTGTCGATGTGCTCCGTTGTTG
>CAYUTR010000305.1:0-6242 GCA_964447465.1 uncultured Chryseobacterium sp.
GGTACGTGGCAGATTACACATGATACGCTTTTGATTCAGTACACTTTCAAGCAAGACCTGATCGCATACGAAGGTTCAAAGCAGGCATGCGCTGCGTCTGACCGCGACACACTATTTGTCAAAAACAGAAAAGTTTACACTGAAAAAACTCCGTACGGATACAGCGGGTCTCTTGAAAAATACTTTGGTGCCAGATCTACTCCTTCACAAACCGAGAAGTAGAAACTACTTCTACACCAATCACTGTAACAGAATAAATGCCGATCGGCAACGCAATCACATTCAGCACAGCACCATTTCCGTTCACCTGTTGTTCCATCACTATTCTTCCGGTAACATCAGTAACGCGGACAAATCCATTTTGCGCTTCCGAAAAAGTAATGTTCACTAATTCATGTGCAGGATTCGGAACCATGGTAATAGTCAGACTTGCTGATTCAATAATTCCAATTGTGCATGGACCGTTCGCACAATGTGTAACGGTTCCAGCTTCTGTACCAACGTTCAGATCCCATCCACCTCCTGTCTGATCGCAGATGTCGAGAGTGCCGGTTACGGCTCCCGAATTGAGTGTGGAATCCGCTACACAAAAATCACCAGTGCCAGTAATGTCTTCACTATTATACAAACTGTTTGCGATCGACACCGTCCCGTTATTCATAAATGTAGCTGTGCCATTAATGGAATCACCGTTCAGCAATGATTGTGTAGTAACAAAATAATTCACGGTCATATTCTCTGCATTCCAAATGTCTCCCTGCACAGTGCACGTTCCGTTGAGCGTAACAGTTCCCGTATTGTAAAAACTTCCGGAAGCAATAATAGTTGCCAGCGGACCGTGTGTGATTGTGCCGGTGTTCAGAATATCAGCAACAGTCATATAGCCCTGATTGTCGATCGTTCCTGCTGTCAGGCAAATTGCCCCGTTAAAAACGCTCTGATTCTGAAGCGTTGCATTTGTATTGATGTATGAACTGTCGCCTACATCGATTGTTCCCAGATTTATAATAGTCACCATCTGATCAAGCAGAAGACTTCCCAATACGGTGATCATGCCACCGTTCGTAAACGAACCTCCGTTATGTGCTAAATAACCAACTGTAAGACTCCCGTTATTGGTGAAATAGCCACCACTCACACCGAAAATGCGATTGTTGGCATTACCCGTAACACTACCACTGTTTGAAATCTGAATTCCACCCATAGTGAATGCATAATCAACGTCAAGAATAATAGCGTGATTAATAATGATAGTATCGCCATCCATTGGAATGCAGGTACAATTCCATGTGAATGGACTGGTTGCATTACCATTCGCAATAGATGTGATTACTGTTGCGTTGAGCGAAAACGAAGCGAGTACTGCAAAGAGGAAAGTGTAGAGGTTTTTCATGCCACTAAAATACGACCGATGCAACAACGAAACAAGGAAAATTACCACGGAGACACGGAGACACGGAGAATCGCTAAAGCGATTTCAGAATAATTGTTGCGTATATGCCAATTAACAATAAAATTCTCCGTGTCTCCGTGTCTCCGTGGTTGAATTTTTAAGCGTGGTTAAATACTTAGTACCACAGGAAACTGTTCGGGATAATTCCCACAGTGTCCACATCCGTCTGCACACCCAATCCGTTATAGCGGAAAATTAAGCCCGATTGCACATAATCAACTGCATCACCAGCGAAGAAGTTGCTCGTGTTCGGCATTAAACCGATTGTGTACCACGAGTGACCGGAACCGGAAATGAAACCAACAGCAGGAAGTATCAGATCATTGGTCGACATGCGATAAATGTTGTAGTTCAGGTAGAACAATGAATCGCCTGCGGGATTTGTTACGAGATGCGTTGCGAAATCGAACGACGTCATTGGCATTGCTACTTCAACCGTGTTGGAAGTTGTATTCACGCGAAATAATCCGCCCGGAGCTGATGTTGCCCAATAACCGTAAGCCAGCACCCAAAGTTTCCCGTTGCCGTCGACAACCATACTGTTTCCTCCCGGAGCGATGGTCATTGATGAATCGATGTTGCTTGTGTTTGATGGATCAACAACATATAGTTTATCCGATTCCATGCTGGTAACGAACACTTTTCCGTTTGTCATCGTAATCGCTTCCGAACCTACACCAACATTCACATAACCGGAAACAGAATTCGTGTTGAGATTCAGAATCGCAACCTGTTCAGAATACTGTTGTGTGATCCATGCTGTGTTTGCATCAATCTGCAGAATATAGCGTGGACCTGCGAGATTTGGGATCGCTGATGAAGCACCGATATTCATCGGATTAACAACAACGATCTTCGAAGAGTTGTTCACCACGATATACATGCGGTTGTTAATCATCGTCGCGCTTTGTGCAACATCTCCAAGCGGAACTCCATTCGCGTTGAGGTAAAGATTGTTGAATGTGTTTCCGGCATCAGCTCCGTTCACGGCATAATAACTGAGCGAAGAATTTCCGGCAGTGAATCCACCTTCATTCAAAACGAAGAATCCTTCTCCGGGAATAAAAGTGCGGGCTGGAACAGGATTGGTAGGGGTTGGGGAATCGCGTTCGCATGAAGTGAATATTGCCGCACACGCAAATGCAGTAAGAGAAATTAATTTGAACGAGGTAGTCGGATTATTCATGCGATTATGTTTTTTAGGTTTGAATTCGTGAATCCTGACAGTTAACGTCAGGATTTCATATGGATTATTGTTAGTCTATTTGTTAGATGATTTCAGCATTTCAGAAAATTGAACGGAACAACCGATCATGTAACTTCTTCCCGGCATCGGTCGCCACGCTACTGCCTGGTATTGTTCATCGAGAATATTGTTGCATCGAAAAAAGAGATTGATTCCGTATTCTGCACTGTTGAAAGTAGAAATGGTGCTCCAACCTGCAGCGGCGCCCGCAATATCAAACCCCGGTAAAAATTCGAGGTGATCGCGCGTAGTGAAACGCAGGTCAGTGTATTGGTGCGTGTAGATGATGAAGTAGTCATCGAACTGTGCAGTGAAACTGCCTCCTCCAAACCATGCAGGAACATAAATCAATTGCTTGCCGATTGAAACGTCGTTCGGATTTTCTGACCTCTTATATTCCGAACGAACATAATCTGCGTTCGCAGTTAGCTTCAGTTTCAGACGACCAATCTGCTTGTCTACTTTGAAACGATGCTCCACTCCATAGCTCTGCACTTCGGCAATATTCTGCGGACTCCAATATGCCGCGAGTGGAATCCACGTAATCATGTTCGTGATGTTGCGATTGTACACTGTGACGAAATACTCGATCTGAAAATCTTCCGTTCGGGTACGATATTTAAATTCCAACGTGAATTCTTCTGTCCAACTGGTTTCCGCCTTCAGATCTGGATTTCCTCCGGGCACCCAATACAAGTCGTTAAAAGTCGGAACACGGTAGTTGTTCGACACTGATGTACGCACTGCAATCCATTTTTTGATTTCGAGATAATACCATACGCTTCCAACCGGAGAAATAAAATTTCCGTCAATCGTTTCGATGCGCCCGGAAATATTGAACTCATCGTTGTTCCGCACATACTTCCCTATTCCACCTGCAAAAGTGAGACGTACTTGTTCTGTATGCGGAACAAATTCAGAGACTTCTGCTGCGCTCCACATTGCGGTCGCCACTGCATTCCCAATCCAGTTGCTGAGTAATCGTTTGTGGTGCGAACCGAAATAATAATTGATTCCGGTGGAAAACAATCCGGACCACATGGTAGTATTGCTGATCTGCTGTGAGAATCCCGGATCATAAACCAACCCTTCATGAATTATTGCCGCGCGCGTCGTAACATATAATCGCGCACGTGGATTCCAGTGCCAGTCCCCGACTAACCGGCAGGCATAATCCTGTTGAGTTGATTCGTTGATTGACTGTAACATCGTGGGAGGAATATTCCGTTTCGTTTCCTGCACCCACAAACGGAGCGTGAATGCATGACGAACTCCCGGATCGTATCCGATCTGTGCAAGGAATCCGTGTTGCTGCATTTCGGCGTGGGCAAGTTTCTCTTCCCGTCCACCAATTACAGCTGTGTTGGTATAATCAAAATTGTTTTGTGCAATCCGCCGGTAGAGTTTTAAATCACCAGTCCACTTGTGCACTCCGAAGCCAATCTGCACTCCGCCCATTGCTGCACCACAGCTGCCATACTCCAATACGGCTTTTGATTTAATATATGGTGCATTCAAATATCTTCCCGATGGAGAATACGCACGGGTCCATGTTCCAAGATTGATGGAACCACCTATTGCACCGCTCCCAATAGATGTGGAAGAATTTCCGGGCTGCACCCCAATCCTATCAAAGAGAAAAGTTGGCATCAACGAAAGATCAACTGTGTTGTTGGTAATGTTCTGTAAGTTGATTCCATTCCATACGACAGGCATCTGCATAGAATTGCTTCCGCGCGATGCCGTAGTCGATAAACCGCCTGGCCCGTAAGATTTCAGGTTGAGGTAACCGCCACTGCCAAGAAGATCTGCCAATGTTCCAGCAGGATAAATGCGTGCAATTGTAGAATCAGGTGTATCAGAACGTGAACCAGACTGAACTCTGCGCACACGGACGGAGAGCACGTCCACCGGTCGCTGATGAACCATAAACGCCACGCGGGTTGAATCAGTCAAAGCGGCGCTATCGCGCTGAGAAATAACGAGTGTGTCCTGCGCGAACAGCACAAGACGGGACAGACAGAATAAGACAAGCGCTACCTTTTTCATCACTGCATCTGATCTCTTCCCGGATCAGCTTTTAGTTGTATGTGCAGTGGCAGGTCTTCTGACTCGTCCTGTTTTCGGCGCCTTCCCGTCTCGCGACAGTGGCAATTAGAGGCCGGAACTTTATCCCGTTTTACCGGGGGACTTACAGCAGCGGGAACTGTTCCTGAGTTTCACAGGATTCCCTTTTCATTCCGATTGCAGCCATGCTTTCGGAAACCAATGCGGGGCAAATGTACGATATTAATATTTAATACATTTAGCATCAAACTAACCACGTATGCCGGAAGAAAGCAAAAGTTCGATAATCAATTCAATCAGCAGTTGGCTGAAGTTGTTAGGACTGATCGTACTCGTTTGTGAAGGACTTCTCATCACGGCAATGTCGATGACAGACAAAGGGGAACTAATCCGTCCGTGGTATCCAGTATTAATGGTGGCATTAATGGGTGTAATTATTTTTGGTGTATTCAAGGATCGACGCCACGATCGTGATTCTAAAACTGAGCAATTGCAAATTCAAGTCGACAATTTCGAGTTGAAAGTGGACACTAATCAAAGTACCGGACGAACCGCAGGTACAACCTTGCCAACAACGTACACTGACAACAGTTTGGGAATTGCGTTTGAACTACCAGAACAAAATTCGCTTCAAAAGGCATTGCACCTATCATATCGAGATTATTTATCACACATTGGATTTGCGGTCAGCGATGAAGAGTGGGCTCAACAGGAATTGCAGAGCGATGTAGTTCCAATTCAGAAAATGATCTCCAAGTCTGATTTACTTTATTTCAGACACGATTCGTCAATTATCGTAGATCTTACAGACGAAACGACAACACCGATGATTGAGCTCCTGTTGCAGGATCTCGTTGCAAGTCAGAAAAACCAAGGAGAAGTTTTGAGCGAAGCTGATCTCAAAAAAATGAGAAGCCAAATGGCTTTAGGAGAGTCCGGCCCTCAAAAGTTCTTGTTCGAAAACAGTTTTGGCGTGCAGATAATGGACAAATCTCTTTTGGGAGATGCTGGAAAAATCATTACGCTGGCTCAAGTTTTCACTTCAATACAGGCGGTTCTCAAGGAAACTATTGAGGAACTCAAAGCAAATGACCAAATGATACTGTGGGTGAGTACGTTTCGAGCAAATGGAGTTTTGATTAATGACGCAAAGTCCGACATAACCATTTATCGAATGAATGCTCTATTTGAACGTCAGGGTAAATACTACCAGATGCAAATTCAATGGTCGCCGGAAACGAAAGCTCCACTTAAGCTTTGGGAGCAAATGAAGTCAATGTTCGAGACTTTTCGACTCGTCTGAACACTAAGTCGTCTTGTACAAATACCACCCATTCCCCAACGGCCGTATCAAAATAAAATATCCCGCAGTCACTGGCGGAACTTTCGTCGGATCGGGTTGATACATGTAGCCCACAGAATTATCAAGCACACCACCGATGTGATAGAGAATTGTTCCCGGTGCGTTTTTGTCAA
>CAYUTR010000306.1:0-6235 GCA_964447465.1 uncultured Chryseobacterium sp.
AATTCTGCTGAGGTATTGATCAAGTCTCTTGGGTGGAACAAAGAAGAGATTGATCTGCTCGTTTTTGTTTCACAATCGCCTGATCATTTTCTCCCAGCGACGTCCATCATCACCCAAGATCGATTAGGACTGAAGAAAAGCACAGCGGCCTTCGATATCAATCTCGGTTGTAGTGGATATGTTTACGGACTTTCAGTTATATCATCTATGATGGCAACCGGTGGCTTCAGAAAAGCATTGTTGCTTGTCGGAGATATTTCAACCGCGGCGTTAAATCGCAAAGACAAAAGCACGTGGCCTTTGTTCGGCGATTGCGGAACTGCGACTGCTCTGGAATATAATCGTGATTATGAAATGCACTTCAATCTCCAGAGCGACGGATCAGGTAAAGAAGCAATCATCATTCCTCACGGTGGAATACGCAATCCGATTACAACCGAATCGCTGATAGAAAAAGAATACGAGCCGGGAGTTACCCGACACCTTCGCAATCTTTGGCTGAACGGACTGGATGTTTTCAATTTCTCTGTGCGTGAAGCGCCGTTGAATGTGAATGAGCTGCTTTCCATCTCCGGTAAATCCGCTGAGAACGTAGATTTACTGGTAATGCACCAGGCAAACATGCTGATGAACGAAACGATCCGTAAAAAACTAAAGTTTCCAGCAGAGAAAACTCCATACACGCTGAAGC
Source organism: uncultured Chryseobacterium sp. (assembly GCA_964447465.1). Taxonomy (GTDB): domain Bacteria; phylum Bacteroidota; class Bacteroidia; order Palsa-965; family Palsa-965. The sequence continues at coordinate 692 of CAYUTR010000306.1, forward strand.
AATACGGAAATACAAGCTCTGCTTCTATTCCACTCACCATCGTAGACAAACTTTCTGCTGAATCGAACACGCATCGCAACCTGCTCCTCGCCGCTTTCGGTGTTGGTTTATCGTGGGGATCGTGTTACCTTGAAACCGATAATCTCGTTTGTCCGCCCGTACAACAACTATGAGCACGCCGTTTCATCTTAACGGAAAGAAAATTCTGATCACTGGTGCAACATCCGGTATCGGCAGTAATGCTGCAGTCCGGATTTCTGACATGGGTGGAGAAGTTATTCTTTCAGGAAGAAACGCCGACAGGTTGAATGCACTTTCTACTCAATGCAAAGGCTCCATCATTGTTGAAGCAGATATTTCCACACAAGAAGGTCGTGATCATCTCGCAAAAACAATTCCGGAAATTGACGGACTTGTGAATTGCGTAGGAACTGTTCATCCGTTCCCTGTACGTTTTCTCGATCAGACGAAGATGGACCAGACGATGAATGTGAATTTCGAAGCACCTGTTCTGATGACTTCTGCGATTCTCAAGGCGAAGAAAGTAAAGCCGGAAGGTTCGTTGGTTTATCTCAGCTCAATTTCATCGCATCGTCCGCAACGTGGCGCTGCAATGTACGGTGCATCCAAAGCAGCCATTGAATCGTTCGTAAAAGTTCTTGCCCAGGAATTACATCAGCAGAAGATCCGGGTGAATTCAATTTCGCCTGCGATGGTGAAAACACCGATGTACGATCGTGCGGAAGAAATGGTTTCCAAGGAAGAGATGGACAATCATATTTCAAAATATCTGCTTGGTGTTGGATACCCGGATGATGTGGCAAACGCTATCATCTTTATGCTTTCACCAGCTTCGCGCTGGGTGACAGGAATAAATCTAATTTTGGACGGGGGAATTCTCCTCTGAAAATGATATGACGATGTATTCGGTTGTGGTTCCGGTTTACAACAGCGCTCCTACACTTGGAGAACTGTGTAAGCGTATACAGACAACTTTCGGTTCGCCCACACATTATGAAATCATCCTTGTTGATGACGGCAGTAGCGACGACAGCTGGAAAACCCTGAAAGAACTTCAGAAGAATAGTCCCGGCCAGATCCTCATTGTACGACTCAGCAAGAATTTCGGCCAGCACAATGCAATCACATGTGGTTTCTCTCTCGCGAAAGGAGATTTTGTCATTACGATGGATGATGATCTTCAGCATCCGCCGGAGGAGATTCCGAAACTCATCGCAAGACAAACAGAAACTGATTCAGATGTAGTTTACGGAATTCCGAAAACACGTCGTCACAGCATATTGCGCATTGCAGGAGGATATTTTACGCGTCGATCGTCGAACATGGTGAAAGGAAATCCTGAAGGCAGTCCGTTCCGTTTGATCAGGAAAGTGATTGTGGATCATATCGGCAGCCACCAGAACAATGCGATGATTTTCATTGACGAAATTCTGGGATGGTACACTTCTTCTGTTTCGACGGTAGATGTTGAACATCACGCGCGTAAGAATGGGAAATCCGGTTATTCTACACTTGGACTGGTGCGATTGTATTTCGATATCGTGATCAATCACTCAGCAATTCCATTGAAGCTGATGACATGGATTGGCTTTCTTTCCTCGATTCTCACACTGTTCCTTGGCATCTTCTTCATCATTCGTAAGTTCATGTTGAATGTGCCGGTTGGATTCACCGCGCAAATCGTTGCGATTCTTTTCTCCGCCAGCATCCTGATGATGTGCATGGGCATTGTCGGACAATATCTTTACAAGCTATTTCTCCTGCAGAACCGGAAGCCGAACTACAGCATCCGCGAGCAGATCTAATTTCTCAACGTGCAACTCACAGGTTACGGAATCACTCTGAAGCGATTAACTGAACACGACCTAGAACTGGTGCGCCAGAAAAGGAATTCGGAAGAAGTACGTTCATTCATGCGTTACCGTAATGAGATTACACCCGATATGCAACGCGCATGGTTTGTTTCTGTGGATAATGAACACAACAATTATTTTCTCATTCAACACAATGGTATCAGTGTTGGCTTGATCAGCGGAGCCGAAATCGACTGGGAGAAAATGGAAACGCACAATGGCGGTCTTTTCATCTGGGAAAGTTCACTTTGGGGGACACCGATCCCTTTGTACGCCTCATTACTTCTGACAGAACTTTCATTCCTGATTGGTTTCCGGAAGTCTTTCGTACGTGTATTGCGTGATAATAAGCGCGCGATTCAGTTCAACGCTCAAATCGGATATGAGCGCGCAACTGATCAACCGTCGAATAATCTTGAAAAGTACGTACTGACACCGGAGAAATTTTTTAGTGTAACAACATCCGTTAGGTCACAGATGAAAGCACTCTTTCCTGGAAAATTCAGCTGCCTGATTGATGATAAACATCATGCAACCAGCAAGAAAATAATTGCTGCCTACCAGCGCTTAAGTACTGAAGAGCAATCGCAACTGGAATTTACAGTGAAATAATTTACGCACATCAGTGCTTACGGATGTCGAAGAAAAATACACTCTGCACGTTCATACACGTCCCGAAAACGGGCGGCGTGACGCTTCATGATGTTATCAGTCGCACGTATTCAGCAAAGCAAACACTGCACATTGACAATTTGAAAATTCCGGTGCGCAACGAAGCCGAATTACACGCGAAGCAGGCCATTCCCTTTATCATTAAAGGGCACATTGATGTGAGAGAGGTTATAAATATTCCGAATAATTACATCTTCACATTCCTTCGTCCGCCCGTAGCCCGCGTGATTTCCCATTACTATTTTCTCAAGGAGCAACCGGGTGCTAAACATCATGCATTTCTCAATTTACCGGATACGACCATTGAGAAATTCTACGCACTCAAGGAGAAGAAAGACATCGACAATTGCTTTGTTCGTTATTTCAGCGGACGACTCGATGTGGAATGTGGAATGATTTCCAAGGAACACTTTGACGAAGCCCTCAACAACCTGAAAACTAAAATTCACTTTTTCGGGATGCAGGAATTCTATGATGAATCGCTCATCATGCTGTCGAATGAATTGCAATGGCCTATGCCGGTTTACCGTAAGAAGAATGTAACCGCGAATAAGGCGGTTGTTACTGAACAGACGATGGAATTTCTACGGGACGCCAATTGTTGGGACGTGAAGCTATACGAAGAGGCGAAAAATCTTTTTGCTCCCAGATTAGATCAAAGGACGCCAAAAGACAAAAAGCGTTTGTCGCGTTTACGTATGCTGAATAAGGTTGCGGCTTTGTATCCGTTCTAATCTTTATCGCGAAAGTTGATCTTACGCATCATCCATTCGTAGTACCGATTGTTCATGCCCGGCAATTCATGCTCAGCTGGTTTGCGACGCTTTCTGCTGAGCTGAGATAAATCAACAGAACACATCGTAGGATAATGAAATGTGGGATTCATCAGCCATTTGAAATGACGTCTGAAGAATCCGTAACCGGCCCCTGGAAATTTTGAAATATCCATCAAGGGTTTCAGTTCTTTCAGAATTTTACGGTGTTCGCGTTCGTTGTGGGCATTGAGAACAGAATCGCCCCAAGGTTTGACGAGATCCATTCCCACGTGGAACGTAAGATGTTTCTGAGTTAAGAGAACAGGATTGTTTGCAAAGACAAACAAGTTGTGAAAAAGATCGCCTCCCGACGGCGGAGTGCCAATGTAAACGTCTTTCAGAATGAACTTCTGCAAAAGCTCGCGCGAGAATATAAAACAATCGTAACCTGCATGGGTTTCACCGGCTTCAGCGTACATTTTTTCGAGATCGGCTGAATCAATCAACTTGCCAGAAATTCTACGGCGGTTGATGACAATTGCGTCGTGACCTTCATCGATATAACCTGCTACAGTCTGATAGAAATACGGCATCAACGCGATGTCGAGATTTGTATACACAAAGTGTGTTGCACTCCGAGATTCGTTGAGACGCGAAAGAATCTCGCGCAACAATGGAAATCGTTTTTTCGTTTGGAGTGCAGCTACATCGGCAGCGCAATTTTCAAGAACAGCAGTGGCACGAAATCCGGGAGGAACAGAGTTAACAGCGTTAGGAAATTGAGCCGACAATAATTCAACGTTCGCAGATTCAACTGAGTATTTTTTTGCTGCCAAAACAGACGCAGCAGTAATCTGTTGTGCCTTGAACAGTTCCGCATTATCTGCAGGTGCAATCAGGTTGATGATGTGTGCGAAGGATGGTTTCACGGATCAATCAAAGTTAATACGTGAAGATTTCCATTCCTGCCACCATGTGTCTTTTTTCTCTGTGTGAACGATTTTTCTTCCGTCGAACAGATTCTTCATATCCAAAGAGAACATCATCGGGTAAATGAACAAAGGATTCATCAACCATTTGAAATGCCGACGAAAAAACGGCAGATGATATCCGGGAAAATTTTGAATCCGAAAATTCTTCCTGTTTTCCTTCAGAAATTTCCTCACCTCGCTCTTCTGAAACGCTTCTGCTTCCCTTCCCTTCCACTCATTGATTATTTCAAATCCAGCGTGAAGAGTCAGATACTTGTCGGTCACAACAACACATTTCTCAGCTGCGAGAAACAAATTATGCGCAAACATAAATCCAACACCAGGCGCGCCCACGCACACGTTTCCGAGCTTCAGTTTTGCGATAAGGTCCTTTCGAACAATGAAGCAATCATATCCCGGATGCGGAAGTCCAGTTTCTGTAAGCAACAAATCAGGATTGTTGATCAATGAAGCACTCACACGCCTTCTGTTTACAATCAACGCGTCGCACTTCTCTTTTTCAAGAATTGCAGCAACGCCATTGTAGAATTGTGGAACAGGAACGATGTCCATATTCGACCAGATGACAAAATCGCAGTCGTGTTGATTTGCGCGCTCGAGAATATCGGCAAGCAATGGTAATTCAGGAGCATGATTATTCGCGGACACATCACGCAAGGACCTTGTGAGATCGATTGTGGCTTCAAATCCATCAGGAACGATTGAACGATCCTTTCCAAACTGTGCCGACAGCAACTTTACGTTGTGTGAAGTTGAAGAAGCCGCACGCTTGAGCATACTGATGGTTAGCTTCTGAACAGGGTCTAATTCGCCGTTCTTCTGACCATAGGGATTAACGATGTGCACGAATCGCAGCGACATACTCCGAAAGTAGTGTTTTTAGTTAAATTTGAACCACCCTTCGACAGGCTCAGGACGGGCATAGGAACATAGGCACATAGTAAGTGTTGAGTGGCGCCAGCGCCATACATAGTTCACACGAGTTATGCCTTAGTCATAAATGGTCAGTACATTTTATCATACTCCGCTTATGGAATATGATTTAACATATAACAATACGATGATAATCATCAGTTCAGGTTTTCCAAAGTCGGCAAGTACGCTGCTTTTCCTGTATACTGAATCGCTGATCATTTCATCCGGCAAATCGGGCGGTCAAAAAATGTTCCGACGATATAACAAGGAAGGCTTCACACCCCATTTCGGATTTTTCAATACGCCGTGGTATATTATTGCATCGATGTTCGGCCC
>CAYUTR010000307.1:0-6229 GCA_964447465.1 uncultured Chryseobacterium sp.
ATTGTTTGTAGCGAGGATGGTTGCACTGGCGAAGAACAGGAAGAGCTTGGTCATGTGTCAAAGGGGTTTTGATACAGCAAGCTAGTGCAGAGGATGCGTGAAGAAATGTTAAATAGAATCAGCCCGTAGAATGAACTATCATCTGGCCGAATTCGACGGACAACTGGAGATTGAGGCTCTTTGAACCACATAGGTTCATAGCAGGATAGCCCTTTGTTTTCTAAGCGTGATGCGCAAGCGCATCCGACATAGGGCACATAGCGTGTACGATCGCTATGTGCTCTATGTAGATTCGCTTGCGAATCACTTTCACCCCAACCTATGTTTCTATGATTCTATGCGGGAAGCGTCGCATCCCGATAGCTATCGGGAAGCCTAAATCTTGGCCTTCACAATTGCCACGATAAGGCACAGCCAGCCAGAGATAAACAGCAACCCACCCAACGGTGTAATCGGCCCAAGTATTCCCGTACCGATTCCTGTTATTCCACGCGTTGAAAGAAAATACAGCGATCCCGAGAAGATAATGATGCCCACGATGAACAACCACATCGAAGCCTTCAGCAATTTACTTTCGCCATAAAGTTTCGCGATGATTCCAACTGCTAGCAACGCAAGCGCATGATACATCTGATAACGCGATGCGGTAGCGAATACTTCGAGATTGTAAGGAGTTAACACGGCACTCTTCACGTAAGGCTCGAGTGAATGTGCGCCGAATGCACCAAGAGCAACCGAGAGAGCTGCAAAAATAGAACCGGCGAGGAGGGAAGTGCGTTGCATAAATACAAAAGTACGCGTTGTACACTCGCCATACCTCGGTACGTCTAAAATCTACGCCAATTAAATTGTGGTGACTACTCGGTATGACAAGCGTACCATTGTCAGACCGAGTAGCCTACACGATCTGGTTTGCCTCAATTGCAGGTGTACCGAGGGATGATAAGGCGAGTTCGTCGCGTACTGAAGTCTATTCACCGCAAAGCCATTAAACTATTGCGGCTTGACTGTATCTTAGTTACAGAATGCAACCGCTGATCCGCAATCTTCTTCTATTTACCTCGCTTGTATGTGTTCTCACGCTGAACACATCTTTCGTGGATCTTGCGAACGATGAGTTTACGTTTACCGGATATTTTGGTAAAGAGGTGCTGGTGAAGGACAAAAAATATTACTGCGCAGCTAAAGGCGATTCCATCAGCGTGAGTATGTGCCGCTTTTATATTTCAAAGTTCGAACTGGTACAGGAAGATGGTATGTGGGGAGGCGCTGGATTGAATTACAGGCTCATTAATTTATTCGACAGTGTTTCCCGAAGCTTCAATATTCCCTACAACTCTCTTGGCGACATGACTTCCGTGAAATTTTATCTGGGTATTGACAGCGCGACTAATGTAGCAGGCGTAGGTGATGGCGATCTCGATCCAACAACAGGAATGTACTGGGCATGGCAAAGTGGATTCATCAACATGAAGCTGGAAGGAAATAGCAGTATCTGTGCGAAGACGAAAAATGAATTTCAATATCATCTGGGAGGTTACGCTGCACCAAACAATGCGCTTCAGCTGATAGAATTGAAACTCGATGGAAACGGTCGCTATACCATCAAGGTTGATGTTGAACAATTCTTCTCGCGAACAGATATGGCTCACGTTGCGCATGTAATGTCGCCATCTGTAAGAGCAGTTGAACTTTCCACGCATGCTGCAAAAATGTTTTCCATCATCGAATGAAGAGGCGGTTTTCAGTTCTGGTCTTGTTAATGCTGATTATATTCGGATTCCGATCGGTTCCTTCTCTTTTGGAATGGCCGGAATATTTTCCTGCACCCGTTTACAATTTCGAAAAGAATCCGGTGAATGCTGCACAAGTTGAACTCGGCAGAAAATTATTCTACGATCCGATTCTCTCGCTTGACAGTTCTACTTCATGCGCATCGTGTCATTCACCGTACAATTCATTCGCACACGTCGATCACAAACTAAGTCACGGCATTTACGACAGCATTGGAACGCGAAATGCTCCGGCACTTTTCAATCTCGCCTGGCAATCGTCATTCATGTGGGATGGAGCTGTGAATAATATCGAAGTTCAACCGCTTGCGCCGATTTCCAGTCACATCGAGATGAATGAGTCGATAGAGCATGTAGTTATGAAATTGCAACGCTCGAAAAACTATTCCGGACTTTTCTTTTCGGCTTTTGGCGATTCAGTCATCACAGGTCACAACGTACTGATCGCACTCGCGCAATTTCAATTAACATTGGTTTCAAAATCTTCGAAGTACGATTCAGTGATGGATCATTCGGCAAAATTCACGGCTCAGGAGCAGAACGGATATAATCTCTATAAGAAGAATTGCAGCACATGTCATATTGAACCATTATTCTCAACGTATGGTTTTGCGAGTAACGGTTTGCCGGTTGATTCCGATTTGCGTGACTTTGGAAAGTTTTCCATCACGCATAATGCGAAAGACTCTTTCCTCTTCAAGATTCCGTCACTGCGAAATGTAGAATATACGTATCCCTACATGCACGATGGCCGATATGCTTCGCTCTATCAGGTGGTGAGTTACTACTCCGACGGACTTCGTGCATCCACCTACGTTTCTGCTCCGCTAAAAAATGCAATGAACTTTTCAGCCTCAGAAAAAATTGATCTCGTCGCATTTCTTCTTACGCTAAGCGACAGAAAATTCATCTTTGATAAACAATTCGGACCTCCGCCGAGAAAATAATAATTCAAAACACACTATCTGCCCTATGAAGAAGTCCATTTTTACCGCGTCACTTTGCATCACTGCTCTTGCAGGAAATGCGCAAACCAATCCCGCGATTCTCGCCTGGCTGCAGAACACCTCTGCGTTCGGATCGCATTACATCCAAAGTAACTTTACGCCGATTCAGGATAATGTTTTAGTAAATGTGCAGACCGTTCAGTACTCTACGAATTGGGTGTACGCAACTACCAACGGAATTCCGAGTTATACCACCGGACCTTTTCTTGATGGAAATCCATCACAGGCAAGCGATCAGAATGCGATTTTCAAATTTCCACTGAATCCAACGCAGAATACGGGCGTACCAACTCCGACAACCGGAGGAAACATTGGTGTGTTCATCAATGGAGTTGCGCTGTTCGATTACCGCGACGGTGTATCATACAAATTGAGTACCGGTGCAGAAGCAGGCGGACCACTCGGCGGAATGGGCGATGGCGTTTGGAATCGCGATGCAGTACCGGCGGAGATGATTGGTTTCGATTGCGCGAAGGGACATCCTGCGATGGGAAATTATCACCATCATCAGAATCCATCTGCATTCGATCTGGATCTCGTGCAAGTATCAACAGTTTGTAATCTGTACGATGCTGATGGTTTGTACATCGTCGACAGTGCGGTTCATTCTCCTTTGTTGGGATTTGCGTATGATGGATTCCCGATTTATGGAGCATATGCTTACCAGAATACCAACGGTACAGGTGGAATTGTTCGCATGAAATCGAGTTACTACCTGCGCAACATCTCGGTGCGTACGCATTACGCTGATGGAAGTGATGTTACAGATGGTCCTGCAGTGAACGGAACATATCCGCTCGGTCGTTATCGCGAAGATTACGAATACATCGCAAGCGCAAATCCGGATCAGCTCGATGAGCACAACGGACGCTTCTGCATTACACCGGAATATCCAGCAGGAATCTATTGCTATTTCACCACGGTAGATTCAAATTGGAATTCTGCGTATCCGTACGCAGTTGGACCAACATTCTATGGAAACAAGGTGGCGTTGAAAGTAACTTCGATTACAGAACCAACAACGACTTACGTTTCCACATCCGGAATTTCTCAAACAGAGATGAATCAAATGCAGTTTACAGTGTATCCGAATCCCGCGCAGGATTTTGTCGCAGTACAGGTGGGCGATCTCGTAACATCAGAAATAAGAGTTTCTATGTTCGACATGACTGGTCGTTTGATTCAGGAAACGATGATCAATCCGGGAAGTACAATTGCTTATCTCGATACGCGTACTGTGTATGATGGACAGTATATTATTCAGATTGCGAGTGGGGAGAGTGTGCGAACTTCGAAGGTTATTCTCGCACGATAGTAGGGAGATGGGAGATCGGAGACGGGAGTGAGTGGTGTCGGGATCCCAATCCCGACACAAGATCGAGGCCGTGTCAGGATACGATCCTGACACCACCCTGATGCCACTCCCGTCTCCCGACTCCCATCTGTTTTTTTCATAAATTGGGCAACCATTCAACCTAAAACCCATTCATGAAAACTTCTCTGTCACTCTTCGCGGGTTTGAGTCTCGCACTATTCAGCTGCTCCGGTGGCGATTCAGCTAACAACAGCGACTCAACAGCAAGCACAGCTCCTGAACAAGAAACCGTTGCCACTGGTGGAGGAGGCTGTTGCTTCACTCAGGAAAGCGATTTCGCTCCGTTTATTCCGGCTCCAAATTCAGAATTCATTGCGAAGGACGCGTCATTCGCTTCTTCTTTTTATTGCGGAAGTGATGAAGACAATAAACGTTCATCTGCGAATATGTCTTACCAGATGGATACACTGGTGTACAGCGATCCTTTGAATTATAAATACCTGAAACTTAAAATTGAAGACTGGTGCAGTAAGCCGGATGAACTAAAGGCTAAACAGGAACGACAGAAGCAAGGTTCATTAGATTATGCAAAGAGCAGCACAAACGTAACTGTAGCCGATGTAAATAAAGCCGGAATTTATTCTGGTTATTCTGTTGTTGACAAAACCAAAGGCAACAATGCGAGTAGCGTAATCATCAATGTAGTTGTAGACAACCGTTTCCTCGTGAACATCACAGGCATTGATCACACTGATCTGGCAATGGCAACGAAACTTCTCGATCTTATTCCTACTGATAAACTTGCAGCAGCAGGGAAATGAGTTGGGAGATGGGAGTTAGGAGTCGGGAGTGATTTCGGCTCCGCGGGCTAAAGCCTCGCGGCGGTTCCATCAAATTTTATGTAATAAGTGCACGGGCTAGTACCTCTATGATATTTAGAGACAAGCCCGTGCCCATTTTTACTAAGACGGATGTTTTGATCGCCGAGGACTTTAGCCCGCGGAAGCCTGATCGTTACTCCCGTCTCCAAACTCCCAACTCCGATCTACTTCCTCGACTCGATATACGAATTAAGCTCATCCACCGAAGATGAATACGTAAACCCATCATTCAACTGGTAGTAGTTGTTTGGATCAACCGTTTTGCCGTAAGCAAACTTCGCCCACTCCAGTTTCGTGTCTTCGAAAGAGAATAATCCCATAATCTCCTTCACTTGCGCAGAACTCATGCAATTCGTGCCGAGAATCTGTTTCGCAACTTTTAGTTTACCGTCTTCGAACGACTGTTTCTCGACTGATGATTTTGCATTTGCAAATTCAGATGACGTCATCGCCCAATAGCAATGTGTTGCATCATTCACTTTCGGCGCAGGCTCCGGAGCAGTTGTACCTGTAGTCTGAGTTGTTGTAGTAGTCGTTGTCTGTTGTGTGGTTCCGCCCATGTTGTCGTAGATCACCACATTCATTCCAACTCCGCCAACACCCATAACCACGCCGGTTGTGTTCGGATTTCCGGTTGTAGTAGTGGTTGTCTGCTGCGTTGTAGTTCCTGTACCTCCGGTTGTTGTAGTCGTTGTTTGTTGCGTCGTCTGACCTGTTGTTCCCATGTTGATCGTTACAACTTCCGGCGAAGCACCACTAGATGTTGTTGTAGAAACAGTAGTTGTAGTTGTTTTAGGTGTTGCTGGTCCCGTTGTGTTGTAGACGTAAACAACCTGGTCGGCAGGAGGTGGTGTAGTGGAAATATCAGCAATGCTGCTGGGCTTCAGTTTCCACTCTCCGTTCTTCTTCAGTTCGAGCGAATAAGAAAATTCCTTGCTGCTTACTTCAGTTCCACCTTCCATCAGGTACACAGTCTGATCAAAAGCAGGAATCGCTTCATTTCCGAAAATGATTTTCACTTTATAATTCGGCGCATCGAGTCCGGTAACTTTTACATTGGTTGAAGGACTTTCATTCTGCTTGAGTCCGTTAAGAATCACTGTGAACTTATTTCCATCCTGGGAGAAGATCACAAGATTATTGTCTTTCGCATAGATCGTGAATGCGCAAAACATCGCTGCAACAAATGCAAGTGGCTTAAGTATAGTTTTCATTTTTCTGTTTTTAGATTTG
>CAYUTR010000308.1:0-6188 GCA_964447465.1 uncultured Chryseobacterium sp.
CAGGTTGTTGCATATTATCCTGTGAAACGCGAATCGGAACGCGTGCCCGGCAAAAACCTTCGTCTTTTTAATGGTCGCCCTTTATTTACGATCATGCTGGAGACACTTGCGTCATGTGAATGCATCAGTTCCATTGTTGTAGACACCGATTCACCTGAAGTAACAGAGTATGTACGCACACATGGTAAGAAAGCAGTGGCGATTGATCGCGCACGTCATCTTTGTGGACACGATGTGAATATGAACGAATTGTTGCATCACTTTCTTCTCAATGCAACCGGCGAACATTTTTTGCAGACTCACGCAACGAATCCATTACTGAAAATGGAAACCATCGAAGCTGCAGTGACCAAATATTTTGAGGCGCAAGAGCAACATGACAGTTTGCTGTCTGTAAATCGTTTTCAGAACAGATTTTATCATCCTGATGGAACAGCAATGAATCATAGTCTCGACAATATGGAGCGCACCCAGGATATGCAGCCACTGTATGAGGAGAATTCCTGCTTGTTCATTTTCTCCAGAGCTTCGTTCGGCGCGAATGGAAATTCCCGCATTGGGAAGAAGCCTCTGTTGTTCGAAACTGCAAAAGCAGAAAGCATCGATATCGATTGGGAAGAAGATTTTCGTTTGGCAGAACTGATTGAACGCAATCTTACTCCAGACCGCTTTCGCGCTTCATCAGATTGAGATGATATTCTACTGCCTTGGCATCTGAATCAGAAATTGCGGGCTTTGACTGCACTTGTCCGCGCTGCAATTGTGTGATCACGCTAACGAATTCCGAAGGTTTCGAAAGGCAAAATCCAAAACCGGAATTGATCGCGTTAATCGCCTCCGGATAATATCGGTGATTCGGACCAAACGTTACATAGTTGTCGCGAGCAACGGGTTCCATGATATTGTGAATCCCGATTTTGTCGAATCCGCCTCCGATCCACGCCAACTGAGAATACTTGTAGGTTTCTGCAAGAATGCCAACCGTATCAAGCCATAGAAAACGGTGATGCGATTGAACAGGTTGTTTTGTTGACCATACAACGTGATCTTTGGAATCTCCTGAGATGCACTCAGGTGTCAATTCATCTGGTTTGTGGGGAACAATTATCCAGCGAACTTTCGGATCCTGAATATCGTTTGCACATTTCATTATGAAATCAAGATCCTTTCTCAGCGCGCTACCCACGGTAATTGTGAAATACCCTTCACTGAAGTTCTGCAACATATCATCGTGAAATTCCTGTCGCGCACGTGCAATAATTCTTGCTGTTCGTGTATTTCCTGCTTCAAAACAATTGTAAGCGTTGAAGTGCTTCTCGAGTAGTTCGCATGTTTCCATGTTCTGTGCTCCGATTGTTTCGAACGTATTAAACGTGTACTTGTACAGTTTTCGCTGGGGAAATCCAAAGAACTTTGATTTCGGATTGCACAAAAATGAAAGCAGGTACGGTTTGTTGTCGTGCCGTGATAGTTCTTCTACGAAATTTGGCCAGATATCATTGCGGGAGAAAACGGCGTAGCTTGGACTCACGATCCTGTAAAAATCACGTGCGTTTTTGCGCGTGTCGAGCGGGAGATAGAATACAGCGTCAGCATCCTTAGAATTTTTATATTGCTCGTACCCCGAGGATGAAAAAAATGTGACCAGTAATTTTGTGCCGGGAAACTCAGACTTAAAGCGTTTCATGACTTCGATGCCATCTTCAAATTCTCCGGAAGAACTTGCGTGAAACCATATCCATCCAGGTTCATCTGCAATTACTGCCTGTAGCTTGCTTCTCCAGTTTTTCCGCACCCGCAACCAGTTCCTGAATTTAGGATGGAACAAGGCTATTATCCGGATACCGAATGCAACTACATATCCAATGCAGTTGTAAAGTCCGAACCAGAACGATTTTACCGGCCTACGTAGTCTGCGATGCAAGTTTGAAGATCCGTAACACTGTGTGCATAATAATCAGGTAAAGCATTCTTCAGTTCCTGTTCCGTACCGAAACCGTATCCAACAGCAATCACCGGCATGTTGCATGCTTTGCCGGCTTCAATGTCGAAAACTGAATCACCGATGTAAACACCCTCTGTGTGATTGAGATTGCTCAGCACTTTTTGGATGAGTGCAGCTTTTTTCGACGGAACGTAACCAAGTTCCTGTCCAACGATGCAATCGAAATAATGATCCGCTCCAAAATGGTTGAGGATTTTCTCAGCGAAAAATGTAGGCTTGTTGGTTGCAACTGCAAGTGTATGTCCTTGTTCACGAAGATTGCTCAGCAGCGGAAGAATTCCATCGTACAACTCATTCTCTTTCCAACCGGAAACAGAATAGTATTCACGGAAATAATCAACTGCCGCTTTCGTTTCTTCAACCGGAATTTCCAGCAACATAGAAAATGCATTTGGCAAGGGAGCCCCGATGAATTCATGATAGGCGTTGCGTGTTGCTTCTGCGTGATCCAATTTTGTCAACGCATGACGAAAAGCGCGATCAATACCTTGATACGAATCTGAAATGGTTCCGTCTAAATCGAAAATTAGCAGCACAAGAGTGGGATAGCGTATTGTGATAAATATACGAAATCCGGCTAATTGAGTCGATTTGAAGCGACCGCGCTCCCAAATCGTGTACATTTGCACCGAATGAAAAAGTTCCGCTCACACCCTGTTTTCGCTGTTGTTTCGGAAATCGAAGTGCGTAAAGTTTTTAATAATTTTAATCCGAAGCGATGAGTCTCCGCGTTTATCTCATACTTATTGTTTCGTGTCTAATCATACCTGTTTATGGTCAGACTGTAAAGTCTGTTGAAAGAGATACCCTACCCAATTTTGCAGACAAGTTTCCTAAATGGGATTTCTTCAATAAGGATGGAGAACGGATGGTTGAATTTGAGGGCAAAGTGCTGTATTTGAAAATTTACGACAGTACGCGTACTTATATTCAGTTTGAATATTTTCTTGTAAACGATTCTACTTATTTCCGATATGAATATCGTCCCAATGGGGGCTATCGATCGTTTGGGCAAATTGTAGTGCGAGATGAGATTGTAAAAGTAGATTCGACATGGTTGGAGGATCCAAACAATCCCGGCACATTTGTTCTGAGAATTGATATTCTTACACAAGTTCTTCGGACAGGAATATGGACTGAATATTCAAGCATATGTAAATCGTTTAGTGATGTCTGGGTGGGAGAATATGAAGGAGACACCCGTGTCGGAACCTGGAAGCATTGGATCAGTGCCAGATCAGGTTTGAAGTACCTAACTGAAACGATTGATTACTCAGTAGTACCTGCTAAAAAGACGTTCGAGAATAATGTTTGTATGAATCTGCCAAAGGATTCGCTGAAGATGAAATTAACCAGCGGTTGGACGAACATTTCTGAAGACAGATGTTCTCTGATGGAACTATTCGTGTGCCATCGTAATACGGATCAGGTGTTTGATGGATATTGTGTGTATTGGTATTTTGATTTGCATAAGAATGGCTCAGCTGACATCAATGATCACGAAAGCAGTAAAGGAATTCCCGCAAAGTGGACTCTGGAAGGTGGGCCCGGACAATATTTCATCAGGACAAAAGTTAATAAGGGTGAAGTAAGCACTTATGATATTGTTTATCTGGATGTATCTGGCCACATGCTGTTGAGAAAGCGATAACGTGCCAAATCCAGTGGAGGAAATAATATATCTGATTTGTATTGATCATACGACCCTTCAGGTATTGTAACTTTGCCGCGACATGAAAGATCACCTGCTGCACCCTGTTTTCGCTGTTGTTTCTGAAGAAGCAGCACGCATTGGTGTGGACGCATACGTGATCGGTGGATTTGTGCGCGACAATATTCTTGGTCGCGTTTGCAAAGACATTGACATTGTTGGCGTCGATCATTCCGGTGAAATGAAAGCCGTTGGCATTCGTCTCGCTGAAGCAGTTGGAAAACGATTGAAGTCACATGTGAATGTCTTCAAGAATTTCGGAACTGCACACATCAAGCTCGAAGATTGGGATGTGGAATTCGTTGGTGCGCGTAAAGAATCGTACAGTCGTGATTCGCGCAAACCTATTGTAGAAGATGGTTCACTGAAAGACGATCAAGACCGCCGCGATTTTACGATCAATGCAATGGCAATCAGTCTGAATCCGAAAACGTTTGGTGAACTGCTTGATCCGTTTGACGGAATGGCTGACATCGAACGAAAAATCATTCGCACACCGTTAGCACCGGATATTACGTATAGCGACGATCCTTTGCGCATGATGCGCGCGATTCGTTTTGCAACGCAACTCGATTATAAAATTGAAGAGGAATCATTCACTTCAATTTCACGCAACGCAGAACGTATCAACATCATCTCGAAAGAGCGCATAGCTGATGAACTGAACAAAATTGTTCTTGCAAAAGTTCCGTCGGTTGGATTCAAGCTGCTTTACAATTCAGGTTTATTGAAGCTGATTTTTCCGGAGATGCAGGCGCTGCAAGGCGTTGATGTGATCAAAGGTCATGCGCACAAGGATAATTTCTATCACACACTTCAGGTGTTGGACAACGTTGCCCAGAAATCAGACAATCTCTGGTTGCGTTGGGCAGCGATACTGCACGACATTGCAAAACCTGCGACCAAGCGTTACGAAGAAGGTCACGGCTGGACATTTCATGGTCACGAAGATCGTGGCGCAAGAATGGTACCGAAGATTTTCACAGCGCTGAAACTTCCGTTGAATGAGCATATGAAGTATGTGCAGAAACTGGTGTTGCTGCATTTGCGTCCCATTGTTCTCGCGAAAACGGAGATTACAGATTCTGCAATTCGTCGTTTGCTTTTCGAAGCTGGCGATGATATTGATGATCTCATGACTTTGTGCGAATGCGATATCACTTCGAAGCAGGAAGAGAAAGTTCAGAAATACCTGAAGAATTTTCAGACTGTTCGCGAGAAGCTGAAAAGTGTAGAAGAAAAAGATCAGGTCCGCAATTGGCAACCACCGGTGACCGGTGAAGACATCATGAGTGCATTTGCAATCGAGCCGTCGATTAAAGTTGGAATCATCAAGGATGCAATCCGTGAAGCTATTCTCGATGGAATTATTCCGAATGAACGTCCGAAAGCGTGGCAACTGATGCTTGATGAAGGCGTAAAAGCCGGATTCACTGTTGTGAAGGGTTTTGAGCTACCAAATCCTGAACTGCTTCCTGTAAAAGAAAAGACAGATGAGAATCCCGACAAATAAAGTAGGGGATATACTGAACTTTTTTCGCAACGAACTTACATTAAAGTACGAGCGTGAGGAAATTGATATTCTCGCGGGATATTGTTTCGAAGAGTTCAACAAAATCACGAAAAAGGATTTGCTGCTCGATCCTGACAAGAAAGTAAGTGAATCGGATCTTCTCAAGTATAATTTCGCAGTGAAGGATCTTAAGCGCGGCCGACCGATACAATATATTCTCGGCAAGGCCTGGTTCATGGGACACGAGTTCGAAGTGAATGAAAGTGTGTTGATTCCACGTCCGGAAACAGAGGAACTTACGGAACTTGTGATTCACGAACTCATGATGCACGATGAAACTGTCTCCGTTATCGATATCGGTACCGGAAGTGGCTGCATTCCGATCAGCATCAAGAAAAAAAAGCCGCGTACCCATGTATATGCCCTCGATGTTTCTCAGGAAGCGCTGTTGGTTGCAACAGTCAACGCGCAGAAGCTTGATGCAGATGTAAAGTTCATGAACGTTGATTTTCTCGACCGCACAAAATGGGAGCGGATGCCTTTGTGTTCAATTATTGTGAGCAATCCGCCTTACGTGAAGGAAAGTGAGTCTGCATCAATTGCCGATCGCGTGAAGGATCATGAGCCGCATGCTGCGTTGTTTGTACCTGATGAAGACGCGTTGATTTTCTACAAGGCAATAGGGGAGTTTGCGATGATGAAGTTGAAGCCGGGAGGAAAGGTGATGGTGGAGATCAATGAAGCACTCGGCATTGAAACCTGCATAGTATTCCAGAGAGCTGGACTTAGCGATGTTCAGCTTAAACAGGACATGCAAGGCAAGGATCGGTTCGTTTCTGCTCGCAAGAACATTTGATAATTCAACTACAAAGACGTCCTTCGACAAGCTCCGGATAAACTCTGGCGCAAAGGCAACGCAAAGAAATATGCTAAACTTTGCGTGCCTTCGCGGCTTAGCG
>CAYUTR010000309.1:0-6186 GCA_964447465.1 uncultured Chryseobacterium sp.
CGCACCACCAGAAATCTCCACTCACAATATCTTTCGGCCTGGAAAGCACGAAGGCATCTTTGAAATTATTTGTCAGTTGATTTACGGCAGGAACAACCGCTTGCTGAATACGACTGGCATAACTGATGCTGTCTGTGATATTCCGGTTCTTTTCTTCGATGAGTGAATTCTGCATCGTTGTTTCTGCGTTCAGCTTTTTACGGAACTGATTTCTCCGGAACAGCATCACTACAAGAAACACGAGAACTACAAATGCTACAACAATTGCCGAGAGAAACCATTCGCGTGTATCTCCCTTTTTAGTCTCGAGCTCAATTTCCTGTTTACTTTTTTCACTTTCGTACTTCGCTTCGAGATTCCGCTGATGATTCAATACATTTTCATTCACGAGACTATCGCGCAGAAGCATGTATCTCTTCCAGTACAACAATGCACTGTCTGTTTTCCCTGTATGCCGGAACATTTCAGAGAGATTGTGATAAATATCAACGACTTCTTCGCGCACACCAATCCTGCTGAAATTGGTCAGGGCTACCCTCCAGCATCGTTCTGACCCTGCGAAATCGTCGCGGTAGGTGTACATCGAGGCGTTGTTTGACATCACCTGCGCCATTGTATACGGATCATTCATTGTATCCGCAATTGCGTGTGAGCGCGCCATACAGTAGTCTGCAGAATCGTGGTCACCTTCATGTGCGTGACAAACGCCTAGGGCGCTCCACGAATGTGCTTCAATTAAGGCCACGTCCATTTTGTCGGCAAGGAGTTGGGATTTTCTGAAACAGTCCTTTGCTTTATCGAAGTAATTAGTCCGCATATACAGCGAACCCAGATTGATGTACACTGCAGAAAGACCACGCTCGTAGCCAATACTTTCATATTCAGCAACCGATTTTTCCAGAGCATTTCGCGCGCTAACTGTATCTCCCATGGATGAATACACCAGCGACATATTCATCAAACAAGTTCCTGTACGGCGTGGATCACCATACTTCTCACAGTACTGCAAACCTTCTATGTGTGCCGCGAGTGCCTCGTCATACTCGCCCATGTCGTTGTAAGTAGCACCAAGCGTATTCAACAACATAATCGTTCCGAGATCGTACTTGATTCTCTTCGCAACTTTCAATCCCTCTTCGGCATATTCAGCACCCAACGTGAGATTGTAATAAGCAGTGTCCCACGCCACACGATTGAAGTAGAGCACCTTCATTGTGTCGTCGGGTAATGCCAGCAGATCGGTAATTGAGCGCTTGGATGGAGCCTGTACTTTCGGCAGTTGCGCATGCAGATTGCTTCCGGTGAAAATCACCAGCAGGCAACACAGAACGAAAATGCGTTTGAACAGCATTGTTTCAAAAGTACATTAATTGAAGCGGAAGCCCATTACAAGTACGTCATCCACCTGTTCGAGGTTTCCTCTCCACGATTCAAATTCTTTTTCCAGGATAGATTCCTGTTCAGCAAGCGGAAGCAACGTGTTCTGTACAAAAAGCTCGCGCAATCTTTTCTGCTTGAACTTTTTGCCTTTGGTTCCACCGAACTGATCTGCAAATCCATCAGTGCTGAGGTAAACACAATCGCCTTTCGAAAGCATCAATTCAAATTCTGTGAAAGGCAGTGGCACTTCAGTCGGACTTAATCCAACCGGAAATTTGTCAGGTCCATGCGGAGTGAGAACACCATTGCGCACGTGTACAAGCGTGTTATTTGCGCAAGCGAAACGAAGTCTTCCGTTTTTGTTGAGTGCGCAAAGCACTACATCCATTCCGTCACGCGCTTCTTCCTGTCCTTCGCGATTGAGTGAAGCAATTACCTGTGTCCGCACTTCATCAAGCAGAAACGCAGGACTTGCATTTTTATGTTCAGCCAATGCTCGGTTCAACAGATTGATGTTGAGCAACGACATGAACGCTCCCGGAACGCCATGGCCGGTACAGTCTGCAACTGCAAACCAGAATTCATCATTCTGTTCTACACACCACCAGAAATCGCCGGAGACAATGTCTTTCGGTTTGTATAAGACAAAACTTTGCGGAATGTTATTGCTGAGCATTGAGCGCGATCCGAGCAGGGCAGACTGAATGCGTTGTGCATAATTGATGCTGTCGAGAATACTTTTGTTCTGATCTTCGATTGCATCGTACGCTTGTTTCAGCTCAACGTGTTTCAGTCGATGAATTTCTGCTTCCTGGTCGGCCTGTTCCGTAGCATGCATATTCTGAAGTTGCTTGATGCGGTTCGAAGCCTCTTCACCGGCAATTTCTGTTTTGAGCCGGTAACTGTTTTCAAGATGTTCCAGTGCTAATTGAAAATTGCCCTTGATTTTATGCAATTCTGAAAGTAGTGTATGACACAAAATCGCTTTTTGGCGGGCATTCATTTGCATGCTCAGTTCAAGCGATTCGCAAAGAAGTTTTTCGGCTACGTCATACGATTTCTCGGAAAGATGAATCCGTGCAAGTTCAATTTGAGTTGTGGTAAGCCCCGGCCAGTAATGCATCTTGTTCCGGATTTCCAACGCTTCGTTCAGCGATTCTTTCGCGCGGGCAACTTCACCCTTCCTGAAGTAAATAACTCCAAGATCGTTCAATGCACGGCTGACCGCAGTGTGATGACCTGATTCGCGATACGCATTCAATGCTTTTTCATTGAGCTGCATCGCATCATCCATACGATTTTCTGCAATTGCAACGGCAGCCTGGCCGGAGTAAATCCTCGCAAGTTGGTAGGTGTATTTATTGTCTTGAGCAAGCAGTTCCGCGCTCTGAAAATACTTTGTTGCGTTTTGGTAATCCTTCAGGTCCGAATGAAAAACGGCTAGCTGAAAATCGGACCAGCCGTAACCTTCATTTTTGTAAAGCGGGTGAACTTTGCGTGAAGCGTATGATAATTCAAAAGCCCTATCGCGATCCCCTGAAGCCCAATAATTGAATGCACACATCTGGAGAACAACCGCGGCGCCGGTATTGTTGTTCAGGCCTGCTACCATTTGCTCTGCAAGACGCATATCGCTGATAAATTTTTCAGGAGCTATGCCTTTTGAAACGCCCGAAAATGCTTTATGCACTATGAGGTACGCTTTGAGGCCGAGATCATTTTCTCTTTCCGCTTTTTCCGACAACTCCTTCGACAACTCCTCGCATTCCTCAACAAGCAGGTCTGCAGCATTATTCAGGAACATCATCTTCAGCTCCGTCCGTTTTTCTTCGGTCGGAATTGTAGCCAGTTCTTTGTTAAGCCATTCCCGGGAAAAGTGCATATCAATCAGCAATATAATGAAACATGAATAATTCCTCAGAAAAACAGACCAACGACGAGTATATCATCAATCTGTTCGAGCTGACCTTTCCACTCCACATGATTCTGTTCAAGCATAAGTTTTTGTTCCGATGAAGAACGCTGATGATTCCTGACGAGATGTTCAACCAGCGTTTTGCGCTTGAACTTCTTTCCTTTCGCTCCGCCAAACTGATCGGCGTAACCATCGGTAAAAAGATAAATGATATCACCGCTTTGTACGTTCAGGTTATGCGTTGAAAATTCAACAGTTTCACGTGGCGAACGTCCCACGGGCATTTTGTCGGTTGTCAATTCAGTTACTTCACCGTTACGAACGAGGATGCCCGAACCATTCGCACCGCAGTACTCAATTTCGTTGCCTGATATCTTCAGCAGTATCGCATCCATTCCGTCGTTACCACCGCTTTCCTCCTCGTCGGCATGCGATAAACTTTCAATCAACCTTCTGCGCGTAAAGTCAAATACTTCTCCCGGATGTTCAAATGCTTTTTCATTGATCGCTTCGCTGAGGAAGGTAGTGTTCAGCAAACTCATAAAAGCGCCCGGCACACCATGTCCTGTAGAATCGCACACTGCAATCCAGAATGAATTATTTTTTGCAGATGCCCAGTAGAAATCGCCGGATACAATATCCTTTGGCTGGTACAGAATAAAATGATCACGTAAGTGTTTCCTGATCAACGAGGATGACGCGAGCAATGCCTGCTGAATCCGTTTCGCGTACTGTATGCTGTCAGTAATTTCTTTTTTCTGTTCGCTGATCTGGTTGTTCTGCATTTCCAGTAATTCATTCGCTTTCTTTTTCGAACGATAACGTGCGAAGACGAAAATTGCCACTACAAGAACCAATCCTCCTGCAGCTGCGAAAAAATAATTCCACAGCTGACCGATCTCGTTGTTTTTCTCAAGCAGGGCAATCTGCTGCTGCTGCTGATCGTTATCGTACTTCGCCCGCATCTCACTGATCTGGTCATTGAGATTTTTGTCGTTGATGGAATCAGTATAGTTCTTAAACAGGCGTTCATACTTATAGGCGCTGTCGAACTGTTCGGCAGAAGCGTACGCGTCGGCCACATAACCATACGCCATTTTTTTGTGATTAAGCGATGAAAGGCCAGAAGCGATGCGCAAGGAAGCCAGGGCATAAAATACTGCGCTATCGGGTTGATCGGTCAGTACATACAGCTGCGAAATATTATTGAGTGCAGTTGACTCTCCGTGTAATTCTCCATACTCGTGCTTGGTACTCGCCGCAATGCGATAGTGGGGAATAGCTTCATTATACTTCTCCTGATAACAGTAAGTCACGCCGATATTATTGTGTGCTGCTGCTACTCCAGGGAGATAATCTACGGAGGAATAACTAGCGAGTGCACCATTAAAATAAGTGAGTGCGGAATCGAGACTGCCAGTAGAAAGCAATGTCTGACCAAGTCCGGTATAAATCCAACCTGTTAATTTCGGATCACCGACATCCAATGAAACCTTAAGTGCCTCGAGGTGATTCCGTGTAGCTTCCGGATAATTCTTCATCTTGAAGTGAATCGTCGCCAAACCGTTTTTGTTGTAGGCCTTGCTGCGTTTAATGTTGTGTTGGTCCGCAACAGTAAAACCCGCTATAAATGATTCAAGTGCGAGTTCATTTTGTTCGAGTGCACTGTAAGCGTTAGCAATAGAATAGTACGTCATGCTCAACTCCTGCCAGTTGGCGGTAAGCGTATAAACGTCAATCGCCTGCTTGAAGTAAAATATCGCGCTGTCAGGAAGTGCTTTTATGGTGAAAACTTCTCCCTTGTTTTTGATGATGCGGCCGACATAATTTTTGTCTGTAACGCGTTCACCGATTACAAGGGCAGAATCGAGATACGATATCGACAATTTTACATCCTGCGCAGGAATAAGTGCGAGTCTGCTGTAAATGAGCATTCTCGTTGTATCCTCTTTCGCTGCTTTTAATTCGCGCTGTAAACTATCAGTTTGTGCAACAGTGAATAGTGGACAGCCGAGAATTATTACCAGCGTGCCGAACAGGACAAGTTTAGGAAGTCGAAGGCATTTACGCATGTACATGTTTAATCACACCAAGTGCTTTCCCAACTTTCTCAAACGCAGCAATTGCTTTGTCGAGATGTTCTTTCTCGTGCGCCGCGCTCAGCTGTACACGTATGCGCGCCTGCTCTTTCGGCACCACCGGATAAAAGAAACCGATCACGTAAATTCCTTCTGCGAGTAATTGTTCTGCGAATTGCTGTGAGAGTTTTGCATCGTACAACATCACCGGAACAATAGCAGATTCGCCTTTACGGTATTCGAGACCGATGCGATCCATTCCCTGCTTAAAGTACTTTACGTTTGCTTCGAGCTTATCGCGCAACGCCGTTGTTTCGCTCAGCATGTCGAACACTGCGATGGACGCACCAACAATGGAAGGTGCCAACGAATTCGAAAATAAATACGGACGCGAACGCTGACGCAGCATCTCGATGATTTCTTTTTTGCCCGTAGTGAATCCACCCATTGCACCGCCCATTGCTTTGCCGAGTGTGCCGGTGATGATGTCAACTCGTCCCATGCAATCGCCAGCTTCAATTGCACCGCGACCTGTTTTACCAATGAAACCTGTGGCGTGACTTTCGTCGACCATTACAAGTGCTTTGTATTTATCAGCGAGATCACAAATCTGTTTCATTGGAGCAACGTATCCGTCCATGGAGAATACACCGTCGGTTACGATAATTTTGAAACGACAATTTGCAGCCGCCTGCAATTGCGTTTCAAGATCGGCCATGTCACAATTCTTGTAGCGGAAACGTTGCGCTTTACACAAACGCACTCCATCGATGATCGATGCGTGATTCAGTTCATCAGAAATGATTGCATCGT